>JAYVRZ010000340.1:0-10921 GCA_043775965.1 Sphingomonas sp.
GAAGCTCGTATCGCTCCCCAGCGGCCACAGCTTCTCGACGATCGACTTCACCAAGGTCTGGTGGTTCCCGCCCGGCATGTCCGATCGCCCGACCGAACCCTGGAACAGCACGTCCCCCACCTGCGCGAACTTCGACGGCGCGTGGTGGAAGATCACGTGGCCCTCGGTATGCCCCGGCGTCTCGTACACATCGAGCGTAAGATCCCCGACCGACACCGTGTCGCCCTCCACCAGCCACCGGTCCGGCTCGAAATTCACCCCCGAAATCCCGTATTTGGGCCCATCCTGATCGAGCCGCTGCAACCAGAAGCGATCCGCCTCGTGCGGCCCCTCGATCGGCACGCCGAGATCGTTCGACAGCCGCTTGGCGCCACCGGCATGGTCGATATGGCCGTGAGTCAGCAGGATCTTCTCGACGGTGACGCCGGCCTGTTCGACCGCCGCCATGATCCGCGGCAGGTCGCCGCCCGGATCGATGATCGCGGCCTTCATCGTCGCGGTGCACCACAGGAGAGTGCAGTTCTGCTGGATCGGCGTGACGGGCACGATCGCGGCGCGGAGCGGGGGGAGGGATGCGGTCATTGCGTGGAAATAGGGCGCGCCCGCGCGTTGAGCAATCGCGCGGTCGAGCGCGCCGGCAATCCGCAGGCATGGCGGGAGGTTAGGGTTAATCATCGCTTGCCGTGATGCGTCCGCCACGTGCATCAGTCGGGACGATGTGGACCGCGCCCTACGTATTGCTGGATGATGCCAGTGCAGGATCCGGCGGAGGCGGTACGCTCGCACGGCTCTACCGCGACCCGGTCGACATCGTCCGCGCCGATACGCCTGCCGAAGTCGTCCCGGCGCTCGACCGTCTCCGCATCGCGCGCGCGCGCGGGCTCCACGCCGCCGGCTACCTCACCTACGAAGCGGGCGCCGCGTTCTCGCCGAAACCCGTCCCGGTGCGCGGCACGGGCCCACTTTTATGGTTCGGCCTGTTCGCCGGGTATGACGAGATCCGCGCCCAGGACGTCGCGCGCCTGCTCCCGGATCCCGCCGGCGCCTGGACCGGTGCGCCCGTGCCCGGGATCGAGCGCGACGCGTACGATGCCAGGCTCGCGCGCGTCCTCGACCTGATCGCCGCGGGCGATATCTACCAGGCGAACCTCACCTTCGCCGCCACCGTGCCGTTCGTCGGCGATCCGCTCGCGCTCTATGCCCGCCTCCGCCTCCAGGCGGGCGCCGGCTATGGTGCGCTGATCGACACCGGCGCGACGCGGTTCCTGTCGCTCTCCCCCGAACTCTTCTTCGCGCTCGACGGCGACACGCTCACCTGTCGCCCGATGAAAGGCACCGCGCGACGCGGCGACACCCCCGACGCCGACCGTGCGATCGCCGAGGCACTCGCGGCCGATCCCAAGCAGCGCGCCGAAAACCTGATGATCGTCGACCTGATGCGCAACGACCTGTCGCGCGTCGCCACCCAGGTCGCGGTCCCCGACCTGTTCACCGTCGAGACCTATCCGACCGTCCACCAGATGACCTCGACGGTCACCGCCACGCTGAAAGCCGACTGCGACGCGGTCGACGTGCTCGCCGCGCTGTTCCCGTGCGGATCGATCACCGGCGCCCCTAAACAGCGCGCGATGGAGGTCATCGCCGAGGTCGAACACGCGCGCACCCGCGGTATCTACACCGGGTCGATCGGCCGCCTCGATCCCAACGGCGACGCCATCTTCAACGTGGCGATCCGCACGATTGCTGTCCAAGGCGAGCTAGCGACCATGAGTCTTGGCTCGGGCATCGTCGCCGACAGCGTGGGTGATGCCGAGTGGGAGGAATGCCGCGCCAAGGGAGCCTTCGTCACCGCGGGCCAGCGCCGCTTCGACCTGATCGAGACGATGGCGTTCGATCCCGACGACGGGCTGATGCGGCTCGAAGCGCATCTCGCGCGGATGAAGGCCAGCGCCGACGCACTCGGCTTCGTCTTCGATCGCCATGCCGCACGCAACGAACTCCAGGCCGCGACCTTCCGGTTGCGCGTGGCCCGCCGCATCCGCCTGTTGCTCAGCCCGACCGGCGCGGTCGCGATCGAGGCGGCACCGCTCCCGCGATCGCCGGCGCTAGCGAGCGTCGCGATCGTTCCCCTGCCGGTGGCGCCGACCGACTCCCGCCTCCGCCACAAGACGAGCGACCGCGACTTCTACGACCGCGCGCGCAAGACCGCCGGCACGTTCGAGGTCGTGTTCGAGGATGCCGACGGCTTCCTCACCGAAGGCAGTTTCACCTCGCTCTTCGTCCAGCGCGATACGGGCCTCGTTACGCCGCCGCTACGGCCCAACCGGTTTTCGGGCCTGCTTCCCGGTATCCTGCGCGCCGAACTCCTCGAATCGGGCCGCGCGACCGAAGCGCCGCTCACGCGAACCGACCTCGCCGACGGTTTCTTCATCGGAAATGCGGTCCGCGGCCTCGTTCCGGCGATCGTTGCGGTTGCGAAATCGGCCGACCCCGGCGTATAGCCCGCGCGATTTCCGCAGGCGTACTGCGGACAACCGCAAAGGTTACACCATGCACGCATCCGCCGCGCTCGGCCGCATCAGCCCCTCGCCGACGCTCGCGATCACGTCGCGCGTCCTCGAACTGAAGCGCGCAGGTGTCGACGTGATCGGCCTCGGCGCGGGCGAGCCCGATTTCGACACGCCGGACTTCGTGAAAGAGGCCGCGATCCAGGCGATCCGCGACGGCAAGACGAAGTACACCAACGTCGACGGCACGATCGAGCTGAAGCAGGCGATCGTCGCCAAGTTCGCGCGCGACAACGGCCTCACCTACACCACCGACCAGATCAGCGTGAACGTCGGCGGCAAGCACACCTTGTTCAACGCGATGGTCGCGACGATCGATCCGGGCGACGAGGTCGTCATCCCCGCGCCCTACTGGGTCAGCTATCCCGACGTCGTGCAGTTCGCCGGCGGCGTCCCGGTGATCGTCAAGGCAGGCCCGGAGGTTGGCTACAAGCTCGACCCCGCGGCGCTCGATGCGGCGATCACGCCCAAGACCAAGTGGGTGATCCTCAACTCGCCGTCGAACCCGACCGGCGCCGGCTACACGATCGCCGAACTGAAGGCGCTCGGCGCGGTGCTCGCCAAGCACCCGCACGTGTGGATCTTCGCCGACGATATGTACGAGCACATCGTCTATGACGGCTTCAAGTTCGCGACGATCGCGGAAGCCTGCCCCGAGCTGTTCGAGCGCACGCTGACCGTCAACGGCTGTTCGAAGGCCTATGCGATGACCGGCTGGCGGATCGGCTATGGCGCGGGCGCGACGTGGCTGATCAAGGCGATGGCCAAGCTCCAGTCGCAGTCGACCTCGAACCCCTGCTCGATCGCGCAGGCGGCTGCGGTGGCGGCGCTGAACGGCGACCAGTCGTTCCTTCAGGAGCGCAACATCGCGTTCCAGGGACGTCGCGACCTGGTCGTGTCGATGCTGAACGAGATCCCCGGCATGCATTGCCCCACGCCGGAGGGGGCGTTCTACGTCTACCCGTCGTTCGCCGAGCTGATCGGCAAGACGACGCCGAACGGTCGCCTGATCGACACCGACGAGGCGATGGTCGGCTACCTGCTCGACGACGCCAAGGTGGCGGTCGTGCAGGGCGCGGCGTTCGGCCTCAGCCCGGCGTTCCGGATCAGCTATGCGACCTCGGACGCGTTGCTGCGCGAGGCGTGCACGCGCATCCAGACGGCGTGCGCCGCGCTGCGCTAGCAACGATCCTCCCCCGCCAGGGGGAGGTGTCGCGAAGCGACGGAGTGGGAGGACCCGAAACAGTGGTCGTCGCTGCCCTCCCCCTCCGTCTGGCAAACGCCAGCCACCTCCCCCTGGCGGGGGAGGATACGCGGTTCGGGCAACATTGGAGACACGCGGCGACGTCTCCCGGCAACCCCGCCGTACGATGCCTGCTGTACGATACCTGCCGTAGGATGAACGCATCGGCCACGCCGCGTTAATCGTGAGTTTCTAAAAACGACATTGTAGATAGCCGGCATCTCTACGACATGCCGGTACGTAGCTGACGACGATCTCCACCAAGATCGAAGTCGCGAAATTCATTGGGATCGCATCATGCGCAGCATCATCACGTCGAGTTTCTTCTGGCAGTTCAGCGGCGGTTTCGTCCTGGGTGCGCTCGGTCTGTTCGTGATGCAGCCCGCCGATGCGCGCCAGACCTTTGCCAGCCACTTCGAACACAGTGTGCCTGCTGCCCGATAACTTCGTACAGGACTTGGCGAACGGGGCAGGCAACCCCATGTATCTTCACATGAAAAAGCCGATTCTCGCCACGCTCGCCGCCGTCGGTATCGCCGGCGCGATCCTGTCCTCCGGCGCCGCGCAAGGTGCCCGGGCCGTCGTCATCCCCGCCGCCAAGGCAGACGTTCCCGCGACCCCCGGTCTCCAGACCGCGGTGCTGGCCGGCGGCTGCTTCTGGACGATGGAAGCGGTGTTCGAGCATGTAAAAGGCGTGAAGACCGTAACCGCCGGCTATGCGGGCGGGACGAAGGCGACGGCCACCTACGACCAGGTTTCGGCCGAAGAGACGCGCCACGCCGAGGCGATCAGGATCGCGTATGATCCGCGCGTTGTCAGCTACGGCACGCTGCTTCGCGTCTATTTCTCGATCGCGCATAATCCCACCGAGCTGAACCATCAGGGGCCGGACACCGGCAGTAGCTATCGCTCGGCGATCTTCCCGCAATCGCCGGTGCAGGCGCAGGTGGCGCGCGCGTACATCGCGCAGCTCGGCCAGACGCATGCGTATCCCGCACCGATCGTGACCAAGCTTGAGACCGGCGCCTTCTATCCGGCCGAGGCGTACCACCAGAACTTCTTCGACCGGAACCCGACGCATCCCTACATCGTGATGTGGGACAAGCCGAAGCTGGCGGCGTTCCGCGCGGCGTTCCCGACGATCTCGAACTGAGGCGATCGTCTATAGAGGACGACTACCCCAAGTCCGTCATTCCAGCGAAAGCTGGAATATCCCGGTTTCGGCCGATGTCCCGAGCCACGAAGGAGACCCCAGCTTTCGCTGGGGTGACGGCTGTATGGATGACGGCCAGGTCCACCCCGGCGGAGGCCGGGGCCCAATGGGAAAGGTTGAAGTAACGACGGGCAGCGGTTCGTTTATATGCCGTTCGCAATAGGGCCCCGGCCTTCGCCGGGGTGGTGCCACCTTATGCAAGACTTACGCCGCGACGGGAAAGCTCAGCATCCGATCCGCGACCGGCACCAGTGCCTGGGCCCCGCGCCCGACCGCACGGACGATCTCCGGATGATCCACATCCAGCCCCCCGGTCAGCGACCCGAACGCCGGCAATATCAGCTTCGTCGCGGTCGCCACGAAACATCGCCGCGCCACCGGTTTCCCCCGCACGCGCAACCGCAGCTTGGGATGAAAATGCCCCGAAAGCTCAGGCCGCATCTCCGCCGGGTCCGCCTCGTGCCGCAGCACCAGCCCATCGACGACGACCTCGTCGACCACTTCGCCCCCACACCGATCGAGGATCGCCGGATCGTGATTGCCCGTGATCCAGGTCCAGCGCGTCCCCTCCGTCAGCGTCCGCAGCATGGCCTGCGCGCGCTGCGGCAACCGCTCGCACCCGTCGCTGTCGTGGAAACTGTCGCCGAGGCACCAGACTTCGCGCGCGCCGGTGGCGGCGACCAGCGCGGTCAGGTCGGCGAGCGTCGCGATCGAATCATAGGGCGGCAGCATCTGGCCGCGCTTGGCGAACCAGCTCGCCTTCTCGAAATGCAGGTCGGCGACCAGCAGCGCCTGCCGGGCGGGCCAGAACAGCGCTCCCTGCGCGAGCGCCATGAGCGCGTGTCCACCGAACGAAAAGGGAACCATCCGCCCGCCATGCCGCTGTGCCGCCTGCGAATCAAGCGAACTCCGCCGACACCGCGCAGGACTTGCGCATGGCCCCAATCGGCGTAAAGCGCCCCGTCCCCCGCGGACCCGTCCCTCAAGGTGGAGCGCTTCTCGCGCCATGTCGTCCGTAGCCGGAACACCCCAAACTGCCGCCGTGCCCGAAACGCCGCTCGACCTGGGCGGCAATCCGGGCGGTGATCTGTCGGCGGCGCATCTGCACCCGCATCCGGCGCTGGCGGCGCTGACGGTCGGCGCGATCGGCGTGGTGTTCGGCGATATCGGCACCAGCCCGCTCTATGCGTTCCGCGAGGCGCTCGGCCAGACGTCGGCGGGTGGCATCGACCCGAGCGAGATCCTCGGCGTGCTCAGCCTCGCACTCTGGTCGCTGTTCCTGGTCGTCACCGTCAAATACGTCATCTTCCTGATGCGCGCCGACAACCAGGGCGAGGGCGGCGTGCTGGCCCTGGCCGCGCTCGCCCGCCGTGCACTCGGCATGCGGTCGAAGGTGGCGATCGTGCTTGGCGCGGCGGGGGCGTCATTGTTCTACGGCGATGCGATCATCACGCCGGCGCTGTCGGTGCTGTCCGCGATGGAAGGCCTGCGGACGATCCCCAGCGCGGCGCACATCTTCAACGAAGGCGTCGTGCGCGCGTTGACGATCGGCATCCTGATCGCGCTGTTCATGATCCAGGCGCGTGGCACCGCACAGGTGTCGAAGCTGTTCGGCCCGGTCTGCATCCTGTGGTTCGTCGCGATCGGCGCGCTCGGCATCTGGCACATCGCCGACGAGCCTTCGATCGTCCGCGTGTTCCTGCCGACCTACGGCATCTCGTTCCTCGCGACGCACGGCGTCACCGGACTGTTCGTGCTCGGCGCGGTTTTCCTGACCGTGACCGGCGCCGAGGCACTGACCGCCGACATGGGCCATTTCGGGCGGCTGCCGATCCGGATCGGCTGGTTCTTCCTCGTCTTCCCGGCGCTCGCGCTCAACTATCTGGGGCAGGGCGCGTTTGCACTCGCCAGGCTCGAGGATGCGGCGACGCGCGGCGTCCCCTTCGTCAATCAGGACTGGTTCTTCCTGATGGCGCCCGAATCGCTGCGCGCGCCGCTCATCATCCTCGCCGGGTTCGCGACCGTCATCGCCAGCCAGGCGGTGATCACCGGCGCGTTCTCGCTGACGCAGCAGGCGATCCAGCTCGGACTGCTCCCCCGCCTGCGGATCCGCCAGACCTCGGCGGTGTTCGCCGGCCAGATCTATTTGCCCGCGATCAACTGGCTGTTGCTGATTGGCGTGCTGGTGCTGGTGATCCAGTTCAAGACGTCATCGGCGATGGCCGCCGCGTACGGCATTGCGGTGACCGGCACGATGGTCGTCACGACCTTGCTCGCGTACATCGTGGTGCGGCATCGCTGGAACTGGTCGCGCCCGCTCGCGCTCGCGGCGATCCTGCCGTTCCTGACGCTCGACCTGATCTTCTTCGGCGCGAACATCCTGCGCGTGATCGAGGGTGGGTGGGTGCCGCTCGTCATTGCGGCTGCGATCGGGCTGATCATCTTCACCTGGGTGCGCGGGAAGAAGATCGTGCAGACGTTCGAGAAGCGCCAGAGCATCCCGCTCACCGACCTCGCCGCCGCGCTGGAGAAGCGGCCGCCCGAGCGCGTGTCGGGCACTGCGGTGTTCCTGACCGGCAACCCGCACGCGACGCCCGGCGCGCTGCTGCACAATCTCAAGCACAACAAGGTGCTGCACGAGCGCAACCTGATCGTCAGCATCCGCACCGCCGATCGCCCGTTCGTCGACGACGCGAACCGCGCCAAGGTCGAGCGCGTCGACGAGAATTTCTCGATCGTCGTGCTGACCTACGGCTTCATGGAATCCCCCGACGTGCCGCGCGATCTCGGCATCGGCAACAAGACCGAACAGCTCGGCCTCGACCCGATGCGCACCTCGTTCTTCATCGGCCGCAACACGCTGAAACCCGATGCGGAAAAGGGCATGCCGCCCTGGCAGGACCGGATCTTCATGTTCCTGCAACGCAACGCGAGCGACCCCACCGACTTCCTGAAGATCCCACCCGGCAAGGTGCTAGAACTAGGCGAACAGGTAACGGTATAGCGCGTCCTCCCTCGCCCCTCCGGGGAGAGGGAAGGGCCCCGCGGCACTTGCCGTGGGAAGGGAGAGGGGAGTGAGGCTCGGAACGTGGACCCCAACGCCCCTCTCCCTTCCGTCGCCCAAGGCTCCTCCCTCCCTCTCCCCGGAGGGGCGAGGGAAGTGACGCCTACCCCGCGAATGCCTTTACCAGGTCGAACAGATAATCCCGGCCGTCATACAGCGACGCCACCCGGATCCGCTCGTTAAGGCCGTGAATACCGCCCATGTCCTTGTCGATGAACACGCCGGGCGTGCCGTAGACCGGGATCCCGATCGCCTCGAAGAAGATCCCGTCGGTCGCGCCCGTCGACATCATCGGCAGGATCGGCACGCCGGGGAAGTGCTTCGCCGCGACCTTGGTCACCGGGCCCATGATCTTGGGATCGAGCGTCGGCGGGATCGCGGTCGGGCGAACCGGTTGGTTGGCGGTCACTGTCACCTTCGCGCCGGCCAGCGCCTTCAGCTTGGCGAGCGTGCCGTCGACGGTCTCGCCGGGGAATATCCGGCAGTTGATGTTCGCCGTCGCGCGCTGCGGCAGCGCGTTCTCGGCATGGCCCGCGCTCAGCAGCGTCGCCACGCACGTCGTCCTGAGCGTCGAGTGCATCGCCTTGTCGCGGCTGACGATCGCATCCGCCGCCTGGTCGTCCGGGTTGGCGAGCAGCCGCGTGATCGCGCTCCCCATCTCGCCCGGCATCGCCTTCGCGCTGGCCGCGAAGAACGCCTTGGTCGTGTCGGTGAACTTCACCGGGAATTCGTACCCCTGCACCGCCTTCACCGCATCGGCGAGTTCGTAGATCGCGTTCTCCGGCGTCGGCTGCGAGCTGTGTCCGCCGGGATTGGTGGCGAGGAACGTGTAGGTCTGCGCCGCCTTCTCGCCGATCTGGATCGCGAGCAACTGGCGCTTGCCAGTGTCGTCGAGCCGCCCGCCGCCGCCCTCGTTCAGCGCGAACTCGGCCGCGATCAGGTCGGGCTTCTCCTTCGCCAGATACTGCGCGCCGTTCCACGCGAACGTGGTCTCCTCGCCACACGTCAGCGCCAGCTTGATCGTCCGCTTCGGCTTGTACCCGCCCGTCTTGAAGCGGATCATCGCGTCGGACCAGATCGCCGCCTGCGCCTTGTCGTCGACCGAGCCGCGCGCGTAATAATAGCCGCCGTCCTCGATAAGCTTGAACGGATCGCGCACCCAATCCTCGCGCTTGGCCTCGACCACGTCGAGATGCGCGAGCAGCAGCATCGGCTTGATCGACGCGTCCGATCCCGTCAGCACCGCGACCAGCCCGCCGTCCTTGGGATGCTCCGGCACCGAGAAATAGGTGATGTCGGCATCCGCATAGCCCGCACTCTTCAACCGCGCACCGATCTGCGCCGCCGCCTGCGTGCAGCTGCCGGCCGACAGCGTCGTGTTGGTCTCGACCAGCTCCTTGTAGAGCCCGAGGAACGCCTTCTGGTCGGGCCGCGACTGCGCCCGTGCGCCGACCGCGGTCGTCATCGGCGAAGTCAGTATCGCTGCCGTGAGTAGCCAGCCTGTCGCGCGCATCGTCATCCCCTCGATCGTTATGCGCGCAAGAGTTGCAGCGAACGCGCGGTTGCGCAACCTCGCCGAGGCCCGGCTCAGGGCTGGCCTTTAGACTGGCCTTGAGGACTGGGCGTGCCGCGCGGCAGGGACAGGCGTACCTCGCGGTTGGCGAAGTCGATCTCGACACGGCGAAACGACTGCAGCACGTCCATCCCGAGCAGGATCGCCGGCTTCTGCGACAGGCCGAACTGGCGAAAGGGCGGTGCGTCGTCTGCGGTGAACGCCACCGGCAGGTTGCCGAGCGTGAGCGTGCCGATCGTCGTGCGTTCGATCGTCGTATAGTCCGCGACCACGGTCTGGCCGGTGACGCCGGTGAGCGACACCGGTTGCGACCGCACGCCCCTGCGCAACACTTTCCGGCGCAGCGCGGCGTTGCCCATGCTGATCGAGGACCCGGTATCGAGGATCACGCGGATGCGGACGCCGTTGCAATAGGCATCGGTGACGACGAGCTGTCCAAACAGGCTGCGCGCGCGGATGACGATCTCCCCTCGCTCGGCCCCGCGCTCGGCATCGTCGCGCGTGCGGCGTTTGCGCGACGGCGTGACGGTCATCGTCCGCGTATCGAAATCGATCGTCACCGCACGGTCCTGCAGCGTGTCGATCCCGAGCAGGCCGTGCGCGCCAAGCGTCACCTGACCGATCGCGGGCGCCTCGATCGGTTCGCTGCCGATCACGCTGACCTTGAGCGACGGGATGACGACCGTCGCGATGCTGTCCGACCCGGTCATCCCGGTGACGCGGACCGTGCGGCCAGGCGCCAGGCCCAGCCTCGCCGCCAGCTCGCGGGAGATCACGGTCCGCTGCGCGCCCGTATCGACGATGAACGCATAGGGGCCTCCGCCGGCGATCGTCACGGGCACCGTCATGCGGGTCTCGTCGGTGTCGAACGGCAGCGTCGCAGGGTCGGGTTCTGCTGCGGATGCTGCACCGGCGGGAGGTGCAGCATTCGGTTGCGGCAGGAGAGCGTCCTGGGCGTTTGCCGGGGCGGTGATGACGAGCAGCAACGGGGTTAGCCACCTGTGCATGCTGCAAATGCTGCGCCCGATTGCTAATGCGCGCAACTGTCTGTGTCAGGGGCGGACGGCAACTTGGTAGCCACGCCGGTTTTCCAGTCCCCATGCCTGAAACTTGTTTCCCCTCGAAGGCGGGGACCCAGACCGGGCTCCCGCCTTCTCGGGAGAACAGAGCGGCGGTCGTAAGTGGGCGGGAACAACGCCACCACCCCGGCGGAGGCCGGGGCCCAATTGGGAAGGTGGCAATAACGGTGGGCTGCCCTGAG
>JAYVRZ010000341.1:0-2153 GCA_043775965.1 Sphingomonas sp.
AGCGCGAGGATGACAGTCATCTCGAAACCTTCGTGCTCGCCATGGGTCGCTTCCGTCGGCCGATCAGGGATTATTTCGCGATCTGCGACAGCTATTACCAGGCTATCCGGCAATCCTCGCCGGCGCAGATCGAGACGGTCGACATGGCGCGGCGCGGCGTCCACAACGAGGCGGCCGAGCTGTTGAAAGAACGCCTAGACGGCAAGATCGAGGTCGATTTCGACACCGCGCGTCGGCTGTTCACGCTGATCTGCGTCCTCCACATCCGCAATTAGAAGACACATGGCTTACGGACTCTTGAAACTTGCGGCTGCGCTGGCCGCCACCGGCTTCGTCGGCATCTGCGGCTGGACCGCGGCCACCGGCTGGCATCCCGACGTCAAGCGATACCCGTTGCAGGGCATCGACCTCGCTGAGAATCCCGGACCGGTCGAATGGGGCACCGTGCGCGCAAGCGGTGCGGACTTCGCCTATATCGTCGCGACATCGGGCACCGACCGCCGCGATCCCGGCTTCGAGGCGAACTGGGCGGCACTCCCCGACGCAGGCCTCAGACGCGGCGCGGTCCATGTCTATTCGCTGTGCCAGCGTGCCGACGATCAGGCCAACGCGTTCAACACGTTCGTACCGCGCACGTCGGACGCGCTGCCGACCGCGGTCGACATCGCGTTCCACGACGACTGCACCGCGCGCCCCGATCGCGCGACGCTGGTCGCCGACATCGCGCGGTTCGTGACGATGGTCGAGACGCATACCGCGCAGCCGGTGATGCTGCGGATCAGCAAGGCGGTCGATTCGCGCTACGGCCTGTCGGGTGCGATCCCGCGACCGATGTGGGCAGTGGCGAACCTGCTCAAGCCCGACTACACCGCGCGGCCATGGCGGATGTGGCGCGCAAGCGACTTTCGCCGCATCGACGGGATCGAGGGACCGGTGAACTGGAACGTGGTGGCATCATGAACGCAGAGTCGAACGGACAGGCAATCCGGCTGGTCGCCGCCGCGCGCGAGGCAGCCCGCAACGCCCACGCCCCCTATTCGCGATTCGCCGTCGGCGCGGCGGTACTGCTCGACGACGGCACGGTGATCACCGGCGCGAATTTCGAGAATGCGAGCTACGGCCTGTCGCTCTGCGCGGAAACGGTCGCGATCGCCACCGCCAGCGCGGCAGGACGATTGCGGGATATCGTCGCGATCGGCGTGATCGGCGGCGCCATGGACGCCGAGGGCCGTGCGACGGGTACGTCGCCGGTCAGCCCCTGCGGCCGCTGCCGCCAGATCATCAACGAAGCCGCACAGATGGGTGGCCGCGACCTGCCCGTGCATTGCGGCGCGGCGGAGGGCGATACGATCAGGACGTACACGCTGTCGGCCCTGCTCCCCGATGCCTTCGGTCCGGCGGACCTCGGTATCGGCTGACGGCGAGCCATTCTGGCAGGTGACGATCATGGTCGCGGCAGAGCCGCGACGATCCGATCGAAAACCTGCAGGTCATAGCGCGGGTCGGTGACCTGCAACGACGGCATCGATTCCGGCAAACCGAACCGCACGCGGCCCGGCAACGCCGCGCCGATCACCGAATACCAGACCAGCAACGCTGGCTGCATCCGCGCGTGCACTGCGAAATTGCGACGTCGCCGCCCATGGTCTTGCGCGACCCGCATCCGCGCGATTTCCGGCGGAATGTCGGCGACCAGATACAGGTCGGCGAAACCGATCCTGTGCGCCGCGATGGCCGCACGCGTCGCGCCAAGCGCAAGTCGCCACGCCGCTTCCGTCGCCAATCCCAATTGCCATGAGCACCAGGCGTAATGAAGCTTCAGCGGGTCGGTGTCGCAGACGACTGGCCCTGCGCTACCCTCCAATAGCAGCGCCGCCTGCCAGCGCTCGACATTGCGATCGGCCCAGTAGACCGCTGCCCCCGCCGGGTCGGCAACGCTGTCGGGTGCGCCGCGCACGCGACCGGTTTCGGCTATGACGTGGCCGCCTGCGTGCTGCGCGCACCACCATGTCTTGCCACTTGCACTGATACCCTCGACGACGACGATCATTCGGCGTGTATCGGAAAGGACGCCGGCGGATGCAACGCCGGTCGGTCTCGGGGCGCCGACTGCCTCCACGCTGCGGGCCGTACAACGATGTCGTGCCCCGCTC
>JAYVRZ010000342.1:0-1854 GCA_043775965.1 Sphingomonas sp.
TCCATGTCGGGGTTGACCTCGGCGGTCGCGCCAGGCTCTGCGTTGGGGTCGTAGGCCTCGACGAAGCCCGCCTCGTCGCGCTCGAACATGCTCGCCATCACATCGACGCCCTGCGACTGCATCTCCGCCTCCTCGGGCGAGCGGGCGACGTTCACCTTGACGGTGACCGACACTTCGGGGTGGAGCGAGACCTTCACCTCATAGAGCCCGATCGCCTTGATCGGCTTATCGAGGACGATCTGGTTCTTGAGAACCTTGGCGCCTTCGGCTTCCAGCGCTTCGACGATATCGCGCACTGCAACCGAACCGTAGAGCTGACCGGTGTTCGACGCCTGACGGATCAGGGTCACGGTCGCGTCGTTGAAGGTCTTCGCTTCGGTCTCGGCATCGCTGCGACGCGATGCGTTGTCCGATTCGATCTTCGCACGGTTCGACTCGAACACCTTGCGGTTGGCTTCGTTCGAACGAAGCGCCTTCTTGTTGGGAAGCAGGAAGTTACGCGCGTAACCGTCCTTGACCTTCACCACGTCGCCGATAGCACCAAGCTTTTCGACGCGCTCAAGCAGAATGACGTCCATGTGGCCGCTCCTTACTTAACGATGTAGGGCAGCAAGCCCAGATGACGCGCACGCTTGATGGCCTGGGCCAGTTCGCGCTGCTTCTTCGCGGCCACCGAAGTGATACGCGAAGGGACGATCTTGCCACGCTCGGACACGAAGCCCTGCAGCAACCGGACGTCCTTATAGTCGATCCGGGGAGCATCTTTGGCGGAGAACGGGCAGCTCTTGCGGCGGCGGAAGAATGGACGTGCCATGATTATTCAGCTCCCTCTTCGCGGTCACGACGGGGACCACGCTCCGGACGATCGCCACGATCGGGACGGCCCTCGCGGCCACCACCTTCACGATCGCCACGACGCTCGCGGTCACGGTCCTGCTTGCGCATCATCACGGTCGGGCCCTCTTCGAGGGTGTCGACCTTGACCGTCATGTAACGAATAATGTCTTCGTTGATCTGGGTCTGGCGCTCCAGCTCTGCGATCACGCTGCCCGGGGCATCGATCTCGAGCATGACATAGTGCGCCTTGCGGTTCTTGGCGATCTTGTACGCCAGCGAACGCAGGCCCCAGTTCTCGGTCTTTACGACCCGACCTTCGTTGTCGTTCACGATCTTGGTGGCGATTTCCGCCAGTGCGTCCACCTGCGCTTGTGCCAGATCCTGGCGCGCAAGGAACACATGCTCATAAAGAGCCATGTCTTGTCCTTCGTCTTGGCCGATCGCTGATACACGCCCCATGCGTGCACCCCTCCGGCTGTCGTCTTAGAAAACGGCGTCTAGAATGCAAACAGGGGCGAGAGACGCGAATCTCTCACCCCGGTTGAAGAGTGCCTTAGCCGATTATCCGGCAAAGGCAAGGTTGGGCGTTAGCTCCCGGTGCGATTACCGGAAAGCGCCGCCACGGACCTGCACCACGTTGCCGCGGGCGTTGATCAGGATCGCGTCGTTGCCCGAGCGGACCCACTGGCTGCCACGCGGCGGGGCGGCGAGGCGATAGGTCTTGTACGTCGTGATGACGCGGTAGTTCTGCGCATAGCGGCGATCGAATCGCTGGCCGGCGCGCCAGTTGCGAGCCTGTGGAGCGCGCGTGACGGTCTTATGCGTGACGACGGTGCGGCCGTTATTGTTCTGGCGCACGGTGGTCACTTCGCGGCGTTGCTGTGCCTCGGCCGGCGCGGCGGCGAGCAGCGGGCTGGCGACGAGGGTGGCGGCAAGCGCGCTGAGGATGAACGTCTTCATGATAATCTCCCGTTTTAAACACGGCGCCGTTGCTGCGGCGTCCTCCATAATCTGGGG
>JAYVRZ010000343.1:0-8077 GCA_043775965.1 Sphingomonas sp.
ACTGATGCAGGTGATCATGCTGGACGGTCTGCTGTTCGAGACCGCCGACACGGCCGAGATCAATTATCGCAAGGCGTTGCGCGATGCGATGCTGCAGACGATCGGATCGTCGCGCTTTGCCCTCTACCACCACGTCATCCGTCGCCGTGTCGAGCCACAGCTTGAGGCGCCATTCCCCGATCCGTTCAGCACAAGCGTCGATGCCGCGTGGCGCGACCGGCTGGCGACGAAACGGCTATTCACGAACGATCTGTACCTGTGCGTCTTGCGGCGTCCGCTGCAGGGCCGCGGCGGTATCGCCGATCGGCTGGGCCGCTGGCTCGGACGCCGCGGCGATAGCAGCCAGGCTGAGGATATGGCGGAACTGCGCGCACTGAATGCCGCGCGTGATGCGCTGCTGGCAGCGCTCAGCGCGTACGGTGCGCGACTGCTCGGCAGTTATGACAGCAAGGGGGGGGCGTGCTCCGAAGTGCTCGAATATCTGTCAGCCCTCTATAATGGCGACCTGCGTCCGATGCGTTTGCCGGAAGGCGATGTCGGGCAACATCTGCCCGCAAGGCGGGTCAGCTTCGGTGCCGATACGATTGAACTGGGTGCCACGGGCGAACACCCGCGCAGTTTCCAGGCGATCCTCTCGATCAAGGATTATCCGGGCCAGACAGGCCCCGGCATGCTCGACGAACTGCTGCGTCTGCCATTCGAGCTGACCGTCACGCAAAGCTTTGGGTTTGTCGATCGGCAGGCGGCCCTCGGTCGCGTCAATCTTGCGCTCAGGCGTATGCGCGCGGCCGATGACGAAGCCTTGAGCCTGCGCGGGGAACTGGGCGTCGCACGCGACGACCTGGCGGCGGGCCGCGCCGCGTTTGGCGAGCATCATCTAACTTTTGCCGTCCGCGCGGAAACGCTTGGCGAGATCGACGATGGCGTCGCTGAAGTCCAGGCGACGCTGACCGATCTGGGATTGGTCGCTGTGCGCGAAGATATGGCGCTGGAACCTGCTTTCTGGGCGCAGTTCCCGGGCAACTTCGCTTATGTGCCGCGCCGCGGCCTGGTCGCCAGCCGCAACTTTGCCAGCCTTGCTAGCTTCCATAATTTCCCGGTCGGCAAGGCGGACGGCAACCACTGGGGTCCTGCGGTCACGGTGCTCGAGACGACAGCTGCAGGACCATATCACTTCAACTTTCACCACGGCGACCTCGGCAATTTCACGGTTATCGGGCCGTCGGGTACCGGCAAGACGGTAGTGCTCAACTTCCTGCTGGCGCAGGCGCGTAAATATGATCCTCGTATCGTGTTCTTCGACAAGGATCGTGGTGCCGAGCTGTTCCTGCGCGCGGTAGGCGGTCGCTACGACGTACTGCGCCCCGGCGAGCCATCAGGTCTCAACCCGCTGCTGCTTGACGATACCCCGGAAAACCGGCGCTTCCTGGTCGACTGGCTGGCCAGACTGGTCGCCGACCCGGTCCAGCCCCTCGATAGTGAGGACATGGTGCGTATCGTCGAAGCTGTGAACGCCAATATGGAGGCGCCACGGCCCTATCGACGTCTGGCACATTTCGCGCAGTTGCTGCGAGGACAGGCGCGACCGCGGGGCGGCGATCTTGCGGCACGCCTGGCACCGTGGTGGGGGGCGGGGGAGCGGGCGTGGTTGTTCGATAATGCGGACGACCGCACCGATCTGACCGAACGGGTCGTCGGCTTCGACATGACACGGATCCTCGATGATCCGACCGTGCGTACGCCGGCCATGATGTACCTGTTCCACCGGGTCGAAGAACGCCTCGACGGTACGCCGTCGATCATCGTCGTCGACGAAGGCTGGAAGGCGCTCGACGACGAGGTGTTCACCGCGCGTATTCGCGACTGGGAAAAGACTATCCGCAAACGCAACGGCATCGTCGGCTTCGCCACGCAGAGCGCCGAAGATGCGCTGTCGAGCCGGATCGCATCCGCGATCGTCGAACAGGCGGCAACCCAGATCTTCATGCCGAACCCGAAAGCGCAGGCGCGCGATTACATGACCGGCTTCGGGCTCACCCAGCACGAATATGATCTCGTCCGCACCTTGCCGGACACCGCGCGCGCGTTCCTGATCAAGCACGGCCAGGACAGCGTGGTCGCGCGCCTTGATCTTTCGGGTGATCCGGACTTGCTGACCATCCTGTCGGGTCGCGAACGCAGCGTCCGCGCGCTCGATGCGATCCGTGCGGAAACTGGCGATGATCCTGCTGCGTGGATGCCGCGCCTGCTGGCGGAAATCGCATGACGATCACCTGCGCCTTGCCTGACGCCGACCTCGGCGTTGCACTGAGACTATCCGGTTTCCTGCAGTGCCAGGCACAGGCGCTGGGCGAGAATGGCTTTCAGGCGCTTGCCGGAGGCCCGATGGTTGCTGGCATGCTCAGCGGTCTCGTCACCATTTTTGTGGCGTTGATCGGCTACCGCTTCATCCTCGGCACCGTGCCCGATTTGCGCGACGGCATCGGCTGGGCAGTGCGCCTGGGCATGGTGCTGACGCTTGCGACCGGGTGGCCGGCCTTCCAGACCCTCATCTACCGCGTTGCCGTCGATGCACCCCAGGAACTGGCGGCTGTACTGATGCCGGCGACCGGTTTGCCGGCCGACGGGCTCGATACCCGGGTCCAGCAAGCCTATGACGCGATCCGGCTCGGCTCTACGACCAATACGACCGTGCAGCCGCAACCCACGACCGAGGCCGCTGCAGGACAGCCCCAGACCCAAACCCCAGGCATCAGCCTTCCACCGCAATCACCGTCCTACGGTCCACTGGGGCAAGCCGCTTTGCCACAGACCGCTTCGTGGTTCGTCGTATCGACTCTTGGCGTCACAGGGGCCCTGCAGCTCGCCGCAGGGTTCCTGCTGGCGATCGGACCGCTCGCGATCATGGCACTGCTGTTCGATGCCACGATCGGACTGTTCGTCGGCTGGATCCGCGGTCTTGCCGGTGCCGTCCTGGCGCTTCTGGCGGGCACGATTGTCACCGCACTCGATCTGCTGCTGGTAGAGAGCGAGCTGGCACATCTCCAGTCCGTCGAACGCGGCGTGTCGGTTATCGACCCGCAAGGGCTAACGACGATCGTGCTTGCCTTCACGCTCGTCATGCTGGCGGCGATCTGGGCAGCGATGAAAATGGCTGGGGGCTTCCGTCTCTCGTTTGCGCGCCCACAGGCGCCCCTGCGTGACTATGCACCGCAGACCAACTCGAACGAGCGTTTCACGTCGATGACATCGGCGAGCCAAGCGGTTGTTCCGCAGGGTGCAGGGGGCATGGCCGCACCCGTACGCGCGCAAAGTGTCGCCGACGCACTGGCAGGCTCTGTCCGCCGCGAGCAGGTGTCGATCAGTACGGGTGAGCAGCGTATGAGCGGGGGCGGGGGGCGGCGCCGGCCGGTCACACAGCGGGCGCGCGACGACGCAAGCCTACCGCCAACGGCGCTTGGCCCTGCCGGGCGCCGATCGACCGGACGAAAGACGCGCAGCACGTCGCGACGGGACGGAGTGATATGAACGAGCGCGAGACCTATTTCCGCGAGGCGCGAAGCTGGGCGGACGACAACCGCGTGCGCTCGGCACGTTCGCGTAAAGTCGCTTGGACAGTGGCCGGTGTCGCGATCGGGGCGGCAGCGTTCGAAGCGGTCGCGCTGGCGATGCTTGTCCCGCTGAAGACCGTGCAGCCGATCACGTTGCTCGTCGACAGGCAAACCGGCTTCGTCCAGGCGCTCGATCCGACGACGCCGCAGCGCGTGGCAGCCGATGCAGCACTGACCGATGCCTATCTCGCGCAATATGTGTCGGCACGCGAAGGCTTCGACCGTGCGACTATCCAGCTCGATTACCGTCGCGTGGCGTTGTGGTCCGCCGGACGGGCGCGCTCGTCCTATCTGTCGATAATGGCAGCCGGAAATCCGGCGAGCCCTGTGCAAAGCTACACCGCCGGCACTACCGTTTTGGTGCGGGTGAAAAGCGTATCCCGGCTGCAGCCCGGCATCAGCCTGATCCGGTTCGATACGCAGCGTACCGATCGCAATGGCCAGGCCGAAGCGCCGCGGCCATGGATCTCGGTCATCCGCTACCGCTATTCGGATTCACCGATGGCGTTTGGCGATCGGCTGGTGAACCCGCTCGGCTTCCAGGTCACGGGCTACAGGCGTGACGCAGAAGCCCCGGCCGAACCGGTAAGCGAACCGGCATCGGCAGCACGCACAACCGTTGTGCCGCTGACGCCAACGACGACCGTCATTCCGCCGCCCCAACAGCCTCGACGGCGCCTATCTAACACGTTTGAGGGAACCCCGCGGTCACCCATGCTTGCCAGCGCAGGCGGTGGAAGCCGGCGCGAGGTACCGATGAACCAGATTCCGATGGGGTCGCCTCTCGATCCCGGACCGCCCCCCACGAGCCTTGCGAGGGTGGCGCGACCATGAGCCTTATGCCGCTGATGCTCCTGCTGGCCGCGCCGCAGATTGCCTTGCCATCGCAAATGATGATGCCCGCCGACCCGCGCATCCAACTCATGCCCTACAGTCCGGACCGCGTCGTCGATCTCAGGGTCGTCGACGGATTTGCCGCGATCGTCGAGCTGGCATCCGACGAGCGGGTCGAGACGGTCGTCGTCGGCAACACTGCTGGCTGGGAAGTGACGCCGAACCGATCGGGCAACCGGGTCGTGGTCAAGCCGCTGGCGGCTGCAACCCCGACAAACATGATCATCGTGACCGATCAGCGCCGCTACGTGTTCACGATCACCGCCGACAGCGCAGGCGGGGGGTCTGGTGCCTTCGTCGTGCGTTTTTCCTACCCCGAAGGACAGCCGGGCAGCGTCCAGCGCCTGGTGCACGCAGCCGATTACAAGCTGCGCGGCAACAAAACACTTTTTCCGCTGGCCATGATCGATGACGGGCAGCGCACGACCATCACCTGGGATCGGCAAACCTCACTGCCGGCAATCTTCGCGATCGACGAGCGCGGTAACGAGGCTCTGGTCAACGGCCGCATGGTCGACGGCGACTATGTCATTCAGGGGATCGCGAATCGTTACGTTTTCCGGCTCGGCAAAGTGAACGCCAGTGCGGCCCGTATGCCACTAAAGACCGTACCGTGACGCCAGACAGTGATCCGCAGTCCGCCGGCCCGCTTGGCCATGATCCGCGTCCGGTCGTGCGGCTGCCCCGCCAGGGCGTGCCGGGCATAGCCATTGCCTTCGGCGCGGTTGTGCTCGCTCTCATACTGTTCTTCGTTCTCAACGGTCGGCGCGAGCAGCGAATGGCGGCGCCGCAGACCGTCGCACAAGGCGACGGCTTTGCGCCTCCACCGCCATTAAGCGTGCCGGTAGTAGCTGAACCTGTGGCCTCCATCCCGCAGGCATTCGTCGTCACGACGCCAGCGCCAGTTTTACCGCCAATTCGTAACGAACGCCCCTTCCCGGGGACCTTCTCTCCACCTGTAATCTTTCCGCTTCAGGAAGCACCGCTACCGTCGGCCCCGACGCCTGCTGTTTCCGAGCCAAAGGATCACAAAATAGAATCGGCCATGGTCTTCGACCTTGGTGCCGACCCGGCCGCGCCCGGTGCCGCAGCAACGGCGACGCCGGCCAACGCTGGTGCGCGCGGCGCGGCAGGGGGCGCTGCGGGGGCGGATGATACGGCTGTCCAGGCAACGCCTATGCGGAGCCGTACCGACGTGGTTCCGATCGGGACGCTGATCCCGATCGCGCTCGAGACGCCGATCGACACGGCGAGACCCGGACTGGTCCGCGCTATCGCCTCACGCGACACACGCGGCTTCGACGGGCGTCGCATTCTGATTCCGCGCGGCTCGCGGTTCATCGGCGAGTATCAGGCTGATGTACGCTCAGGGCAAAACCGTGTGCTCGTCACCTGGACGCGCCTGATCCGTCCGGACGGTGTGACGATCCGCCTGGGCTCGCCGGCAGCTGACGAGCTGGGCGGGAGTGGCGTTCCGGGCAAGGTGAACAGCTTCTTCTTCCAGCGTTTTGCAGGGGCTGTGCTCCAGTCCGCTCTGACAGTCGGTGTCAATCTGGCATCCCGGCCGCGGGCGGGCTCCGTCGTCGTCGGTATTCCGACCGGACCTATTTCATCGATCGGGCAGGGGCTGATCCCGAACGATTACCGGCCTAAGATCACCGTCAAACAAGGCGCAGCCCTGAATGTTTTCGTAGCACGTGATCTGGACTTCTCCGGGCTCGCGGCGGGACAGCGCTGACGATGGAGGCAGCCGCCTATCTCGATGTTTATCTCGCGCCGTTTCTTGAGCATTTGGCCCGTCCGGACGTCACAGACCTCTACGTCAACCGGGCTGGCGAAATCTGGATCGAGACGCTGCAAGGCACGATCGAACGCCACGACGCCCCGCAGACCACCGAAGAACAGCTGTGGCGGCTTGCCCGGCAGGTTGCGAGCCTGACCCACCAGGGTATCAGTCGCGAGCACCCGCTGCTCGCCGCACGCCTTCCCGACGGTTCGCGTATCCAGATCGTCGCGCCGCCCGCGACGCGCAACGGCATGGCGCTCGCAATCAGGAAGCATGTGTCATCCGATTTGTCGTTGTCCGACTACGAGCGCGACGGTGCATTTGCGGATACGCACGGGAACGAGGCCGCGAACACTACAGAGACTGAACTTGAGCGGCTATACGAGGCTCGTGACTGGGGCGCTTTCCTGCGCACTGCCGTTCGTGCCCGAAAGACGGTTATGGTGTCGGGCGGCACATCGACCGGCAAGACGACGTTTCTGAACGCTCTTCTACGTGAGATCGAGCCGGGCGAACGGCTCTTGCTTATCGAAGATACGCCTGAGCTCGTTTTACGTCACGAGAATGCGCTCGGACTGGTTGCGGCACGCGGGAGCCTTGGCGAGGCCAGCGTTACGACTGAGGATCTGCTGATCGCCTCGCTGCGCCTGCGTCCCGATCGGATTGTGCTTGGCGAGTTGCGCGGGGCCGAGGCGTTCACGTTTTTGCGAGCGATCAACACGGGTCATCCGGGGTCGCTAACGACGATCCATGCGGATACCCCCAGGGGTGCGATCGAACAGCTTGTTCTTTTGGTACTCCAGTCGGGTGCCCGGCTGAACCGGGACGACATCATCGCCTATGTCGAGCGCGTCGTGGACGTTATCGTCCAACTCGAACGGCGTCAGGGTCGTCGCCGGATAGCTCAAATCCAATGGCGGGATCGAGGTTCGATGTTAGGGACCTGAAATAGCGTGCAGTATGGCTACTCAGTTGTAATCGTCGGTAACATATTACCGCTTCGAAGCGGCTGCCTTAAATTGAGGGTCCCCCGATTTCTCATCCAATCTGAAGGTGAGTTTCCGGCGTTCATGAGGGTCCCCCGATTTCTCATCCAATCTGAAGGTGAGTTTCCGGCGTTCATTCGGCCGCTTTGATGGCCGCGGCAGCAGCATATTCGACCGGCGTCAT
Organism: Sphingomonas sp.; assembly: GCA_043775965.1. GTDB lineage: Bacteria > Pseudomonadota > Alphaproteobacteria > Sphingomonadales > Sphingomonadaceae > Sphingomonas. Next base: position 7,462 of record JAYVRZ010000343.1, read on the forward strand.
CCAGCCAAGGGATGTGTGAGGGCGGCTCTCGTTATAGTCCTGCCGCCATGCCTCGATCTTCGACCGTGCGTCGTCCAACGACAAGAACCAGTGGGTGTTCAGGCATTCATCCCGCAGGCGGCCGTTGAACGATTCCACGAACGCATTGTCCGTTGGCTTGCCCGGACGGCTAAAGTCCAGCGTGACGCCAGTCTCGTAGGCCCAGCGGTCGAGCGCCTTCGAGATAAACTCCGGCCTATTGTCCACCCGGATAGTCTGGGGCGCTCCGCGCGACAGCGCGATCCGCGCCATTGTCGCAACCACCTGCTCGCCTTTGATTCGCTGGTCGACGTCGATCGCCAGCGCCTCGCGGGTGAACGCATCGACCACCGTCAATGCTCTCAGCCGCCGGCCGTCGAACAGCGCGTCCGAGATGAGGTCCATCGACCACATCTCGTTCGCTGCCAGGCCGCTGGTTGCCGTTCGCGGTTGGCAGCACTGACGTTGCGCCTCGGCCGCTTGAGTCGAAGGCTCAGTCCATCCTGCCGGTAAAGCCGGTAGACCCGTTTGTGGTTCACGAACCATCCTTCCCTGCGCAGCAGGATGTAAATCCTGAAGTAGCCGTACCGCGTACCCG
>JAYVRZ010000344.1:0-6673 GCA_043775965.1 Sphingomonas sp.
GGCGGACCCGTTTCCCGCACGATCGGTGAGAAGGCAATCAAAGCCGGTGCCCCCGCCGCCGTTCCGACAAGGACGGTTGCATCGCCCCGCCTCCTCACGGCCGCCTCGTTCTCGGGAACGCGATCGAGCATGGCCTTCAACGTACGCGACCCGATAAGCTGATCGAGAGGTGGTTCATGGCCTGCCGGGAGATGCGCGAACAATGTACGCCCACGCGCATCGATCACGTAGCCCAAGCCGATGGGCGTGCCCCATTGAGACGCGATCCATGGATCATCCATCGAGCCATAAGCATGGGCGACCGCGTCGTTCCAATGTGCATTTATATACGCTTCGTTGCTGATCCGCGATCGTTCGCGGTCCAAGGCCCCCGATATCGATATCGCCGTCTGCCGATTGGCGTCGTCGTCTGCGTACCGGACGAGAAACCCGACGATCAGCACCGAGGTTAGTACCGACAGGCACACCAACACGGTCAGCAGAACGGTATTGGACCGGCTGCCAGCCTGCGGTATACGCATGGTAGCACGATATGCTTTTCCGATCGCAGCGTAGAGGTCTGCCATGCAACCCGGTAGATTGGGGTGCGTTAATTTGCGGTGAAAGCCTTAAATCCCGCGTCGTTTTCGCGATAGGTGGCCCCTCGTTGTCGTCCATCCAGTCGGCGCCATCGATCCGCGTGCGGACGCGCACGACTTCGGCCCCGTCGAGGACTTCCGGGATTGCGATCAGCGGCGGGCACTTTTCAACAATGCGGCGATGCCATCGGTCTGGAACGCGACCACATCGCTTGCAGCCAGCCATGCCCTGGCCTTCGCGACGAACGGCGCATTGCCCAATGCCCCTGCACGCTCGAGCCACGGCATTGCGGCCGAAACGTCGCCAGCAGTACCCAGCATACGTGCATGGTTGAAGCATCCACGGAAATCGCCGCCCTTTGCCGCCTCGGCATAGCATTGCGACGCCGCATCCAGATCGCGCGGGGTCGCCCAGCCATCCTCGTGGAAGCTGCCGACGAAGTTGATCGCCTTGGCTCGCGCCAGTCCCGATCCGCTTGCCGCTGCCTTGCGCAACCATGCGAGTGCTGCGGCCTTGTCCTCGCGAACGCCGTGGCCCAGCGCCAGCGACGTCGCGTAATTGTACATGGCCCAGTCGAGGTCCTGCTCGGCGGCGATGCGATAACATTCCGCCGCCTTTGCCTTGTCGGGCACCGTTCCCCAGCCGAGCTCGTAACACCTGCCGACCATGTTCAGCGCCATGAGATGATGCTGCGCGGCCGCCTTGACGAACCAGCGTAGTGCCGCCGGCGGATCGCACGGCACGCCCGCGCCATCGAGCAGCATCTGCCCATACACCGCCTGTGCCTCGGCCAGCCCGGCTTCCGCGCCCTCACGCACGAGCGCCGCCCGCTCCTCCGGAGATCCGGAGAGGCGCGTGGCGATGTCGTCAGGCGTCTGGCTGTCGAGATCGGTTGCCATAGTCTACCGCTGCGGCCTTGCGCGTCAGTAGCGAACCGCAAGCGTCGCGAACGCCGACCGACCCGGAGCGATCGTCGCATAATGCGCGGTGAACGCCTGGGTGAAGTAGGTCTTGTTGGTCAGGTTCTGAACGTTGACGCTCAGTTCGATACGCTTCGTAAGCTCGAGCGATGCACGAGCATCGAAGCGCCAATAGCCGGGAATGCTGCGCAGATTGGTCTTGGTGGCCGGGCTGACGGTGATGACGCCTGCGGCCGTCTGGGTCGCCGATCGGTTATCCGCATAGCCGCCATATACGCGGCTGGTATAGAACGCTCCGCCGCCGATCTGGAAGCGATCGAAGAGCGTCACGTTGGTCCACGCGGTGAAGCTGTCCTTTGGCGTCTGGGTCGACTGACGACCGGTGTTGACCGAGGGTACCTGCACCGTGGTTGCAGCGCGAACGACGGTCGTGCCGTTCATCGCGGCTGGTACCACCAGTGCCGTAAACCCGCCATCGGTGATTACCGGATCAAGATGGGTATAGCCACCGAATGCCGTCCAGCCCGGCAGGATCTGCCCGTTGACGCCGATTTCGATGCCACGAATGCGGCGCTCGCCGATATAGGCGACGGTGTTGTTTTCGCCCACCGCGCGTGCGTTCGTCGTATCCGTCTGGAATGCCGCCAGCGACAGGTTCAACCGGCTATCGAAGAGATCGGCCTTTGCGCCGACTTCGTACGACTTGCTCTTCTCCGGCTTCAGAAACTGAAGTGTCGCGGTCGCTGTGGCGAGCGTCGTCGGCAGCGCATTCTGCTCCTGGCCTTCGCCTAGAAGACTGTTCGGCGGGGTCGCCGACGTCGCGTAGCTTGCATAGAGGCTGGTGTTTTTCACCGGCTTGAGAACGAGTCCCGCCTGCCAGTTGAACAATGTGTCGGTTCGCTCATATTCGATCTGCTGCGTCGCGGTAACCGGTTGGCCTGGGCGCGTCACCGACTTGAAGCGATCGTAACGCGCACCGAGGTTCAGGATGAGCGGTTCGGCAAGCGTGATCGAGTCGAACGCATAGACAGCCTGCGTCTGTCCGTCATTCTGCGTTTCCTGGACCGGCGCCGTCTTGGTGATCGGTGTTTGAACCGTATCCGTGTCGTTGGTGTAGTTCACCCACGGATCGTTCGGAGCCGGATTGAAGAGGCTGGTGCAATTGTAGCGCGATATCTGCAATGTGGTGCAGCGCTGCGGACTGGTCGATCCGGTAGCCAGCACATATGTGCCGCGACGTGCCTTCTCCCAGGCGAATTCCGCGCCGGCCGAGAAGCTGTGCTTGATTCCGCCGGTCGCGACCGTGCCGAACAGATCGGTCTGGTTCACGATCGAGTCCGCATAGCCGTACCGCGTGTTTGCCCGACGCCAGACCATCCCGCCTGCCAGGGCAGCCACGGCCGCATTCGTGCCGAAGACGTTGCCCTGCTGATCGTCGGGCTGCGTGTAGATGTAATTCTGAACGTTGTGCGTGAACCGCGCTGTATTGCGCAACGTCAGGCTGCCGAAATCATGTTCGGCACGAATGGTCGCCTGATTGGTCTTGGTGTCGCGGAAGTCGCGGTCCGCCAAGCCGTAGTATGTCGAGCGATCTACGTTGCCCGTCACGCCGGCGATCGTGGTCACCTGGCCGATCGCGGGCTCGACCGTCGTCGTTCCAAGCGGGGAGTTCCCGACCGTGTAGAGATACGGAATGCCGGTATCGGGAAGCTCGTGGCTCTCCATGTAATAGTAGCTCGCGGTCAGCCGCGTCGGGGTCCCAAGTCCCACCGTGATCGACGGTGCGACACCCCAGCGGCGCTGATTGATCGCGTCGCGATACGCGACATCCTGATCATGCCACATGCCATTGAGCCGCACGGCGACGGTATCGCTGAGCTTCTGGTTTACGTCGATCGTCGCTCGCTTGTAATCCGCCGTGCCGTAGCTGGCAGTCGCGCGCACGAAGTTCCGTTCCGTCGGCAGCTTCGAGACGATGTTTATGGTACCGCCCGCGCTGCCACGTCCGCCGAGCGTCGAGTCCGATCCGCGAACGACCTGAATACTCTCGACCGCGAAAACTTCACGCGACTGTGCCGCAAAATCGCGGACGCCATCGACATAGGTGCTGCCCTGGCTGTCGAAGCCGCGAATGAACGGGCGATCGCCGACCGGATTGCCACCCTCTGCCGCACCGAAGGTGATGCCGGGGACCGTACGCAAGGCTTCGGCAAGAGTCGCAGAGCCGGTCTGTTCGATCACTTCCTTCGGGAGGACGATGATGGATCGCGGCGTATCGATCAGCGGCGCGACTTGCTTGGGTAGATCGGCGGGTTTGATGCGCTGACCGTTGACCAGAATGTCGCTGGTTTGATCGTCGTCCGTTGGCTGCCCATAGCGCTGACCACCATCCGCCGCATGTGCCGGCGCACTGGCGATGAAACCAACGCAGGACAGTGCCAGAAAGGCCTGGCCAGCCCGGACAGGCCGCAACGATGCATTACTCATAACGTGGAGTCCCCTAATGGGCTCCCGCTATTGCGATCGATTTTCAGTGTCAATAGCAACAAATCAATCCGGACTGGGCTCGGCGTAGAGGCCGTGCCGAACCCGGCGGAGAACGCCGCGTTTCTTGAGCAGATGAACGCACTGCCTCGAAATCCCGATATCCGCCAACTGGTTGGTAGTTGCAGAGCCTTGCGTTCGAATAAGCCCGATGGCCACGTCGCCTAATGACGGTACGCCGGGGATCTCCACGGGCGGCTCCAGCCCGGTCCGCAACCTCGTAATCATCGCTCTCTTCGGCACGGCTCGTCCAAACACTGCATATTCGGCTTCCAGGTTTGGGTAAGACGCCGACCGACCGTTTCCTAGCGAAAGCGCTTTGGAATGGGCAACGCCACGAGCTCGACCTGCACCATATCTGCGGACCGGTGGCTGGCAGGCCACCCTGCGCTCACCAGCCGGCGATCCGCACCCGGTAACGCGAACGCCGTGGTCTTCTGGGCGAGGGATGGTTCGCAGACCTCGGTGCGCGTCCGTATGTGACGGCGTATTACCGAATGAGACACAGAGCGAAAAAATTAACCATCCACTGCGATACAACCACTTCGGGTCTTATTGACCTAAAAGATAATGATCGCAGGGGCATGGGATGGGAAAAATCAATCTTGGGGGGGCCGGTCCAGGTTCTGGACTGCTGCTGCGCTTCGCAGCAAGTCGACGCGGATCGGCGATCGCCATGATGGCGGCCGGACTGATCCCGGCGATCGCCGCATTGGGTTCGGCGATCGACGCGGGTCGCATCTATATCGTCAAATCGCAGCTCCAAACGGGTGTCGATGCCGCCGCCCTCGCTGGTGCGCGCGCGTTCGCTATCTCCGGGACCGCCGCGAATTCGCGCGAGAGCCAGGTGAAGGCATATTTCAGCGGCAATTTTCCCGCGAACTATATGGGCGTATCGGACCTTGCGCTTGCACCGACGTTCACGGTCGTCCGCGATATCAACACAACCACTGTGGTTGCGACCGCGACGCTGCCGATGTCGTTCATGCGGTTGTTCGGCTTCCTGCAACAGCCCATCAAGGCGACCGCCAAAGCCGCCATCCAGCCGCACCCGCTCGAAGTGATGATGGTGCTCGACAATACCGGCTCGCTGAAGGCGAACTTGCCGAGGGATTCGAACGGCGTCGTCAAGACCCGGATCACCGCCCTCAAGGACGCTGCGAAAAGCTTCAACGACATCCTCTTCCAGGGGAGCGATACGCGCAAAGATCTCGCGATGGGGTACATCATGTACGACATCACGGTGAACGTAGGGAAGTTGCTGACCGACTGGAGGCCCTCCTCGGTTCGGCAGATGTTCGGATTCAACGATCCGATCGCCAACTATTACGGCGGGACCTGGCCCAGCAACAAACTCGGCTGGAAGGGCTGCGTGTTCGATGACGACACCGTGAAGGACTTGAACTCGACGCTGACCTTCAAGGAACCCGGCGCGTGGGACATCGACCGCACGCTGCCGGGCGAAGGCGCACATCCAGCCGTCAGCCCATATTTCATACCGCCGACCTACGTACCGCAAATGCCCGGAAACGCCATCGCGAACGGCGCGAAAGCAAATCCCTCAAGCACCTATTACGGCGTCTCGAACGTAGAACCGAACAACAACCTCTATAAACTCCATCCTACATACTATAACGAAATGCTGAACCTGGATTATTATAATAATCAATATGCCAATAATCCATACCGCAAGAGCTTCTACGATGCCTATATCGATCTGAACGATACTGCCGCGAAGATGGATGATGACGTCATCGTCCGTGCTGACAATGGCGGATATTATGACCCGACCAGCAATCCGTGGAACTTTGCTACACGTACCGGCACGGCGTTCAAGATTCGCTACGACAAGATCCCGCAGTTCGCGACGTGGTGGAAGGATGCAACCGAATATTCGGTCAACCCGTTGGGTGGAAGCGAAGACAACGGGGCGAAGAACAAGACCGATTTCCCATCGCCCAACTGGCAGTGCCCGGATGCGGCGACCAAGGTGGATTACGGTCGTACGAAGCAATTCTACAACGATATCATCGATTCCCACAACGCGGCGATTTATCCGGCCAACGGCACGCTGCATCACGCCGGGCTGCTCTGGGGATACCGCCTGCTCGTGCGCGACGACGTGTTCACACGGACACCGCCCAAGGGCCAGGATACGCCGAAGCGCGCGCTGGTGTTCATGACCGATGGCGAAACCGCGCTGGGTGCCAGTCAGAACGGTTACGAGGATCGCACGTGGACGTTCTACGGCAACTATGCCGACTCGCCGATCTCCAGCAGCAGAGGCGGGTTGACCGGGCAATCCGAGCGACGATTTGCGAAGACCTGCGCGTCGTTGCAAGCCGAGGCGAACCCGCCCAAAGTCTATATCGTCGCCCTGACGACGACCGATGCAAATACCATCAAGTTGTTTGAGCAGTGCGCGCCCGGCCACGTCTATCGAACATCGGATACCGCAACGCTCAGGGCAGCGTTCGACGATATCGCGTCCGAACTCGTCGATTTGCATCTCGTCCAATGATCGCCTCCAGACCATTCGGCCGGCTTCGGCGAGACACGCGCGGGGTGACGATCGTAGAGTTCGCCGTGATCCTGCCCGCGATGCTGACGCTGATCTGCGGCGCGATCGA
>JAYVRZ010000345.1:0-2854 GCA_043775965.1 Sphingomonas sp.
CCATGTAGCCGGTCGGGAAAATGTCGGAGAGGAACAGCGCCTGCTCGTCGGTGACGCTGTCGGGTACCTTGATCGGCCCGATATCTGCCATCGGCACGCGCAGATACTCGGCCTGGCCACCGCAATAGCCGCCCAGCATGTGGCTGAACCCGAACAGGCCGGCGGGCGAATGGCCCATCGCCTTGATCGCCATCTCGGAATTCGGATTGGTCCGCTCGCACGCCGAGAACAGTCCCTTGCGACAGAAGAAGCAATCGCCGCAGCTGATCGTGAACGGGACGACGACGCGGTCGCCGATCTTCAAATTGGTGACTTCGGAGCCGAGTGCCACGACGACTCCCATGTTCTCGTGGCCGAGAATGTCACCCGCCTGCATCGTCGGCTGATAGCCATCGAGCAGATGAAGGTCGGACCCACAGATCGCACAGGCTGAAACCTTAATAATGGCATCGCGCGGATGCTTGATCTCCGGATCTGCAACACTATCGACCCGAACATTGCCTTTTCCATGCCAAACCAGTGCGCGCATCAGAAGGTCTCCGTCATAGAATTACAGTATAGTGCTCACGCACGACATGGCATCTCGTCAGACATGAATCGGCAATGGCGCAAATGTCGCCCGATCATCATCAACACTATGCACTGTCGCCGCAAAGTTCCGGCCGCGACGCATATGCGTCGTCGCCGTCAGCGTGAGCGTATCCTGGGGCGTATAGCGATCCGAACAGCCTCATCGTTCCTGCTACGGACCAATATCTTCCATTTATATTTCATATTGATTGGTATCAACATTGAGATGTTTAAGTTAAATTGTGCGGAAGGCGCGAAAATGTACGCATAACAAGCACTTGCCGCGCCACTGTTCGAGAGACGTCGTTGCGTTTGCGATACGGAAGCTGTCGATCGTTCCGTTGAACGACGAACCTTGGTCGAGATCGCATAAGCCGGGGTCAATTCGGAGTGTGGACCGTTAGGACGCTATCGCAGCCTACCGACGCCGTTCTACCGCTACGCCTTCGAGGCGCTACGGTGTTCCGACCGGCGGATGCACGACTTCAGGTCCGGGATAGCCTCATGCAGATCAAAGCCATTCTCTTCGATATCGACGGTACGCTGGTCGACACCAACGACATGCACGTCCTCGCCTGGGAGGAGGCGTTCGCGACCGTCGGCGCGTCGTTCGACCGCCAGGTGATCCACGACCAGATCGGCAAGGGAACCGACATGCTCGTGCCGACGCTGCTGCCCGATGCGGACGAAGATCAGCAGGAAAAGCTCGGCGACACGCACGGCGCCATATTCAAGGCGAAATACCTGGAGACCGCCAAGCCGTTCGCGCAGGCACACGACCTGCTAGCGCAAGCGCAGCGTCTCGGGCAACAGGTCGTACTGGCCTCGTCGGCCTCCGGGGCAGAACTCGACCACTATATAGACCTGCTCGAAGCCCGCGACCTGATCGCCGCGACGACGAGCAGCGACGACGTCGAGAAGACCAAGCCCGCGCCCGACATCTTCGCGACCGCGCTTAAGAAGTTGCCGGGGATCGACCCTGCCGAGGTGATCGTCGTTGGCGACACGCCCTATGACATCGAGGCTGCGGCCAAATGCGGGATCGCCGCGGTCGCGGTCCGATCGGGCAAGTTCAAGGACGAGCAACTGCACTCCGCAGGCGCGATCGCGATCTATGACGACGTGGCCGCCTTGCTCGCCGGCTACGCAACCTCGCCGCTGGGGCGCTGATCAATATGGCGATCACCTTGAAACCCCTGCGCGATCAGGTCATCGTCGTCACCGGCGCAACCAGCGGCAACGGCCTCGCGATCGTCGAGGAAGCCGTACGACGCGGTGCAGCCGTCGTCGCGACCGCGCGTAACGAGGCGGCGCTCGAGGCACTCCGCGACCGCCTGTCGGCCGAGGGCGGACGCATGGCGATCCGCGTCGCCGACGTCAGCGACATGGCGGCAGTCGAGCGGGTCGCCGCCGTCGCGGTCGAGGAATTCGGCGGGTTCGACAGCTGGGTCAACAATGCCGGCACGGGAACCTACGGCACGCTCGAGCAGGTGCCGATCGCCGATCACCGCCGCGTGTTCGACGTCAATTATTTCGGCGTGCTCCACGGATCGCTGGTCGCCGCGCGCCATTTGAGCGGCCGCGGTGGCGGGGCTATCATCAATATCGGCTCGATCCTCAGCGACCGCGCGATTGTCGAGCAGGGACCGTATTGCGCCACTAAGCATGCGGTGCAGGCGATGACCGATACGTTGCGGATGGAACTCGAGCAGGAGGGCGCCGGCATCTCGGTCACGCTCGTCAAGCCGGGCGCGATCGACACGCCGTTCCCCGAGCATGCGCGCAATTTCATGGACCAGCCGCCCCGCCTGCCGCCGCCACTCTACGCGCCCTCGGTCGTCGCCGACGCGGTGCTGTTCGCGTGCGAGACGCCGCGACGCACGCTGTACGCGGGCGGCGGAGGCCTGCTGTTGTCCCTCCTCTCGCGTGCCGCACCGCGGGTGAGCGACAAGATCACGGAGCTGGTCGGCAACGTCGTGCAACAGAAGCCGGATGATCCGGGGGATCCCGTGCATCGCGGCAACCTGTATGAGCCGCGCGTTGATGCGTTGCGCGGAAGCCAGGATGTCCACGCGCGCAAATCGAGCACCGCGTTGCGGGCGCAGAAAGTCCATCCGGCCGTTCTGTTGCTAGGTGTCGTCGGAGCCGGGATAGCAGTTGCAATCAGTCGGCCGAAAAATATTACCCCGTGACACCGGACACCGGACACCGGACACCGGACACCGGACACCGGACACCGGACACCGGACACCGGACACCGGACACCGGACACCGGACACCGGAC
>JAYVRZ010000346.1:0-9098 GCA_043775965.1 Sphingomonas sp.
ACCGCGAGATCCAGTATCGCCCGGCACGCGTGCTGATGCAGGACTTCACCGGCGTGCCCTGCGTCGTCGATCTCGCCGCGATGCGCGACGCGATGACCAAGCTCGGCGGCAACCCCGAGAAGATCAACCCGCAGGTCCCCGTCCACCTCGTCATCGATCACTCGGTGATGGTCGACGAGTTCGGCACCCCGCAGGCGTTCCACGACAACGTCGACCTCGAATACGAGCGCAACATCGAGCGCTACGAGTTCCTCAAATGGGGCAGCAAGGCGCTCGACAATTTCCAGGTCGTGCCCCCCGGCACCGGCATCTGCCACCAGGTGAACCTCGAATATATCGGGCAGGCCGTTTGGTCGTCGGCATCGTCGGGTGACCACGGTGACGGCACGATGATCGCGTACCCGGATACGCTGGTCGGCACCGACAGCCACACGACGATGATCAACGGTCTCGGCGTGCTCGGCTGGGGCGTCGGCGGGATCGAGGCCGAGGCCGCGATGCTCGGCCAGCCCGTGTCGATGCTGATCCCCGAAGTCGTCGGCTTCAAGCTGCTCGGCAAGCTGAACGAGGGCATCACCGCCACCGATCTCGTGCTCACCGTCACGCAGATGCTGCGCGCCAAGGGCGTGGTCGGCCGCTTCGTCGAGTTCTTCGGCCCCGGCCTGTCGTCGATGACGCTCGCCGATCGCGCGACGATCGCCAACATGGCGCCCGAATACGGCGCGACCTGCGGCTTCTTCCCGATCGACGACAAGACGCTCGATTACATGCGCCTGACCGCGCGCTCGGACGAGAATGTCGAGTTGGTCGAGGCCTATGCGAAGGCCAACGGCTTCTGGCGCGACGAGAACGCCGAGGATCCGGTGTTCACCGACACGCTCGAACTCGACATGGGTACCGTCGTCGCGTCGCTCGCCGGCCCGAAGCGCCCGCAGGATCGCGTCAGCCTCAACAAGGTCGACGAGGTGTTCAACAGCGACCTGCACAAGCTGTACCACAAGGAGCAGCCCGCCCGCGTCGCGGTCGAGGGTCGCGAGCACGACATCGGTGACGGCGACGTCGTCATCGCCGCGATCACCAGCTGCACCAACACGTCGAACCCGTCGGTGCTGGTCGCCGCCGGCCTCGTCGCCCGCAAGGCCAACGCGCTCGGCCTGAAGTCGAAGCCGTGGGTGAAGACGTCGCTGGCGCCGGGCTCGCAGGTTGTCACCGACTATCTCGACAAGGCAGGCCTCACCGCCGATCTGAACGCACTCGGCTTCAACCTCGTCGGGTACGGCTGCACCACCTGCATCGGCAACTCGGGTCCGCTCGCGCCGGCGATCTCCGCTGCGATCAACGAGAACGACCTCGTCGCCGCGTCGGTGCTGTCGGGCAACCGCAACTTCGAGGGCCGCGTGTCGCCCGACGTCCGCGCCAACTTCCTGGCATCGCCGCCGCTCGTGGTCGCCTATGCGATCAAGGGCACCGTCACGACCGACATGATCGAGACGCCGCTCGGTCAGGGTTCGGACGGCCAGGACGTGTACCTGCGCGATATCTGGCCAACCAACGAGGAAGTCCGCAGCACGATGGATGCCAACATCGACGCGTCGATGTTCGGTGCGCGCTACGGCGACGTCTATGCGGGCGATGCGAAGTGGCGCGAGATCGACGTTACCGGCTCGGACACGTACCAGTGGCGCGCAGGCTCGACCTATGTCGCCAACCCGCCCTATTTCGACGGCCTCAGCATGACGCCATCGCCGGTGCAGGACATCATCGACGCCAAGCCGCTCGCGATCCTCGGCGATTCGATCACCACCGATCACATCTCGCCCGCCGGTTCGATCAAGGCCGACAGCCCCGCAGGCCGCTTCCTCCAGGAGCATCAGGTCAGCAAAGCCGACTTCAACAGCTATGGCGCGCGTCGCGGCAACCATGACGTGATGATGCGCGGCACCTTCGCCAACATCCGCATCAAGAACGAGATGGTCCCCGGCGTCGAAGGCGGCATGTCGAAGTACGACGGCGAGGTCATGGCGATCTACGACGCGGCCATGCGGTTCAAGGAAGACGGCACGCCGCTGGTGATCGTCGCCGGTAAGGAATACGGCACCGGCTCGTCGCGCGACTGGGCGGCGAAGGGCACCAACCTGTTGGGCGTCCGCGCCGTGATTACCGAGAGCTTCGAGCGTATCCACCGCTCGAACCTGGTCGGCATGGGCGTGTTGCCGTTGCAGTTCGCCGACGGTGTGGATCGCAAGACGCTCGGCCTCGACGGCTCGGAGACGTTCACGATCCTCGACGTCGCGAGCATCCGCCCGCGTCAGGACGTCACCGTGAAGATGACCCGCGCCGACGGGTCGAGCGAGACGTTCGAGACCAAGTGCCGGATCGATACCGTCAACGAGCTGGAATATTTCCTCAACGGCGGCATCCTCCACTACGTCCTGCGGAAGCTGGCCGCGTAAGGCTGCAGAGCGTCATCCCGGAGCGATCCGGGATGACGCTTTCCTACCGTCACCCAACCAATAGACGTCATCCCGGCGAAAGCTGGGATATCCCCGTAAGGCTCCCGTCGCCCACCACGAGGGATATCCCAGCGTTCGCTGGGATGACGTGTATTGGGGCGGTGGAGGCGAGCAAGCGAGGCTGCGCCAAACAGCTAAAACAATCCCGTCATCCCAGCGAAAGCTGGGATATTCCCGTGAGGCCCGCGTCGCCCGCAACGAGGAAAACCCCAGCTTTCGCTAGGGTGACGGCGGTAATCAGCCGAAAAAAGCGGGGCGATCACGAAGATCGCCCCGTAGTTCAGGGAGGAGACCGGGACAGGGGAGACCCGGTCAAGTCGCCGTCCACAGGGGGAGAGGGAGCGGCGACGCTCTCCCTTTCGTCCCGATATGTTGCAGCGATATGTCGGTCGCGGCGAATGACGAACTTTTCACCGAGCGCTGCCGAATTGTTCTCCCGCGAAAGCGGGAGCCCAGGGTTCCAAGCACCGACGCTAGCGCCCCTTGCCCTCACCCTCGCCGCCTTCGGTGTCTCTCCCTCTCCCATCGGGAGAGGGAAGGGGCCCGCCGGCTCTTGCCGGTGGGAAGGGTGAGGGCAAGGTCAAGCGTCAGCCCCGAGAAAGCGCCCGCCCCGCGACCGCATCCAGCTTCGTCACCAACGCCAGATCGCGAGCGTCCCGCGCCGTAATGATCGCGCTATCCAGACAGGTATCGATCGGCGAAGCCTCCCGCTCCGCCGGCAGCGTGCGCAACAAACCCATCACCATCTCCCGAGCCTTCGCCGCATTCGCACCGAGCTGTGCCACGACCTGCGCGACATCGACGCCCGCCTCGTCTGCCCGCCAGCAATCGTAATCCGTCACCATGCCGACCAGCGCGTAGGGAAGCTCCGCCTCGCGCGCGAGTTTCGCCTCGGGCATGGCGGTCATGCCGATCACGTCGCAGTTCCATTGCCGGTAGAGCCGGCTTTCCGCGCGCGTAGAGAATTGCGGGCCCTCCATCGCGAGATAGGTGCCGCGGTCGTCGACCTGCGCACGAGCCTCGCGCGCGGCGTCTGCGGCGTAGCGCGACAGGCGCGGGCAGACCGGGTCGGCCATCGAGACGTGCGCAACGAGGCCGGTGCCGAAGAAGCTCGACACGCGGCCCTTGGTGCGATCGATGAACTGGTCGACGATCGTGAAGCTGCCGGGTGGGCGCGCTTCGACGAGCGAGCCGACTGACGACACCGCGAGCACGTCGGTGACGCCGAGCCGCTTCAACGCGTCGATGTTCGCGCGGGCGTTGAGGTCGGACGGCGCGATGCGGTGGCCTCGGCCGTGGCGCGGGAGGAACGCGACGTTCGCGTGGCCGACGCGGCCGGTGTAGATCGCGTCGGACGGCTCACCCCAGGGCGTCTCGACCGTCTGCCAGCGACCGTCCTCGATCCCGTCGACCGCGTACAGGCCGGAGCCACCGATGATGCCGATCGTCCAGCCGGTCATTCTGCATGCGCTCTCGGTCGGGCGTAGAGGAAGTAGATCGCCAGGCCACCGATATTCCAGAGCGTGAAGTAGAGCTGCGTCTTCGAGGGCAGGCTGAAGAACAGATACAGGCAGCCGAGGATGCCGATCGCCCCAACCAGCGTCGCGGCGGGGGCGCGGAACGTCCTCACCGCGTCGGGTTCGCGGCGACGCATCACGAGCATGCAGGTGCAGACCGCTACGAACGCGGCGAGCGTGCCGGCATTGGCGAGCGCGGCGATCTCGGCGAGCGGCAACAGCCCGGCGATCACCGCGACGATCGCCGCGGTGATCCAGGTGATCCGCACGGGGGCGCCACGCTTGGACACCTTGGCGAGCGATATTGGGAGCAGGCCGTCGCGCGCCATCGTGAAGAAGATCCGGCTCTGGCCGAACAGGAACGCGAGCAGCACGGTCGGCAGCGCGATCACCGCGGAGGCGCCGAGGAAGGTTGCGAAGCCGGGCCGGCCGATCTCACGCAGGATCAGCGCGAGCGGCTCGGCGCTGTTGGCGAAGCGCGTGTAGGACAGCGCGCCGACCGCGGCCACCGCGACCAGGATGTAGATCGCGATGCACGCGACCATCGAGCCGACGATGCCGATCGCGAGGTCGCGGCCGGGGTTCTTTGTCTCCTCCGCCGCGGTCGAGATCGCATCGAAGCCGTAGAACGCGAAGAAGATGATCGCCGCGGCGGCCATCACGCCGCGCTCGGCGCCGTCGGGCTGGACGGCCTTGGGGAAGCCATAGGGCATGAACGGGTGGAGGTTGGCGCTATTGAAATAATGCAGCGCGATGAACACGAACACCGCGAGCGCGATCATCTTCACCGCGACCAGCACCGCGTTGAGCGTGGCGCTCTCGCGCGTGCCGAACGACAGCACGCCGGCGACCACCGCGATGATGAAGATCGCGGGCACGTTGAGGATGCCGCCGAGTTCGGGGCTGAGCGTCAGCGCCTCGGGAAACCCGAACGCGCCGCGCAGGAGTGGTGCGGCATAGCCCGACCAGCCGACGGCGACGGTCGACACGACGAGGGAATATTCGAGAATGAGGCTCCAGCCGATCACCCAGGCGATGAGCTCGCCGAGCACGACATAGCTGTAGGTGTACGCGCTGCCGCTCGCGGGGATCATCGTCGCCATCTCGGCATAGGCGAGCGCCGCGCAGGCGCAGATCCCGCCGGCGATGACGAACGACAGGATGACGGCGGGTCCGGCGAGCCCTGCCCCTACGCCGATCAGCGTCAGGATGCCGGTGCCGACGATCCCGCCGACGCCCATCGCCACCAGATGCGGCCACGACAAGGTCCGCGCGAGCTGATGCTCGGGCGGCTGCTCGGTGACGATTTTTCGGCGAAACAGACTGGCCACGGATATCCCCTCTCGTTGGCGAGGGAGTGGCACAAGAGGGGAGCGGGGGGCAAGGTCGAGGGCCAACCACTCACCTCAGCAACAAACTCCTCCCCGGCGGAGGCCGGGGTCCAGTTGGCAAGGTCATTGTGACGATGCGCAGCGCTAGGTCAGCACCGTCTCCCAACTGGGCCCCGGCCTTCGCCGGGGAGGGGAAACCTATGCGAATCTCTTCAGTTCAGCCGTCACCCTTCCTAACTTGTTCTCCCGCGAATGCGGGAGCCCAGTCTGGGTCCCCGCCTTCGCGGGGAAACATGATTGTGGGTGCCGCCGTCGCCCCTTAAACGGTGAAGCTTTCGCCGCAGCCGCAGGCGCCCTTGGCGTTGGGGTTCTGGAACACGAAGCCGGCGGTGAAGTCGTCCTCGACCCAGTCCATCGTCGAGCCGATCAGGTACAGGATCGATCCGCCATCCACGAACAAAGTGCCGCCGGGCGTGTCTATCCGCTCGTCGAAGGGTTTGGCCTCGGTGACGTAATCGACCGAATAGGCCATCCCCGAGCAGCCGCGTTTGGGCGTCGACAGCTTCACGCCGATCGCATCCGCGGGCGCGCGCGCCATGAGGTCCGCGATCCGCGCGTGCGCGGTCGCGGTCAGGTTCAGCGCCGCGGGTCGTTCACGCAATGTCGTCGCCATCACCAATTCCTTCTGCTCCCCTCCCGCCTGCGGGAGGGGTCGGGGGAGGGCATGAACAGCAGCGTTCCGCTCTCCCCTCCCCTAACCCCTCCCGCAAGCGGAAGGGGAATTCTTACGCCCCTCCCGCGAGCGGGAGGGGAAGGATCACAGCATGCCCAGCTCTAGCTTCGCCTCGTCGGACATCTTCTGCGGGTCCCAGGGCGGATCCCAGACGAGGTTCACTTCGGCGAACCCAACCCCCGGCACCGACCCGACCCGCATCTCGACCTCCGCCGGCATCGACTCCGCGACCGGGCAGTTCGGCGTGGTCAGCGTCATCGACACCACCGCGTGCCCGTCCTCGGTCACCTCGACGCCGTAGATCAGCCCCAGATCGTAGATGTTCACCGGGATCTCGGGATCGTAGATCTCCTTCAGCGCCTCGATGATCGCATCGTACACCGCGCCACCGGGCTCGACGGGCGAATCGACCTGCGGCTTCTGCGCGAGGAAGCCGGCGAGATAATCGCGTTTACGCTCGGCGTCGGAGTCCGTCTCCATCACCACGCGCGCCTTGGGCGGCGGCTGGACCGCGTCCACTTCCTCGATCTCGAACCGATCGCTCATCCAAAAATCCTCGTTACTCGCTCGATACCACGGACCAGCGCCTCGACATCGGCCGGCCCGTTATACACGCCGAAGCTCGCGCGTGCCGTCGCCTCGACGCCCAGCGCCTCCATCAGCGGCTGCGCGCAGTGATGACCGGCACGGGTCGCGACGCGCTCCTCGTCCAATATGGTGCCGATGTCGTGCGGATGCACCCCTTCGATCGTGAAGGAGACGATCCCCGCCGAATCCGCCGGGCCGTACAGCCGCACCGAATTGATCCCCGACAGCGCCTCGCGCGTCGCGGTCACCAGCGCGGTCTCGTGCGCATGGATCGCGTCGAGGCCGATGCTCTCGACGTAATCGATCGCCGCGTGCAGCCCGAGCGCGCCGACGATATGCGGCGTCCCCGCCTCGAACCGTCCCGGCGGCGGCGCGTAGGTGGTCTTGGCAAACGACACCTTGTCGATCATCGACCCGCCGCCCTGGTATGGCGGCATCGAGTCGAGCAGTTCGGGCTTGGCCCAGAGCACGCCGATCCCGGTCGGGCCGTAGAGCTTGTGCCCCGAGAAGACGTAGAAGTCGCAGCCGATCGCCTTCACGTCGACCGCGATCCGCGGCACCGACTGGCAGCCGTCGAGCAGGATCTTCGCGCCGACCGCATGCGCGATCTCGGTGGCACGCTTCGCGTCGAGCACCGAGCCGAGCACGTTCGAGACATGGCCGAGCGCGACCAGCTTGTGCGCGGGCGTGATCATGCGCTCCATCGCGTCGAGATCGATGCGGTGGTCGGGGGTGAGCGGAATGACGTCAATCGCCGCGCCGACGCGCTCGGCGACCATCTGCCACGGCACGATGTTCGAATGATGCTCGAGCAGCGACAACAGGATGCGATCGCCCGCCTTCAACTGCTCGCCGGCCCAGCATTGCGCGACGAGGTTGATGCCTTCGGTCGCGCCGCGGACGAACACGACCTCGTCGGGCGAACCCGCGCCGATGAACCGCGCGACGGCCTTCCGCGCGGCCTCGTAGGCGACGGTCATGTCGGCCGAACGCTGGTACACGCCGCGGTGCACGGTGGCGTAGGTCTCGCCGTACGCGCGCGTGATCGCGTCGACCACGGCCTGCGGTTTCTGCGCGGTCGCGGCGGTGTCGAGATACGCCCAGCCCTCGGGGATCGCGGGGAAGTCCGACAGGCGATCCAGAGCCTCCCCTCCCGCTCGCGGGAGGGGTCGGGGGAGGGCTTGATCGAGAACGATGCTCATGACGAAGCCCCTCCCCCAACCCCTCCCGCGGGCGGAAGGGGAGCAGAAAGCGCCCGCTCCAGCCACGCGTCGGCATCCGCGACGAACGCCTCGCGCACCGTCTCGTCACCGATCTGCGCGAACGCGTCGCCGACGAAGGCGCGCGTGAGCAGCGCTTGCGCCTTGGCATGCGGGATGCCGCGGCTCTGCATGTAGAACAGCGCGCGCTGGTCGAGTTCGCCGACCGTCGCGCCATGCGCGCACTTCACGTCGTCGGCGAAGATCTCCAGCTCGGGCTTCAGGTTGACCGTCGCGGTCCGCTGCAACAGCAGCCCGCGCAACGACTGCACCCCGTCGGTCTTCTGCGCATCGCGCGCCACTTCCACGCGCGCCGCGAGGCTGGCGGTCGACTTGTCCGCCGCAACCGCGCGCCAGATCTGCTTGCTCTGCCCGTTCAGCGCCGCATGCCGCACCGACACCGCGCACTCCTGCTTCTGCGCATCGCGCGTCAGCAGCGCGCCGCCATATTCGGCGAACGCATCATCGCCCGTCACCGTCAGCGCGCCATCGATCCGCGTCCCGGCATCGCCTGCGCCGAGGACCGTGACGATCAGGCTCGCGCCCGCACCGATCTCGGCCTCGTCGCGCAACGACACGAACCCATCGCTCTGGAGCAACCGCACCGCGCGGGTCAGCTTGGCCTGCGCGCCGAGGGTCATCCGCGTCGACCGGTTCGACCAGCCGGCGCCGACATACGTCTCGACCACCGAGGCGCTCGCACCATCGGCCAGCACGATCTCCGCCGGAAGCTGGTTCTCGCCACCGGTCGCGATGTGGACGATCTGGAGAAGCTCCACCGTAGCGCCTGCCTCGACGCGCACCGACCAGCCGGTTCCTGTCGTACGACGGCCGAGCACATGCTCCCCGCCTTCGACCCGCGCGATCGTCACATGCCGCAGATCGCTCCGCGCCGCATCGAGCACGCCATCAACGAACACCGCGCGTGCACCAGGCAGATCGAGGAACCACTCGCCCGCAACCGCCACGCCGCGCGGCAACGTAGCCGCCGCCGCAATCGCCGCCGGATCACCCCAGCGCCACGCTTCGTCGCGCGTGGAGGGCAGTTCCAAAACCGCGGTCATCGTGCACCCGCTGCGAAGAAGAGCGGTTCACGCGGAGACGCGGAGACGCGGAGAAGAAGATCGGACTTGCCCGCAAGGGCTCTCAAATCACGG
>JAYVRZ010000347.1:0-5297 GCA_043775965.1 Sphingomonas sp.
CTCGATGGCGACGGTGGCGGTCCCGGTCGGGACTACGCGATTGTGACCAGTTATGGGGGAGTGACCGCAAACAGGATCGTCGTGATCGCCGGCACCCGCGATGCCGGCCTGATGCAGGCCGCCGAGTTCGTTGCCAGGCCCGATGCTCTCGCTGCGCTTGCGCGGGCACAAGGCAATGCGCCCGCCTTCGAGGCGCTTGTGGAGGTCGAAAGCCTCGAAAGCGTCGGGTTGCGCGCCCGCCTGATTGCTGCATATCCGCGCCGGGCAGAGATCGACTGGTCGGCGCGGCGGGCGCAGGACTTTCCCGACACCGCCGCCAAGCGCGCGATCGGTCGATAACTTCAGAGCATCGATCGAGCCTGCCCGCAGTCTCCGCCGAAGTGCGGGGCCAGGTTAGGCAAGATCGCAGAGGAAGGCGAGGCTGCTGCGCCTCGACGCTTCCGGGAGAGGTGCGATGGAAACCCTGACATCGATCAGCGAGTGGCTGGCAAGCACCGGCCTGAGCGTGTGGATCGCCAGCCAGAGCTGGGCGGTGCCCGTCTTGCAGAGCATTCACATCCTTTCGATCGGCGTGATCCTGTCGTCGCTGGCGATGCTCGACTTGCGCCTCGCAGGCCTGATCGGGCGCGATCAGTCGATGCGCGAGCTGACCTTGCGGTTCTATCCATGGATCTGGGGTGCATTGGCGGTGCTGATCGTCACCGGTATCCTGCAGATCATGGCCGAACCCGCGCGAGAGCTGCTCAACTGGGTGTTCTGGACCAAGATGGGGCTGATCGTCACCGCAGTGCTCTTCACCGCCCCGGTCCGGCGGCTGCTCGAGGATTGCCGGTTCCGCGATCTCGATGCGCGCAAACGGATGATCGTGCGCACCTGCGCGCTGGTCTCGCTGGTGTTGTGGATACTCGTCGTCACTTGCGGGCGATGGATCGCCTACGCCGGCGACCTGACCAAATAGAGGAGCGAACGATGAGCATTCTCGATATCTGCACCGCCCTCGAAAATTCGGCTCTCGGAGTCGCGATCACCGAATCCGAATGGCTTTTTCCGGTCATCGAGACGGTCCACGTCATCGCGCTAACCCTCGTGATCGGCTCGATTGCCATGCTCGACTTGCGTATGCTGGGCGTTTCCAACCGTAACCACGGCGTGATCCAGTTGGCCGATGAAACGCTGCCGTGGACGTGGAGCGCGTTCGTCGTGGCGGCGATAAGCGGGGTGCTGATGTTCGTCTCCGCCGCGACGACGTATTACGATAACATCCCGTTCCGCATGAAGTTAGTGCTGCTCGCGCTCGCCGGGCTCAACATGGCGGTGTTCCACCTGACCGCGTACCGCGCGGTCCACGACTGGAACCATACCCTGCCCACGCCACAGGCCGCACGCATTGCGGCCAGCCTGTCATTGGTGTTCTGGATCGGCGTCGTGGTCGCGGGACGCTGGATCGGGTTCGTCTGACGGGGCCGATGCCCCTGCGGCATCCGCTTGCGAGCAGCATAATCTGGAGAGACAACGGTGATCGGCTAGGCTTAAAACCTGCAAACGCGCCGCCGACGGAGTTCGAATGACCGACAGTTCACCACCGTTGCAGCCGAGTTCGGCGCTCAAGATCAGCGAGACGATCCTCAAGACCGGGCGTCTCGACGCGATGAAGGCGTGGTACGAGAACCTGCTCCAGGTCGTGCCGTTCTTCGAACACGCCCCGGCTGAGGGGGCGAAGCCCGGCGATTTCGGTGGCCAGACGCGCGCCTCGGACTTGCGGATGTGCTTCTTTCGCCTTTCGCTCGACTATCCGCACACCCAGACGATCGGCATCTTCGAGGAGCCTGGGACGGGGCTGGACGCGGTCAAGGACGCTCCCGGGCTGCACCATATGCAGCTGATGGCGCAGACCCTCGACGATCTTTGTGCGCATTATAAACGATTGCGCGCGAGCGGCCTCGCGCCCCATCGCAGCGCCGATCACGGGCCGATGACCAGCTTCTATTACCGCGATCCCGACGGCAACAATGTCGAGATTACCGCGCAGAACTTTCCCACGCTGGAAGCGATGGTCGCGTTTATGGCCTCGCCGGCGTTCAAGGCCAATCCGTCGGGCAACGAGATCGACCCCGAGCGGTTCGTCGCTGCCCGGCGGATGCCTGATTAGGCGGGAGCGATTCCGAACAGCGCTTCCGCGTTGGCATGGCTGACCAGCCGCCGCGCTTCTGCATCGAGTGGCGCAGCGCGGATGAACGCCACTGCTTCTGCCGTCTGTTCATAGGGATAGTCCACCGCGAACATGATCCGTTCGGGCCCGAACAGCTTCAGGCAAAATTCCAGAGGCGGGTTGGACATCATCCCGCTGGTGGTGATCCAGAAATTTTCGCGGAAATATTCGCTCGGCAGGCGCTGGAGGTGCTTTGTCCCCAGCGAGCCCGCCCCGCCGCGACGCAGGACGTTCGTGTAGCGATTGTCGAGCCGGTCGAGCCAGAACGGGATTGCTTCACCCAGGTGGCCGAGCACGATCCTGAGTTTGGGGAAGGCATCGAACACCCCGCCCATGATCATCCGCACCACATGGAGCGAAGCTTCCGCCCCGAACCCCCACAGCGCCCCCATCATGCCGTAGTCGGAATACGGTCCGATCATCGACTCGGGCGGAAATGCCGGATGAAGGTAGATCGGTGCGTCCAGCGCCACCGCCGCTTCGAAGATCGGCCAGAATTTGGGATCGTCGAGGAATTCGCCGTGGGTGTGCGAATTGATGATCGCCCCGCCGAGCTTGAGCCGGGTCATCGCCCGTTCCAGCTCACGGGCAGCAGCATGCGGGTCTTGCGGGGCGATCGTTGCCAGACCCGCAAATCGGGTCGGGCGTTTGGCTATCTCCGCTGCGAGCGTTTCATTGGCTATCCGCGCGATCTCGCCACCAAGTTCGGCATCGAACGCCTGCGCACCGGGCGCGGTGATCCCCAGCAGATGCATGTCTACGCCATGGCGGTCCATGTCCTCGATCCGATACTCGAGGTCGGTCAACTGCCTGACCAGCGGCCCGCCATAATACATCTGGAGGTAGCGATTGCCCGGCGTGTCGATGCGCTCGGCAAGCTTGAGGAACTCGGTTATGTATTCCTTCGGCGCAAAGGCCTCCTCGGTGGCGATCACGCGCATGCGGGTGTCCTGTCTATAGCGGCCATGGGCTTTTCACTGCGGCGCGGCTGCCAGTTTCCTGCCTGGTAGAGAAGTATCGACGACACGCGTCGCAATGCCGGGTCGGCATCGCTAGGCGGCGAGCACGGGCGCTCCCGGCAACGTCTCGGCGTGGTGGATCGCGGCGCGGCGGAACAGGTCTGCGAGGTGTTCGGCCAAGGGAGTCAACGGAAGGCGGGCGCGGGCGACCATGCAGATCGTCGCTGCAGGCAGCGTTTCGCGAATCGGGATGCGGATCAGCAGCCCGGTCGATTCGAGGATCGCGGTCCACTGTTGCGGCAGCATCGCCAGCAGGTTCGAATTGGCCGCAGCAACGATCGTGCTCAGCGAGGTGTGCCCGCTCACCGCTACCTCCGGTGTCGGCAGGCCAAATTCGGCAAACAGCGGGCGCAGGGCGTCGCCGCCGCCGATCGTCAGCGAATCGACCACCCAGCGAGCGCCAGCCAGCTCGGCCAGCGAAGTGGCGCGGGCAAGCGGATGGCCGGGCCGACCGAACACATGACGGGTGTTCTCGAACAGACGCTCGACGATCAATTCGGGCGGGTTGGCGTCTTCGGCAAGTGGGCCGACATAGAAATCGATGACACCGTCCTGGAGATCGCGCTCCATGGCGGGGAACAGTCCCTCGGTCACACGCAGACGGACTTCCGGAAAGCGCTTTTCGAACGGCCCGATCACCCGGCTGAGCAGCGCGACGTGGCTGGCGGTCGAGAGCCCGACCGAGATGCTTCCGGTCTTCTCGCCCTTTAACTGGCCCATCTCGCTGCGGACCCGGTCGACCTCGTGCTGAATGCCACTGGCGCGGCGAACGAACGCGGTGCCGAGCGAGGTCAGCACCATGCCGGTCGCCTTGCGCTCGAACAGCGCGACGCCGAGCTCATGTTCCAATTCGCGGATCGAGCGGGTGACAGCCGGCTGGGTCACGCCGAGATGGCGCGCCGCGCTGCGTAAGCTGCCACGTTCGGCGATGGCGACGACGTTGCGGATCTGGTTGAGGGTCATGCGTGCAGGCCTAGCACCATTTGGGCGAATGTGTTCAAGCGCGATTACTTGACGGCATCGGGTGGGCGGACAGCGCCACTACGCAATCACGGTCATCGGCGCTAATGCCGGGGCCACACCGACAACCGCCCGGCGAGAGATACCTGCGCAATGTTCATGACCAACTGCTGGCAGGTCGCGGCCTACTCGGCGGAAGTCAGGCGAGTGATGCTCAAGCGCCGGATCGTCGGCGAGAACGTGATCCTCTATCGCACCGAAAGTGGCGGAGTGGCGGCGCTGCAGGACCGTTGCCCGCACCGTCATGTACCGCTCTCGCTCGGCTGTCTCGACGGCGATGTCGTCCAGTGCGGCTATCACGGGTTACGGTTCGGGCCCGACGGCATCTGCGTTCACATCCCCGGGCAGGACACAATCCCGCCCAAGGCCAGGGTCCGGACCTACCCGACCCACGAGCGCCATACCTTCGTGTGGATCTGGATGGGCGATGCCGAACTTGCCGATCCCTCGACTGTCCCCGATTTCCACTGGCTGGATTCGTCTGAGTGGGCGTGCGCCGAGGGCTATCACTACGTGTCAGCCGACTATCGCTTCCTCGTCGATAACCTGCTCGACCTCAGCCACGAGACCTTCGTTCACCCCGAGACGATCGGCAACGCGGCGGTGGCGGATTCGCCGGTCGCAGTGAAGGTGCTCGATCGCAAGACGGTGCGCGCCCACCGCGACATGCACGGTTGCGAAGCGCCGCCGCAGTTCGTCGCACTCGCCGGGTTCACCGGCAAGATCGACCGCTGGCACACCACGCTGTACACCCCGCCGGGCTTTTGCACTATCGAGGTGGGTGCCGTACCCGCCGGATCGGGCGACCACGCGGCCGGGTTCGAAGCACGCATCCTCAACCTCATCACCCCCGAGAGCGAGCGTTCGAGCCACTACTTCTGGGCGCACGCTCGCAACATCCGCCGCAATGATGCCGCGCTTACCGATATCATTCGCCAGTCGATCGTCGAAACCTTCGATCAGGACAAAACCGTACTTGAAGCGCAGCAGATCGAGGTCGATGCGGTCGGGAGCAGCGATCCCGGGGTCATGCTCAAAGTCGATCTCGG
>JAYVRZ010000348.1:0-14787 GCA_043775965.1 Sphingomonas sp.
CCGATCCCGACGCCCTCCATCACGAGCGACGTGATCATCTGGATGTTGTCGGAGGTCACCGTACGGTCGACGACCACGCCGGTATGGCCCTCCAGCACCGCGATCTGCTGGCAGACCGCGAGCGGTTCGGCCGGGACGATCAGCGCCGATCCCGCACAGGCCGAAAACCGCGCGTCGCGGTGTTTCCCCAGCGGGTGCCCGGCAGGCGTCACCAACCCGAGCACGACCTCGGCGAACGCGCGCACGGTGATCCCGCGAAAGGATTGCGGCTCGAAGAAAATCCCGAAATCCACCTCGCCGCCCAGGATCGCGCTGCGTACCGCGTCGTTGTTGAGCACCTTGATGCCGATCGTGATGCCTGGATACTGGGTCTGGATCGCATGGACGACATTGGGGATATGGCCCTTCGCCAGCGCGTCGATGATCGCGATATCGACATGCCCGCGCTTCAGCCCGCGCAGATCCTCGATCCGGGTCCGCACATCGGCCAGTTCCTTCTGCCACTTCAGCCCGGACGCCATCATCGTCTCGCCAGCCGCGGTGAGCCTGAGGCCGGTCGGAAGCCGCTCGAACAACGGCATGCCCAGCTCGGCCTCGGCGTTCAGGATCTGCCGATCGATCGCCGATGCCGAAACGTTGAGCAGATCGGCGGCCTTGCGGATCGACCCCAGCCGCCCGACCGCGACGAAGTAGCGCAGGAAGCGCGAAAAGGCAGGCATGGCACCACTCTGATTTTTGCAACGGCTAGCTGCGGTCATTGCAGCTGAGCGGAGCGCGTCAAGGTTCGTTTCGGTCGTCGAAATCGGCAGCCGACCAAGGATGCTGATTCAGATCAAGTGCGCTTTTCGCCCGCGTCGATAGAACCGCGTGCATGAGCAAGCCGATCACGTTCTTCATCCACCACCAGGGGCGCGGCCACGCCAACCGTGCCATGGCGATCATCCGCGAACTTCCGGCGGACCGCGCGGTCACGATCCTGACCGCCAAGCCGTCGCTGTTCGACGGGTTCGAGCGCCCGATCAGCATCGCCGCGCTGCCCGACATGATCGGCGCGCCGGTTCCGACGCCCGGTCTGTTCGCACAGGCAACGCCCGAGGTGATGCACTGCGTCCCCCTGGGCGTGGCGAAGACGCGCGCGACGATGCGGACGATCATCGACCATCTCGACGATGTCGACCCGGCCTTGTTCGTGGTCGACGTCTCCGCCGAGATCGCATTGCTCGCGCGCATCGCCAGCATTCCCGCGATTAGCATTCGCATGCATGGCGACCGGCTCGATCCCGGTCATCTCGGCGCGTACCAGGCGAGCGTCGGACTGCTCGCCCCGTTCGGCGAACCGCTCGAACAGGCCGACACGCCCGACTGGGTCCGTGCGAAGACGTGTTACGCCGGCGGCTTGTGCACCACGGTGGACGCCGTCCCGACCAGGCAGGAGGCTCGCGCGAAACTCGGCCTCGATCCCGATCGGGAGATCATCGTCGTCCTCACCGGCGGCGGTGGTGCCGGCACGCCGTACGCCCCGCTGACGATGGCCGCGCGCGCGGTGCCCGATGCGCTGTGGCTGGTGCTGGGCCCCGTTCACCGCGAAGGACACGAGACCGATTTCGGCAACCTCGTCGAGCTTGGCTGGGTGCCGGGCGTCACCGATCATATCGCCGCCGCCGACGTCGTCATCGCGTCCGCCGGCGATAACACGGTGCACGAGATCGCCCGCGTCGGCCGCCCCTATGTCTGTGCCCCCGAATGGCGCTATTTCGGCGAGCAGACCCGCAAGGCCGAACGGCTCGCCGAGCTCGGCGCAGCCGTCGCCTTGCCCGCATGGCCGGGTGCACTCGCGCCGTGGCGCGGCATTCTCGACGCCGCGAAGGCGCTCGATCCGGCCGCGTTGTCGCACCTGTACGACGCCGACGCGGCGAAGGTGGCGGCGGACTATCTGGAGGATCTCGCGGTTTCGCTCTGGGCGCCCGCCTAGGGGTCAGCTGAACAGCGTCTCCGGCGGCATCCGCGACGCGGCGATCTCGTCAGCGCGCGGCTGTCGCAACACCAATATCGTGTCGGCGTCCCACGCGATCAGCCCGGCATTCGCGAACTGTCCGAGCCAATAGTCCATGCACCACCGCCCCCAGGTCGCGCGGAACAGCCGGGCGTTGCGGACGATCGCGTCGAAATGCTGATAGGCGGGCGTATGGACGACATGGTGCTGGTGATACGCGCGTGCGCCGCCGACCCACCACATCGTGATGTCGGCTCGTTCCAGCCGCGCGGCAAAGTCGGTTTCCTCGCCGCCATAACCGACATAGCGCTCGTCCATCCCACCGGCGCGGTCCCAATCCTGCGCCGAGATCGCGAACGACAAACCCCATAGCTCGCCGTGATCGGGCGTCGGGCGCAGTTCGTCATGTGCGATCGGAGGCTTGGCCGGATGCCGCTGGCCGATCCGGTCGAGCGCCGCCCAATCGATCCGGTCGCTAAAGGCCCCCGCGGGCAGGTACAGCACTTCCCCCAGGCGGATGCCACCCGGCCACCCGGCGGTCTCGGCATAGCGTTCGACGAGCGTCGGCGACGGAATGCAATCCACGTCGAGAAAGACGAGTTCGTCCCCGCGGGCAGCGGCCGCCGCCCGGTTCCTGGCCGCCGCCAACGGCATCTCGTCCCCTTCGACGAACACCGCGCGGATCGGAAACCGTGTCCCAGGCAGGTCGTCGTGCGGCGCACCCTGCATATACGCGATCACCAGCTCGTCCGGTTGTCGCGTCGAAGCATTCAGCCCGACGATCAGGTTTACGAGATGCTCCCGCCGACCACGTACCAGCGTCAGGACGCTTACGCTCACGACGCTTTCCGGATGCCCGCTCCGACGCCGCGAAAATACGAGACGCCCTCGATCACGCCGCGCGCATGGTGCCCGATCGAGACGTACCCGTGCGCGAGGTCGGCGCGCGTGCCCAGCCCGTCCGAATAATTGCCGACGATGATCGCGTGTCGCGACGATCGCAGCATCTCGATGTCGTTGCCGCTATCCCCAGCGACGATCACCTGCCGCGGTGCCAGCCCCAGCCGCCGCCGGACATGCTCGACCGCGGTGCCCTTCGACGCGGCATGCGGCAGGATGTCGAGATAGCGCCCATGGCTCTGGATGATCGAGCAGCTATGGCCATGTTCGGCAAGCAGTGCACGGACCCGCTCTGCCGCCGCCATGTCGCCGTCCGCGAAATAGCTGAGCTTGAACCGGCGCTGCTCCAGCGGGCTCTGCGGCGTGAGCGCGGCATGACGCGCGATCAGGTCGGCGACCGCCTCCCGGTCCCAGCCGGCGGCGATGATCCCGTCCCACTCGGTATCGCGGTCGTACACCGCGCCACCGAGCGTCCGGTAATAGATCTCCGACCCGACCGAGGTGATCAGGATCTCCGGTCGCGGCGCATCATGCTGCCCGAGCACCGCCATTGCGCTATGGAAGCTGCGCCCGGTCGCTATCGCGAATGCCACGTCGGTCTGCGCGCCGTGCCAGGCAGCGAAGTCGCCGACTCCGTCCGCGCAGCCGATCAACGTCCCGTCGATATCCGATACGAGCAACAGGTTGGGCGCCTGGGCCAAGACGGGATCCGCCACGCCGATCACCTCGCAGAGCAACTCGGCATACAGCGCAACGTGCCGATCCCAGTCATACGCACGGATCGCCACCGACCCGGCTGCGGAATAGCGCGACCAGAGAGCGGGATCGGACAGGATCTTCAGCAGCCCATCGGCAATCGCGGTTGGCGAACGCGGATCGACGAGGATACCGTTGCCGCACGTCTCGACGATGTCGTTCGGCCCGCCGCTGTCGGTCGCGACCACCGGCAAACCGCTCGCCGCCGCCTCCAGCAAGGTCAACCCGAACGGCTCGTTCAGCGCGGGGTTGACGAACACGCCCCGCCGCTCGCGGGCATAGGCATAGACCGCCGCAATGTCGTCGGGATGATGTTGTTTCGGATACGCGACCTTGCCGTAGAGGTCGTAGCGATCGACCAGCTGGAGCAGTTCGGCCAGGTTGTCGCGGATTTCGGGCTCCAGCGTCGCCAGGTCGTCGCGCGTTCCCGCCAGGATCACGAGGTTCGCGGCAGCCTGCAATTCCGGCGAATTGCCATACGCATGGACCAGCGCAGCCAGGTTCTTCTTCGTCACCGGCCGCGCGATGGCGAGGATCACGGGCTTTTCAGGCTCCGTCAGGAACCGGTCGAACAGCGCGTCGACCCGCGGATCGGTTCGGCAGTTGGCGAACTGCTTCAGGTCGCTGCCGGGCGCGAACACGCGGATGCGGCCCGGGTCATACGCCGCGTAATCGGCATATTGCACCTCTGCCTCGTCGCGCGACGAAGCGATGATCGCAGCCGCCGCACCGATCGCCTCTTCCTCGATCGCGATCCGCCGATCGAGCCCCGCGGTCTCCGCACAATCGCGATCGAACGCCGCCAGCTTTACGCGGCCCAGCGAATGCGCGGTGAAGACATAGGGAATACCCGTCCGCGCCGACACGCGCGCCGCCACCAAACCTGCATCCGCATAATGTGCGTGCATCACGTCGGGCCGGCGGTCCAGCGCATCGATATGCGCGACCAGCGCGTCGACCAGGCTGTCATGCTCGGTCCACAGGTCCTCCTTCACCAGATACGCGTCGGATGCCGTCGACAGCCGCACGATCCGCGTCTTCGCATCGATCCGTTCAACCGGCTCGGCATAGCATTCGGCATACACCGCATGGCGGAACGCACGCGTGACTACTTCCATCCGATCGATCGACGGATGGCGCCCGCTGGCGGTGACGAGATCGAGCAGGTAACGGATATGACCGCCCGTATCGGCAGTGATCCCGTATTCGACGTCTAATGCGCGCAAACACCCTTGCAACGCGATATGGAGAACGAACACCCTTCCCCCGTTCATCTATGATTCAGATAACGGAACCGCTTACCGGGTTGCGGGGTTCCCGGCAGATGCCCGCAAAATCCCTCATATTGACCCATGTTAGCAAGTTCGTCGGCGGGGTCGTCACGCGGTGAGGATCGGCCTGCTCACCTGGGCGTACCCACCGGAAAAGAGCGGACTGACGCGGGCTGCGCGCGAGATCGCACAGTCACTGGTAGGCGCTGGTCACGACGTCACCGTGTTCACGATGGACCGGCGCGAGCGCAGCCGTGATGGTCGCGTCGACGTCGTCGGCTGTGGCCTGCGCGATGGTTCGCCAGCCTCCCGCCTCCGCAAGATCGCCGCGATCGGTCATCTCGTCGCACCGCTGGCGTTCCGCCGCGCCGTCGTCCGCGAGCATCGCATCGAGGCGTTCGACGTGATCGAGGCGACCAACTGGTACGCCCCTGGCCTGGCGATCGCTCTCGCCGGCCCCGCGCCCCTGGTCACGCGCAACTCGACTCCCGCGGCCACCTCCGCCGCCACCGTCACCAGCCTGCGCGACCGGATCGACCGCTGGGCCGCGATGCTCGCCGAGCGTATCTCGGCGCGACGCGGCAAGGCTTTGATCTCGAACACGCAACTCCACGGCGAGAACATCGCCGCGCTGTACGACGTTCCGGCACCCGGTAGCGGCGAGTCACGCCACACCGTCATCGGCCTCAGCCTGCCACCCGAGATCGTCGCACGCGGTCGAGCCGCCGTCTATCCGACGAGCGGCCCCGTCGAACTGCTGTTCGTCGGCCGCGACGAGCATCGCAAGGGGTTCGACGCGCTGATCGCCGCGCACAAGATCCTCTCGCGCCGCGCCGACGCCGGCATGGCGGAGTTCCGCCTGACCATCGTCGGCGTCCACGCGGACGACCTGAAGGCGATGCCCGCCTCCGCCCGCGCGCGCCTGCGCTGCCATCACCGCGTCGACGAGCCGTTGCTCCACAACCTGATGGGGGCGGCACACGTCATCGTCGCCCCGTCGCGCTACGAGAGTTTCGGGCTCGTCTACCAGGAGGCGATGATGTTCGGCCGTCCCGTCGTCGCTTGCGCCGAGGATCCGAGTGCGCGCCTGTTCATCGGCGACAGCGGCGCGGGGTTGCTCGCCAGAAGCTGCACCGGCGACGATCTCGCCACCCAGGTCCAGCGCCTTATCGATGACCCCGCCCTGCGCGCGCATTATGCCGCCGCAAGTCGCGAGGCATCGGGCATGTTCACCCGCGACACGCTCGCCACGCAGACGATCGCCGCCTATCGCACCGCGACCGGGTCGAACGGCGTCAGCAACAGCGCCTCGTCCTCGGGCCGCCCCGCCCCGGTCGACATCGCCTCGTAGATCCTCGTCCGCTCACGCACTCGCGCACCGTCGAGCCGGTGCTCGAGCGCGCCCGCCAGTGCCAGCGAACTCTCGACGAACGGCACGGTCGGCCTTTCGTGAACGCGCCCGGCGAAGCGAATGTCGCTGCGATTGAGCCGGTACTGGATGTCGGGATACGATGCAGACTGCACGCCATCCACCATGTTCCGCCGCGGCAGGCCCAGCGACCGCAGCCCATCGCCATTTGCCGCCCCGACGAGCCAGCCGATCGCACCGAGCAAGGCTGCGTCCGGCCGCTCGTCCGTATCGATCTGCAGCACCCACCGCGTCTGCAACATGTCCTGCAACCGGTTGCGCTGGCTCGCGAAATCGCCGTCGAGCGGACAATGGTCGACCTCGATCCACGGCAATCGTGCAGCCAGACTGCGTGCCTCGTCCGCGATGCCGTCGAGCAGGATCACGATCCGCGTGAACGATCCCCGAAGGCTGATTCCGATGTCGACCAGGTCGTCCAAATCAGCGGTCCGCGCCATGACTCCCAGCCCGACGTCGTGCGGTATCGTGGTAGCTGCCACGGAGCGGACTTTCGCGGGACGGTAGTCCGGCGGAAAGCGCCCATCGCCCGACACGAGCGGCGCGACCTCGAAGCCGAACCGCCACGCCGCGTTGCGCGCACCCGCCGGGTCCAGCATCCACCGGGCCGCCGGCTCGCGCTCCAGATCCAGCACGCCGCGCTCGAACCGGGCAAGGATCTCGGCCGCGACCGCGCCGACCTCGGCGACGTCGCGCACCATCAGCCGGCAATGGCTACACTCGGTCCATTCGCCGCGTGCAAGCCAGTCCCAGTTCCCGCAGATCGAACACCGCAATCGCATAGCCCGCCAACCCGCTACCGGCAGCCCGAGTTCCGACCAAGGACGGATCGGCATTCAACACGAAGATCGAATTCTCCCCCGCCAGGGGGGGTGGGCCGCGCAGGCGGCTCGGAGGGGGAGAATACGGGACCCGCATTGATCGCTCCCCGCCCCATATCAGCCTTGTTCCCCCCCGTGGCGGGGATGACAGTATCGATCCGACCTAGTAGCCCAGCGCGTGCGCGAGCATCAGCAGAAGCCAGTACAGCCCGCCCGACAACAGCATCGCCACCGGCAACGTCATCACCCACGCCAGTGCCATGTTCATGACGGTCCGGCGCTGCAATCCCGCACCGTTCGCCACGCTGGCGCCTGCCACGCCGGACGACAGGATATGCGTCGTCGACACGGGCAGACCATAGCGTACCGCCAGCAGGATCGTCGCCGCCGCGACCAGTTCGGCCGATGCGCCCATGCCATAGGTAAGATGCGTCTTGCCGATCCGCTCGCCGACCGTGACGACGATCCGCTTCCACCCGACCATCGTGCCGAGGCCGAGCGCCAGCGCGACGGTGATCTTCACCCAGGTAGGGATATACCGCGTCCCCTGCTCCAGCTTGCCGCCATAGGTCGTCAGCGTCGTGATCTCCTGCGCGGTGAAGCGCCCCTGCGCACCCTTGTCGGCGGTGATCAGCTTGGTCGTGTCGAGCACCAGAT
Organism: Sphingomonas sp.; assembly: GCA_043775965.1. Taxonomy (GTDB): domain Bacteria; phylum Pseudomonadota; class Alphaproteobacteria; order Sphingomonadales; family Sphingomonadaceae; genus Sphingomonas. Next base: position 7,825 of record JAYVRZ010000348.1, read on the forward strand.
ACATGTCGTTGCGCAGGTTCGGCGTTGCCGCCGCGGGCACCTTGCCGAGCGATCCATAGCCTGCGATCCGCATCGACACGTCGTCCGACAAGGTCGCCAGCGCGCCGTACACGACCGGGTCCGCAACCCGCTTGGTCTTCAGCGCCTGCGTCACCTCGGCGCGCGCGGCGGCGACCGTCGCTGGCGCGCCATTCGCATGCGCGACATAGGCCGCCGATGCGGCCCGCGCGGTCTGTACGAAGGCGGGCGTCGCGCTTTCGGGCATCGTCCGGTTCAGCGCATAGGCGGTCGGCGCGCAACCGATCAGGATGAGCATGATCAGCCCCATGCCCTTCTGCCCGTCGTTGCTGCCATGCGCGAAGCTGACGGCGGTGCACGTGCCGATCAGCAGCGCACGAATGCCGCGCGGCGGCGGCGTGGTGCCCTTCGGTGCCTCGTACAGCGCCCGATCGCGCAGGAACCGTTTCATCACGAGCAGCATCAGCAGCGCGCCGACGAAACCGACGACCGGGCTGAACGCGAGTGCGGACAGCACTTTCCAGACCTGCGCCATGTCGACGCCCGACGTCCCGTCCGCGCCGCCGTTGATGAGTTGGTTGGCGAGTCCGACGCCCAGGATCGAACCGATCAGCGCATGGCTGGACGAGTTGGGCAGGCCCACCGCCCAGGTCGCGAGGTTCCAAAGGATCGCCGCCAGCAACAACGCGAAGATCATCGCGAACCCGCCCGCGCTGCCGACGTTGAGGATCAGATCGACCGGCAACAACGTGACGATCGCATAGGCGACCGCGCCCGACGACAGCATCACGCCGAGGAAATTACAGAAACCGGACCAGACGACGGCCAGCGGCGCGGGCATCGAATGCGTGTAGATCACGGTGGCGACCGCGTTGGCGGTATCGTGGAACCCGTTCACGAACTCGAACCCGAGCGCGATCAGCAACGCCAGTGCCAGGAACGCGAACGCGCCGCCCGCCAGCGTCTCGCCGACCTGCGCGGTATCGGTCGCGATGCTGAACCCCGCATAGGCAAGCCCGCCGACCAGCACCGCAAGGAATAACCATCGCCCCGACGGGTGGAGCGAATGATCGAGCTTTGGACCGGTGTGCGGCGCCGACGCCACAGCGCGCGAATCAGCCGTCAGCGCGTCGGGTGCAAATGTGGAGGTTGCCATGGGAATGTGCAGTCGGCCCTTACGATGACAATCTTATGACAGATGTAAATCAAGCAACGATCGAGACTGATTTGCAACGTCGCCCGCTACAATCCTCCCCCGTCAGGGGGAGGTGGCACCAAAGGTGACGGAGGGGGAGGACGCGAGACCTGCGGGGCGCTTACCGCCCCTCCGTCCGGCAAGCGCCAGCACCCCTGGCGGGAGGACCGTCAGTGCCGACACCTTAGCCACTCAGCCAGCCTTTCGCCCGCGCTAAGGCGGCGCGGACAAATTAGCGATGCTTTGCGAACAGGTCCCGCTGGGCTTGATTGACGGAGCCATCAGCCCAATCGATCTCGCGTTTTGATGGTGGGACGTGGCGACGCCGATGTTCGTTGTCGTAGAACAAGGTGCCATGAATCCCGAGCGCGTCGCGCTTCAGGATTGGGCGGTCCCAGATCGGGGTGAGCGCGGACCCAGCGGCGTCCTGACCAATCCGCTCGATCAAATCTTCGGCCAGTTCGATGTCGCGCCCGTCGGGAAAGATCGCGGCGAACTCCTCGTCCGTGGCTTGGAACACGCTGAAGGTGGCGTTCGTGCCGCCATCGATGATCTGTATGTTCTTCATGAAAGGCGTTCTGCCACTCGACAGCCGATGACGGCAATCGATCCTAGTCGACGCAGCGCGGGAGCATTGATTCAAACCTGTCTTTTGACAGCGATCTTGAGCCAGATGCAGATCAAGCGGTCGTGCGGCCTGATTTCCAACGTCGCCCTTTATAATCCCCCCCCGCCAGGGGGAGGTGGCACCGAAGGTGACGGAGGGGGCGGACACGGAACGGAGGTGTCCCCTACCGCCCCCTCAGTCGGGCAAACGCCGCCCCCCTCGCGGGGAAGGATAGTTCGTTACGGCTCTTCTCAACGATAGATCAGGCTATCGCATACGCTAGCTCACCGAGCCGCCCCGATGCTCGCCAGCTGCGTACCGGTGCGCCCGAACCATGCAGCCATCTTCACGGTCGCATCGGCCGTCATCTCCTTGCGACACCGCTGCGAGTCGGCGAGCGCATCGAGCCCGCCGGAGCGTGGTGCACAGGCACTGGCGATCGCCGATCGCAACCGGCGCTGGAGCGCTGCCCGCCCGGCGTCGCTGGTCAGGTCTAGCCCGGCACGCGACACGCGCACCGATACCGGATCTCGCGCGGAACTGGCCGTTGCAGCCGTGGAAAACAGGCAAGCGCCGACGATCGCCGCCGAAGCGACGCTGATGAAAAGCTTCATGATGATGTTCCTCAAATGGTCCTGCGGTCCGCAGGGCTCAGCCTGCGGGCGACGGCGCCAGCGCGTCGGGGGGCCTTTCTGGATGTGGCCTCTCCGACGACGAACCTCGTCGCTGCGCATCCTCTAGGCGTGCTTCATGACGCCTGCGCGACGCTTTCACGACGGTTTCATGCCGCCAGCACCGTCCACCGCATTCGGTCGTGACCCATGCCGCGCGAACGGCGTCGAATCACATTCCCGGATATCGATCGAACATCGGCAGCGCCGCCACGTCCGCCATCCACGCCAGGCGATCGGCCACCTGGATATGCGCGCCGGGCGGCACCGATCCGGGATCGTCCAGCGTACAGGATTGCACGTCGATGATCCCCGGCAGCATGTCCGCGTTGGTATAGAACACTCCGGTTCCGCACCGGCCACAGAACTGCCGCCTGCCGCTCGCCGATGATTCGTAGGTCACCGGATCACCGGAGATCGTCACCTGTTCGGTCTTGAACGCGATCCAGCCTACCATCGGCGCGCCAGCGCTTCGTCGGCAATCGCCGCAATGGCACAGCGCATGATACTCGGGCTCACCCTCCGCGACATAGCTGATCGCTCCGCAATGACAACGTCCCGCCAGCATGTCCGCCTCCCGTTATGTTCTTATCTTGTTCCACGCATCGCGCATGCAGGCAAGTCATACTCGCTTGCCCCATCGCGCGCCGTTCCCTACCTGTTCACCGGTGAACCAGATCGCCCAACCGTCCGACGCGCACAGCCAGCCCCCCTATCTCCGCGGCCTCAATCCGCCGCAGCGCGAGGCGGTGCTGACCACCGACGGCCCGGTCCTGATCATCGCCGGCGCCGGCACCGGCAAGACCGCCGCGCTCACCGCCCGCCTCGCGCACCTGATCTTCACCAGGAAGGCGTGGCCGTCCGAGATCCTGTCGGTGACCTTCACCAACAAGGCCGCACGAGAGATGCGCGAGCGCGTCGGGCGGCTGGTCGGCGATGCGGTCGAGGGCATGCCGTGGCTCGGCACCTTCCACGCGATCGCCGCCAAGATGCTGCGTCGCCATGCCGAACTCGTCGGGTTGCAATCGAACTTCACGATCCTCGACACCGACGATCAGTTACGGTTGCTGAAGCAGCTTATCGTCGCCGCCGACATCGACGAGAAGCGATTCCCGACGCGCAGCCTCGCCGGGCTGATCGACCAGTGGAAGAACAAGGGCCTCGTTCCCGCGGATATCGATGCGGGCGAGTCCGAGCGCTACGCCAATGGTCGCGGCGGCGAACTGTACCAGCAATACCAGGCCCGCCTGATCGCGCTCAACGCGTGCGATTTCGGCGACCTTCTGCTTCACATGCTCGTCATCCTGAAGACGCACCGCGATGTGCTCGCGCAGTATCAGCAGCGCTTCAAATACATCATGGTCGACGAGTATCAGGACACCAACTCGTCGCAATATCTCTGGCTGCGGCTGCTCGCGCAGGAACGCAAGAACATCGCCTGCGTCGGTGACGACGACCAGTCGATCTATTCGTGGCGCGGCGCGCAGGTCGAGAACATCCTGAAGTTCGAGCGCGACTTCCCCGGCGCAAAGGTGATCCGGCTCGAACAGAATTACCGCAGCACGCCGCACATCCTCGGCGCCGCGTCGGGCGTGATCGCCAACAACGGCGGACGCCTCGGCAAGCAGCTCTGGACCGAGCGCGACGTCGGCGAGAAGGTCAAGGTCATCGGCGTCTGGGACGGCCCCGAGGAGGCGCGGCGCGTCGGCGAGGAAATCGAGTCGGCCCGGCGCTCGGGCACGTCGCTCGACGACGTCGCGATCCTGGTCCGCGCACAGCACCAGACGCGCGAATTCGAGGACCGCTTCATCGCGATCGGCATGCCGTACAAGATCGTCGGCGGCTTCCGCTTCTACGAGCGCGCCGAGATCCGCGACGCGCTGGCGTACCTCCGCGTCGTCAACCAGCCAGCGGACGACCTCGCCTTCGAACGCATCGTCAACGTCCCCAAACGCGGCCTCGGCGACAAGGCGGTCGCTAGAATCCATCAGCTAGCCCGCGCCACGGCCGTGCCGCTGACCACCGCCGCCGCCCGCATCCTCGACACCGACGAACTCACCGGGGCTGCGAAGAAGTCGCTTGGCCGGCTGGTCGGCGACATCGCCCGCTGGCGCGACATGGCGACCAGCCTGCCCCACGCCGAACTCGCGCGGCAGTTGCTCGACGAGAGTGGCTATACCGCGATGTACCAGGCCGAGAAATCGGTCGAAGCCACCGGGCGCCTGGAAAACCTCAGCGAACTCGTCCGCGCGATGGAGGAATACGACTCGCTCGGCGCGTTCCTCGAACACGTCTCGCTGGTGATGGACAACGAGGGCGGCGCGCAGGATCCGCAGGTCACGATCATGACGATCCACGCCGCCAAGGGCCTCGAATACGACACGGTGTTCCTGGTCGGCTGGGAAGAAGGCCTGTTCCCGTCGCAGCGCTCCTTGGACGAAGGCGGCGTGAAGAGCCTCGAGGAAGAACGCCGCCTCGCCTATGTCGCGATCACCCGCGCCCGGCGTCTGGCGGTGATCCTCCACGCCGCCAACCGCCGCATCTACGGCCAGTGGAACTCGTCGATCCCCTCGCGCTTCGTCGCCGAGCTACCCGCCGAGCATATCGACACCGAAACCACGATGTCCGGCGGCGCAAGCCTCTGGCAAGCCAACTGGTCCGACCGCGCCGACCCGTTCGCGGACGTCGCGAGAGGCACCGGCCGCGGCCCCGGCTGGCAACGCGCGTCGGGAACCGGCAGCACCTTCACCACCAAACCCGCCCGCGTTGTCGAAAGCAGGTCGAGCGCAATCAGCCTCGGCAACAAGGGCCGCGACGACCTCTCGCTCGGCCAACGCGTGTTCCACCAAAAGTTCGGCTACGGCACGATCGCCGAGATCGAAGGCAACAAGCTCGAGATCGACTTCGAGCAATCGGGCCGCAAGAGGGTGATGGACAGCTTCGTCACCATAGGGTGACGTAGAGCGTCGACATTCACTCGATGCAGAACTGCACGACTGATGTTCGTGTATTCCAGTAAACTTGCAAATCTCAAGCAGGTTTGAGATTATCCCTTAAAGACTTCGAGTCGGGGATGGATATATGTCGGGTAACAAGCGAACGATTCCTGAGATACGCTCCCGGCTTCGTGAGATTGCAGACGAGTACGGCATCGAAGAACTTCATGATCTAGCCGACGAAACGTATAGAAATTCGCCCGTCACGCGTGCCTCGGTGCGAAGCGCGCATTTCACGCCAGAACTTGCGGAGGATATCAGGGTATTCGCTGCCAGATTTCCCAAGCTACACCAACGCGACGTGGCCCAGAAATTCAATGTAAATCCAGGGCGAGTATCCGAAGCCTTGACCCACCAAATGTAAAACAGTCCTAAGGTGATCGATTTCGAGGCGCTTAAGCCGCGACCCGTTCCACCTCGATCTCGCCCTCACGAGCCCGCGCTTGTGCCAACTCATACGTCGCCTGCATCCGCATCAGCGTATCCGCCTGCAAGCCGAACGCCTTTTCGAAACGAATCGCCATTTCCGCCGACAGTCCGGCTCGTCCGCCAAGAAGATTGCTCATCGCCTGCCGCGTCACGTGCAGTTTGGCGGCGGTATCCGTCACGCTCAAGCCATGCGGGACAACGATTTCCGTGTGCAACCACGCACCGGGATGAACCGCGAAGCTTGCGTGCAGCTTGATCGCCATCAGTGATAATCCTCCAGATCGAGATCCTCGATGCCGCCGGTATCGTTGATCCGAAACGTCATCCGCCAATTCTTCGTCACCGTCAGCGACCATTGGCCCGCGCGATCACCCGTCAGCCGGTGAGCACCGAAATTGGGCGGCACGATCAGTTCCTCCGCCGCGTCGATGGCCGCGATATAGGCCAGCATATTTCGCAACCGATCAAGAAGGTTACCCGGCAGACCTTTAGTCGAGCCTGTCTCCGCGAACGACCGCAACGCCTTATGGCGAATACTTTCGATGACCATCGTCAAACGTATGCGCCCAATCGTCGGGTGTCAATCGTCACTTGACGCATTACGGCGGCGAGAACGATCGTATGTCGTCCGCCCCCAACCTGTACGCCAGCCAACAACCTCGTTCAGGAACGATGTCTCTCGATAGCCGTATCACACGGCATCGCCCGATCGTCGGGCTCGAGAGGACGTCCCATGAAGTTCACCCATCTCATTGCCGCCGGCCTTGCCTTCGCGACCCTCGGGCTCGGTGCCGCGGCGCCTGCCGAAGCACAGCGCGATCGGGGCTACAGCCAGCAGCACAACGACCACCGCGGCGATCGCAGCAATTACCGCGGCAATGACCACCGCGGCGACCGTCACGACGACCGCCGCTATCGGGGCCGCGGCAACGATCGTCGCAACTGGAACAATCATCGCCGCTGCCGCACCGAATGGCGTCATCATCGCCGCGTGCAGATCTGTCGCTGAAGTCGGCATTGAAGCGGGACGGGCGGCGATGTCATACA
>JAYVRZ010000349.1:0-6431 GCA_043775965.1 Sphingomonas sp.
TCGCCTGCTTGCCGCTGTCGCGACCCCAGCCGGATGCCTTCATGCCACCGATCGGCAGCGATGCGTCGTACATTGCGTGGCAGTTGACCCAGACCGTGCCCGCGCGGAGCTGGCCGCTGAGGCGGTGCGCGCTGGATAGCGATTGCGTCCATATGCTGGACGCGAGGCCGTATTGGCTGTCGTTCGCCGCCGCGACCACTTCGTCGAGATCGTCATACGGTTGTGCGACGAGGACCGGGCCGAACACTTCCTCGCGGACGATCGTCATGTCGGGGCGGACGTCGACGACTACGGTCGGCGCGACGAACGTGCCGGCTTCGCCCGAGCGGTCGCCGCCGGTCAGAACGGTTGCGCCTTCGTTCCTCGCGCCCGACACGAAGCCGGCGACCCGCTCGGCTTGCCGGGCGGAGACGAGCGGGCCCATCTGTGTCGCTGGGTCGAGGCCATGGCCCATTGCGAGGCCCTTGGCATAGGCGACGACGCCTTCGATCACCCGGTCGTGGATCGAGCGGTGGACGTACAGCCTCGAGCCCGCGATGCAGACCTGGCCTGCGTTGAAGAAGATGGCGTTGGCGACGCCGGGGATGGCGAGGTCGAGATCGGCGTCGGGCAGCACGATCGCAGGCGACTTGCCTCCGAGCTCCAGGGTGACGCGCTTGAAGTTGGTCTTGGCCGCATCGAGGATCGCGCGACCGGTCTGCGTCGAGCCGGTAAACGCGATCTTGTCGACGCCGGGATGCGCGGCGAGCGCGGCGCCGGTCTCGCTGCCGAGCCCCGTGACGATATTGAGCACGCCCGCGGGGAGCCCCGCCTCAGTCATCAGCTCGCCGAGCCGAAGCGCGCTGAGCGACGTATCCTCAGCCGGCTTCAGGACGATCGTGCAGCCGGCCGCCAGCGCTGGCGCAAGCTTCATCGCGGTCAGCACGAGCGGGGAATTCCACGGCACGATCGCCGCTACCACGCCGACCGGCTCGCGGAGGGTCCAGGTCGAGACCTGCTTGCCCGCGGGTTGATAATCGATCGAGCTTTCGATCGTATTGCCCTCGATCGCCATCGCCTGGCCTGCGAAGAACCGGAACTGGTTGATGGCGCCGGGGATCTCGGCCCAGCGCGCGACGAACAGCGGCTTGCCCTGGTCGAGCGTCTCCAGTTCGGCGAGTTCGTCGACATGCGCCTCGATCAGGTCGGCGATCGCCCACAATATGCGCGCCCGGTTGACCGGGGTGGTGGTGCGCCAGCCGTCGAACGCCACGCGCGCAGCGGTCACTGCGTGGTCGACGTCGCCAGCCGAGGCGGAGGCGATGCGGCCGATCTCCTTGCCCGTAGCCGGGTCTAACGTTGCGAGTGTGCGTCCGCCCTCAGCTGATTGCCATCCGCCGCTGATCAGCAACCCGCTCCCGCCAGCGCGGCGATCGAGGAAGGCACGCGTGTCGGCGCGAAGTTGGGGGCGGACGATCATGACGGCTTCTCCTGCAAGCCTGGCACCGTGGCGAACGTCGCCACGCGTGACCAACCGCCACGCCCGAAAAGTCGCACAGCGGATAGTCGCGGTGAGGCGCGCCGATCGCATCATGGCCTCGCTCTAGGAAGGCCCAAGCAAAAAGCGGCGGCCCGAGCGGCTCCCGCGTCATCATCATAGCGGGGACATCATGGCTTATCGTTTGGGCGTCGATGTCGGTGGGACCTTCACCGACCTGCTGCTGCTGGATCAGGAGAGCGGCGGGTTCTGGCGGCACAAGACGCCGTCGACGCCGCTTGACAGCTCGGTCGGTATCCTGACCGGGGTCGAAGCGATCTGCGGCCAGGCCGGGATTACACCTGCCGAGATCGAGTTCTTCCTGCATGGCACCACGGTCGCCACCAACGCGGTGCTCGAAGGCAAGGGCGCGCGCGTCGGCCTCGTCACCAGCGAGGGATACCGCCAGATCATGCAGATCGCGCGCAGCTTCGTCCCCGGTGGCCTCGCCGGCTGGATCGTCTGGCCGAAGCCCGAGCCGCTGGCGGCGCTGGAGGATACGGTCGAGATCCTCGGCCGCATGGACGCGCACGGCAACGAAGTCCGCGCCATCGACGACGCGAACATCCGCGCCGCGCTCGAGACGCTGAAGGCGCAGGGCGTCGAGGCGCTGACGGTGTCGCTGATCAACGCCTATCTGAACGGTACGCACGAACAGCGCGTCGCCGAACTGGCCGCGGAGATCATGCCCGACGTGCCGCTGTCGCTGAGCCATGTCGTCCTGCCCGAGATGCAGGAGTACGAGCGCACGCTGACGACCGTCGCCAACGCCGCGGTCCGCCCGATCATGCGCAACTATGTCCGCAACCTGCGCACCAAGCTGCGCGACAGTGGCATGGCGGGCAGCTTGTCGCTGCTCCGCTCCGACGGCGGCTTGATGTCGTCGGAGAAGGCCGAGGAGCATCCGGTCTCGCTGCTGATGTCGGGGCCTGCGGGTGGCGTGACGGGTGCCCTCTGGGTCGGCAAGAACGCCGGCATCCGCAACATCCTGACGCTCGACGTCGGCGGCACCTCGACCGACGTCGCGCTGATCGAAAATTTGGAGGCCCGCCGCGTCCGCACCACCGAAGTCGGGCATCTCGCGGTGCGCGCCTCCGCGCTCGACGTGAAGACGGTCGGCGCGGGCGGCGGGTCGATCGCCTATGTCCCCGAGCTGACCAACGCGCTGCGGGTCGGGCCGCGCTCGGCGGGCGCGGTGCCGGGGCCGGTTGCGTACGGCAAGGGCGGCGTCGAGCCGACCGTTACCGACGCCAACGTCGTGCTCGGATATCTGCCGGAATCGCTGCTCGGCGGCACGTTCAAGCTCGACCGCGAGGGGGCGAAGATCGCAGTGCAGGGGATCGCCGACAAGCTCGGCATCGGCTTGATGCAGGCGGCGCGCGGGATCATCGACATCGTCAACGAGAACATGTTTGGCGCGCTCCGCATGATATCGGTCCAGCAGGGTTACGACCCGCGCCACTTTGCGCTGATGGGCTTTGGCGGGGCGGGGCCGCTCCACGTCAACGCGGTTGCGCGGCTGATGGGGAGCTGGCCCGCGGTGTCGCCGGTCAGCCCCGGCGTGCTGTGTGCGCTCGGCGACGCTACCACCCAGATGCGGACCGAGACCGCCCGCAGCTTCTCGCGCCGCTTCGGCGACACCGACGAGGCCGAGGTCCAGGCGATCCTCAACGAGATGGCCGCGCAGACCCGCGCCGAACTCGCCGCCGAGGGGATCGCGGACAGCGACATTACCTCGCTGTTCGAGATCGACGTGCGCTACGAAGGCCAGGCGTTCGAGGTGCCGCTGTCGATCGATGCCGAGACGCTCGCGCGAGACGGCCTAGCCGGCGTCACCGCACGCTTCGACGAGGAGCACAACCGGCTGTTCACGTTCAACATGGAAACCGCGCACGAACTCGTGAACCTGCGCGCGGTGGCGCTAGGGCCGTTGCTCGATCTCAAGGCGCCGGTGCTGGAGGAGGGCAACGGCGATCCGATCGCCGCGAAACTGCGCGATCACGAACTCTGGACCGACGGCGCGATGCGGCCTGCGGTCATCTACGACCGGTCGAAGCTCCGCGCCAACGACGTCATCCCCGGCCCGGCGATCATCGTCGAGATGGATTCGACGACGCTGATCGAGGGCGGCTGCACCGGCATCGTCGACTCGGTCGGCAATATCCTGATCAATCTGGCCTGAGAGGACCATCATGCCCGCACGCATCATCCAGGCCAACGACACGCCGTTCGCCACCGTACCGATCGATCCCGTCACGCTGGAAGTGATCGAGAACGCGCTCCGCAACGCGCGGATCGAGATGGACGCGACGCTCGTGCGCACCGCGATGTCGCCCGGCATCCGCGAACAGGGCGACGCCTTTCCGCTGATCGCCGACAGCAAGGGCCGCATGATCGTCGGCCAGTTCGGCTCGTATATCGGCCCGTTCCTCGACAGCTATGACGGCACGGTCGAGGACGGCGACCTGATCTTCCTCAACGATCCCTATTCGGTGCAGGGCGCGATCAGCCATTTGAACGACTGGCTCGTGCTGATGCCGGTGTTCAAGGACGGCCGCGTCGTCGCCTACACCTCGATGTTCGGTCACATGAGCGACATCGGCGGCAAGGTGCCCGGATCGATGCCGATCGACGCGACCAGCATCTTCCAGGAGGGGGTTCGCATCCCGCCGGTCAAGCTGTGGAAGCAGGGTGTCTACAATGAGGACCTGCTCAATCTGGTGATGCACCAGACCCGCACGCCCGACTGGTGCCGCGCCGATCTGAACGCGCTGATCGCCTCGTGCCGGGTCGCGTCGCGCCGCATCATCGAGATGTGCGAGCGGTTCGGCGACGACGTCTACGCGTCCGCCACCGACCTGCTGCTCGAGCGGAACTACCGCGCGATGAAGCAGCTCGTCGAGACCGCGATCGGCGAGGAGAAGGTCAGCTTCGAGGATTATATCTGCGACGACGGCCTCGGCTACGGCCCGTACAAGATCAAGTGCACGATGTGGCGCGAGAATGGCCGGGTCATTCTCGATTTCGACGGCACGGATCCGCAGAGCCAGGCGTCGATCAACTTCCTGCTCAACGAAAACATGATGAAGATGTTTTTCGGCATCTACATGATCATGGTCTTCGATCCGCAGATCCTGTTCAACGACGGCTATTACGACCTGATCGACGTGCGGATCCCCGAGGGCTCGCTGCTCAAGCCGCGCTTTCCGGCGGCGCTGTCGGGCCGCACCCACGCGCTCGGCCGGTTGTTCGACATCCTCGGCGGACTGCTCGGCCAGAAGACTCCCGAGTTCCTCAATGCCGCCGGCTTCTCGTCGTCGCCGCATCTGTTTTATTCGGGGCTCGACGAAAGCGGCAAGTGGTTCCAGCTGTTCCAGATCGGCTTCGGCGGCATCCCCGCGCGCCCGATGGGCGACGGCCCCGACGGCCATTCGCTCTGGCCCGGCTTCACGAACGTGCCGAACGAGTTCCTCGAACGCTATTTCCCGCTCCGGATCGAGACGTACGAGACGGTCGCGGACAGCGGCGGGGCAGGGCTGCATCGCGGCGGCAACGGTATCAACATGGTGTACCGCTTCCTCCAGCCGGGCGTGATCGCGATCCACGACGATCGCTGGTTCGTGCCGCCCTGGGGCGTCAATGGCGGCGAGCCGGGGACGCGGGCGCGGAAAGTGCTGGTGAAGAACGACGGGACGGAGATCGTCCTCGGCAACAAGCTGGAGGATTATCCGGTCGAGGCGGGCGAGCAACTGAAGTTCGTCACTTGGGGCGGCGGCGGCTGGGGTGACCCGCTCGAGCGCGATCCGGCGTTGCTGGCGAAGGAACTGCGGCAGGGGCTGGTCACGGCTGAGGGCGCGAAACGCTACGGCGTGGTGCTGGTCGACGGCGCGGTCGATGTGGCGGCGACCGAAGCGTTGCGCGAGACGATGCGGGCGGTGCGCCCGGCGGAGCTGCCGACCTTCGACTACGGCCCCGATATCGAGACGTTGCGCGCCAACTGCTTCGCCGAAACCGGCCTCCCTGCGCCGAAGCAACCGCGCTGGCACGCCACTGCCCCCGTTCTAGCCGCCGCCGAATAAGGACTGCACATCATGGCTAATTCCATTCTCCGCACGAAGCTTGCGGACGGCGCGTTCTTCGTCGTCCCCGGCGTCCACGACATGATCTCGGCGGTCATCGCCGACAAGGTCGGGTTCGATATCCTCTATGGCACCGGCTATTGGCTGACCGCATCCGCCTATGGCCTGCCCGACGCGGGGATCGCCAGCTACACGCAGATGGTCGACCGCATGGCGACCGTCGCGCGGACCAGCAAGGCCGCGCTGATCGCCGATGCCGACACGGGCTATGGCGGTCTGCTCAACGTCCATCACACCGTGAAGGGATACGAGGCCGCTGGCGTCACTGCGGTTCAGCTCGAGGACCAGGAATTCCCCAAGAAGTGCGGCCACACGCCCAACAAGCGGCTGATCCCGCTCGAGGACATGGTCGAGAAGATCAAGGTCGCGTGTGATGCACGGACCGACAAGGAGAACCTCTTGATCGTCGCGCGCACCGACGCGCGGCAGAGCGAAGGGCTCGACGGATCGCTGCGCCGCCTTGAGGCGTATGCGAAGGCGGGCGCCGACATCCTGTTCCCCGAGGCGCTGCAAAGCGAGGAGGAAATGCGGACCGCCTGCGCTGCGTTCGACACGCCGGTAATGGCGAACATGGCGAACGGTGGACTCTCGCCGGTGCCGAACGCGTCGGTACTCGCCGAGCTTGGCTATGCGTTCGCGATCTATCCGTCGCTGACCAGCCTGGTCGCCGCGACCGCGATGGAGAAGGCGCTGATAGACCTGAAGCAGAACGGCGTCGGCGAGCCGGATGAACTGTTCGACTTCAAGGAGTTCTGCTCGCTGATCGGCTTCGAAGA
>JAYVRZ010000350.1:0-1757 GCA_043775965.1 Sphingomonas sp.
CCCCCGTCGCTTCCAGCGCCTCCGTCCCAGCCCCGCTCACGCAACTTGCGCACCAGATAATCGGTGAGCCGACCCCGTGTCGTCGCGAACCGCTCGACATAGCGCAGCGCCATCCGTTCTAGCCCCGCGGCATCGATCGGCTTGGGTGGTGCACGTTCGCCGCGCGGCTTCGACGCGCGCCCACCGGCACGGCCCGCGGATCGCGGTTTTCCGCTGCGGTCGGGGCGCTCGGTCGCGCCATCGGGGTCGTCATCGTCGGACACGCCATCATTGTGCCACACTGACACCCGAAATTGAACGGCTAGACTAGGAATAGGCGAGGTGCGTTCAGCCGCCATGCCGGGCCCGACGCGAGAGACAGGAACTGCGATGACGACCGAGACGCTTCAGAAGGACGGCCAGACCGCGGCGACGATCGTCGCGACGCCGACCGAGGACGCCCTGCCGCGCCGTTTCGCCGATTTCGGCACGTTAGGCGAAGCGCTCGATTACGCCGCGTCCGGTAACCGTGGTCTTAACTTCCACGACGCACGCGGTACGCTGTCGCAGCCCTACCCGTATTCGCAGCTCCGCACCGATGCGCGCGCGATGGCCGATCGGCTGATCGCCGCCGGCGTCGCGCCGGCCGACCGCATTGCGCTGGTCGCCGAGACCGGCCCGGAGTTCGCCGCGTTGTTCTTCGGCGTCGTCTATGCCGGCGCATGGCCGGTGCCGCTGCCGCTGCCGACTTCGTTCGGCGGTCGCGACTCGTACATCGAGCAGCTCCGCGTCCAGCTTGCGAGCTGCGACCCGAAGATGCTGATCTTCCCGCCCGAGCTCGCGCAGATGGCCGGCGAGGCCGCGCGCCTGTCGGGCACCGTCGGCATCGACTGGTCCGAGTTCGCGCAACGCGAGGCGCCCGCCGCGACGCTGCCCGAAGCGAGCCCGGACGACATCGCCTATCTGCAATATTCGAGCGGTTCGACCCGCTTCCCGCACGGCGTCGTCATCACGCATGCCGCGCTGCTCAACAACCTCGCCGCGCACAGCCACGGCATGGAAGTCTGCGACACCGATCGCTGCGTCTCGTGGCTGCCCTGGTATCACGACATGGGTCTGGTCGGCTGCTTCCTGTCGCCGATCGCCAACCAGGTCTCGACCGATTACCTCAAGACCGAGGATTTCGCCCGCCGTCCGCTCGCCTGGCTCGACCTCATCAGCCGCAACACCGGCACGACGCTCAGCTATTCGCCGACCTTCGGCTACGACATCTGCGCGCGCCGCATGTCGTCGCAGACCAAGGCAGGCGACCGGTTCGACCTGTCGCGCTGGCGGGTCGCAGGCAATGGCGCCGACATGATCCGCCCCGACGTGATGCAGTCGTTCGTCGACGCGTTTGCCGATGCCGGCTTCAAGGCCAGCGCGTTCCTGCCGAGCTACGGCCTCGCCGAAGCGACGCTCGCCGTCTCGCTGATGCCGCCGGGCGAGGGCATCCGCGTCGAACTGGTCGAGGAAACGCAGTTGTCGGGTGGTTCGCGTGGCGGGGATCGCCCGCAGCGCTACCGTGCGATCGTGAACTGCGGCAAGCCCGTACGCGACATGCAGATCGAGATCCGCGAAGAGGACGGCACGCCCCTTCCCGAGCGCGCGATCGGCAAGGTGTGGTGCAGCGGCAAGTCGGTGATGGTCGGCTATTTCCGCGACGACGCGGCGACCGAGGCGTGCATGTCGAACAATTGGCTCGATACCGGCGACATGGGCTATATGTCCGACGGCTA
>JAYVRZ010000351.1:0-7818 GCA_043775965.1 Sphingomonas sp.
CCACCTGCGCCAGTTCCAGCGCGTCGTTGACCTGCTCGGGGTCAGTACATAGAACGGACCCAGATATACCCTAAGGTTTTGCAGGCCCCTCGATGGCGCGGCTCTGGCGAAGCGGTCTGAGGTCGAATGATGGCGTATCGGGATCGGTCCAGAGATAATCGCCGGTGAGGTTGTTGTGCTGCCAGCCGAGCGGCGAGAGGTGTTGTAGTAGGTCCTGGGGTACTGGCCGGCCGAGTTTGGCGAGATGCATCCGAGCGGCTTGCAGGTAGGTCGTGTTCCACAAGACGATGGCACCCGCGACGAGATTGAGCGCGCTCGCCCGATGGCTCTGAGCTTGCAGCGCATGGTCACGGATACGGCCGATCCGGTGGAAGAAGATGGCCCGTTTCAGCGCATTTTCAGCTTCGCCCTTGTTGAGTTCGCGGGTAGCACGACGCCGCTGTTCGGGCTGCTCGATCCAGTCGAGCGTGAACAGGGTACGCTCGACGCGGCCGATCTCGCGCAATGCCAGTGCCAGTCCGCTGGCGCGGGGATAGGAGCCGAGCCGTTCCAGCATGATTGACGCGCTTACGACGCCGGTGCGGATCGAGGTTCCCAGGCGCAGCACGTCGTCCCAGTGCGCGGCGATCAGGGCTTCGTCGATCTTGCCCGCGACCAGTGGCGCGATATCGGGGCCGGGTTCGATGCCGTCGAACAGGTGCAGACGGCGCGCGGCGATGTTCGGGATGCGGGGCGCGAACCGGAATCCGAGCAGATGGCATAGCGCGAACACATGGTCGGAGACGCCCCCGCCATCGACGTGATGCTCCTCGATATGCAGATCGGCGCCATGGTGGAGCAGCCCGTCGAGCACCTGCGCCGCCTCGCTTGCGGACGCCGAGATGACGGTGGAATGGAACGGCGCGTAGCGATCCGAGACATGGCTGTAGAAGGAGACGGCGGGCTCCGCCCCCTTGTGCGGATTGACCGCGCCGGTCGCCTGGGCGCGGCGGTCGAGCGGGAAGTTCTGACCGTCGGAACTGGACGAGGTGCCGGTCCCGAACAGGGCAGCGAGTGGCGCGGTATGCTGGGCATCGACCAACCGGGCAAGCGCGCGACCGTAGGTTTCTTCGCGCAAATGCCATGAGGCGAGCCAGCCGAGTTGGCGTTGGGTCACCAGATTGCAGGCTTCCGCCATGCGCGTATGGCCAAGGTTGGTCGCATCGGCGAGTACCGCCGTCAGGATCGCACGGGGTTCATCGGCAATACGACCGCTTTGCAGATGGGTGAAGCATTGGCTGAATCCGGTCCACCGATCGACTTCGGCAAGCAGGTCGGTGATGCGGATCGCGGGCAGATGGGCATAGAGCGGCGCCAGCGCTCTGTCGGCGTCCTCGGGCGTGATCGCCTTCAACGGCGAAATCCGTAATCTGCCAAGGCTGAGTTGTACGTCTTCCAGCGCGTCGGCTTCCGCCTTTCGTTCGACCTCGGTCAATCGACGGGCAAGGCGGTCGCGGCGTTCCGCCAGCCAGACACCGGCAGTATCCGGTGCCGGGATCGGCAGGGGACCGGCCGCGCGCATGGCGGCGAAGACGGGACCGGAAATGAGTTGTTGTTCGACGGCACGATAGCGCCGGCTTCCCTCGACCCACATGTCGCCTGCGCGTAGCCGGTCGCGAAGCTCCACCAGCACGCACAGTTCATAGGTCCGGCGATCGGGAAGGCCGGCGCCGATCGTTCGACGCCAAGCCTGTCGTATAAAGCCGATAGGCGCATCGGACGGCAGTTTTCGCAAATATCCAAGATGAAGGTCGCGGATGATCGCGACCGCTCGCGCGAGCGCATGGCAGGCCGGCACCGCCCCGAACGTGAACGAGGTGATGAACGAGGGACCGACCTGCCGGAGAACGGGGTAGTTGGTGGCGGCAATCGTGACCGGATCGACGGCATCAGGACGGATTAGCTTGCGGGCTTCATTGACCTCATGGCTCAGATCGTCCCATCCGATCGCGGCCTCGACCGCAGCACCGATATCGCCGCCCGATACCCTGGCGGCAAGCAGGGCATCGCCGAGCCGGGCGAGCAGCCTGATCTTGCCGTTGATGGTGCGCCGGTCGCGCTTGAGTGCTGTGTCCGCACTGTTCTGCTCGCGCCGAAACATCTGGCCCAGCAGGCGGTCGAACATCAGCACCGCATCGTCGGTGAGCGTGACGATGGTTTCGAGGACGGTCGCCACCAGCGTCGCGCGACGCCGCTTCGCTTGCAGCGTCCGGACATGTTGCGCGGTCAGCCGCGCCCCTTCCTGACAGAGGCGTCGCAGGCGTTCGGGATGTATGCCTGCGGCGATATCGGGATCGATCCCGATATCGCGAAGCAGTGTGAGCCGCTGGATGATGATGGCAAACGGCTTGCGGCCGGGCTTGCCGGGTGGCTGCCGCACCCATCCGAGGCCGCTCAGGTTCGCGCCGGTATGAAGCAGAAGAAGGGCATCGAGCAGATGACGTTGCCCGGCGTCCAGCCCTCGGGTCAGATGTTCGGCGACATGGCGCTCGGCATCGAGCAGCGCCTGCGCGACCATTGGCTCGGCCATACTGATGCCCGGCACGACAATGCGCCGGCGTCGGCACTCGCCCAGCAGCAACCGGGCCAACCCCGCCCCGCTGGTCGTCGTCAGCGCGACCGGCAGGAGCCATTCCTGCAATGTCGTTCGCAGCGGCCGGCTGAGTGGCGCAAACCCGAACGCATCGCGCAGCGCATCGAGCTGTTCATACCGGGTCGGACCCCGCGCCGCGTAATCGGCCAAGGCCTCGGGCGCGACCTGTAATTGCTCGGCGACGAACGCGAGCGGGGTGACCGGGATCAGTTCACCGGGGCGCAGCAGACGACCGGGATAGCGCAGCGCGCAAAGCTGGAGGGCGAAACCCAGCCGGTTATGCGGTCGTCTCCGGCGCACGATGACGGCCAGGTCGTCCTGGCTCAACGTCCAGTGCTGGACGAGCAGGGTTTCATCGTCGGGCAGCGCGAGCAACGCCGCGCGCTGTTCCTCCGAGAAAACGGCACGACGCGGCATCAGATCAGACCTTGGCGGGCGGGATCCAGCCAATCCGGGCAAGCGTACCGAGCAGGGTCGAGCGCGGCACCTTGAAGGTCCGGCAGACGGACGCCTTGCTGGCCCCGCTATCCAGCGCGGCAGTGATCCGTTCGAGCGTCTCGGCGTCGATCATCGGCGGGCGCCCGCCCTGGCGGCCCCGGCGCTTGGCAGCTGCCAGCCCCGCCATCACCCGTTCGCGCGTCAGCGCCCGCTCATATTGTGCCAATGCGCCGAACAGCGAGAACAACAACTCGCCGTGCGGCGTGGTCGTGTCCATCTGCTCGGTCAGCGACCGGAACGCGATACCTCGCGCTTTCAGGTCGGTGACGATCGTCAGCAGATGCGACAGAGAGCGCCCGAGCCGATCGAGTTTCCACACGATCAGCGTGTCGCCCGCGTTCAAATAGTCGAGGCAGGCTTTCAGCCCCGGTCGATCGTCACGCGCGCCCGATGCCTTGTCGGTATGGAGGTGTCGATGATCGACGCCGGCTGCGACCAGTGCATCGCGTTGAAGATCGACGGTCTGGCGATCGTCGGCCGACGACACCCGCATATATCCAATCAGCATGTACGACAAACCCCGGAAGCCACGATCTCGCACACCCTATCAAAGCGACAGGGTTTGTCGAACGATATGACCGGTGACAGGATCAGCACGACGACAAGGCGGATCGGGGGTGTCGGCAATCATGTGTTTTACGCCAGGTAAGGCGCGGCAGGTGTCGACCACCATACGCCATTCGGCTTTGGTGCCAAGAACGTCCGGACATGGGAACAGCGGCCACTGGCAGCGCTGATAGCTTACCAGCAGAAAACGCCGACATAGCGGACGCTAGTCCGCGATGCTGACGCTTTAGGCATGTGACAATTCAGCAATGCGATCCCCTTTGACTGCGTTAATCGGCCTGCGCCATTCTACTGCGACGCCGCCATTCCTATCTACGGCCAGAAGATTGGGGCATAGACTTGGGGGCATCCTAGATGAGCGACAACAATGCAGCTCTCGACGAAGATCACGAAGATATTGAGCAGCCCGCTGAACCGCAGCCGTTCTATGATGAGGTGACGGCTGACGACTTCGCGTCGGTCGATCTGAATGCGCTGACCGGTAGCATGGCCCGCCTAGATCGGCATGCGCTGGTCGATCTGTTCTGGTCGAAGATCAAGGAGGCGGCCGATGGTAGCGACGCGCGGGCCGAACGCGTCTACCGCCTTGTCTCGGCGCTGGTAGGTCTGCATCTTCGCGTCGATAGCGAAGGCGATCCGTTCGGTTTGCAGTGGCAGAACGGAACGCGGCGCACCGCGATCCCGCATGACTTCCGGGGTAATCAGAGTGAAGTCCTCGCCGATCTTGCGCCCAGCATCGTCCATCCGACGTTGCGCGCGCGCTTTGCGGACGTCGCCTATGAGACCGGCGTTCGTCGTGCCGGACGCACGGCGGTCGCTGCCTATTGCGAAGTCGCACGCCGCATCACCGATGGCAGTGCCGTGCTGGAATTCCCCGACATCGGCACGCGGGCCATGGACTGCGTGAAGCCGCTTGAACGCAGTTTCATGATCAATGCCCGTATCGCCAAGCGCGGTACGCTGGTCGAGCCAATCGCCGACACCTTGCGCCTGGCTTTCGACAATGCCGTTTCCGAACGGGCCTATTTCCCACTCGCCCAGCTCGGGCGGCGTGTCCTCCAGCACAAGCTAATCCCTGTCGAGGAGGTCGCGGAGAGCGCCGCCAATCTCGCGGCCACCGCCTCGTCGGAGGACTATGACATGGCTGTCAAGGAGTGCTGGAACCTCGCGGCTGACGCCTATGATCGCGCTGGTGATGAGGATGCCAGCCGCGACGCTGCGATCAGGTCGATCGAACGGACGCTCGCCATGGCCGATACCGTGCCGTCGAGTTCTGCAAAGGCGCATTGGGTCAAGCAGGCGCTGCGCGAATTCCGTGCGCGCGGTGATGCGAAGGATCGCGTTGATGAGATGCGCCGCCGCCTGCGCGAGTTGCAGGATAAGGCGCTCGACGAATTCTCAGGCATCCCCTTCAAGCTCGACGGGATCGAAGAGGTCCGCGACCAAACCTACGCGCAGTTCAAGGCGCTGGGTCTGACCGACGCGCTGCGGTCGATGGTCGGTTTTTCAAAGCCCGACGATGTCGAGAAGCTGAAGGAGTCGGTATTCCAGCAGGCCAAGAACTTCCCGCTCTCGAACCTGTTCGCGACAAGTTACGCCGACCATGAAGGGCGAGAAGTCGCGCGCGGGCCGTCGCTCGACCTCGACGATCAGCCGAGCGAAGTCTGGTACAAGGAACACGGGATTCGCCATATGTCGATCGTTCGCCGCTTCCGGGTTCACGGCAACATCGAGCCCGCCCGCCAGGCCGTGCTGGAGCGGTTTTCTATCAACGAACAGCATATACTGCCTATAGTCCAGATGAGCAGCTTCATCCCCGCCGGGCACCATCACATCTTCTCAGTCGGCTTCGCGCGACTGTGCAGGGCGACTATGCGACCGCCGGGCACCTGCTCTTGCCGCAGATCGAGAATTCGTTGCGCCATATCCTCCTGATGTCGGGGCGGGACTCGGCCAAGATGGAGCAGGACGGCATCGAGGGTGATCGGCCGCTCAATATCCTGCTTGGATATTGCCGCGCAGACCTCGAAGCAATCCTTGGCGTCGACATGGTTTGGGAACTCGACAGCTTGCTGAATTTCAGGCCTGGCCCAGCGCTTCGGCATGAACTGGCGCACGGCAAGATGGGCTGGAATGCCTTCTTCTCTGACGAAGCGATTTCGGCTTGCTGGCTGGTTTATATGCTGACGGTCTCGCCGCTCCTGAGATATTGGGACAGCAACGTTGCGCCTGCGATCGCTGCGATGACGCCGAGCGGCGAGATTTGAACCCGTCAGCAATTCAGCCGCACAATATCAGGCGGGGTCGGTCGGACGCTCGCGAACGCGCCGCCAGACCTCGCTCTTGGAAAAGTTTCGAACGACCTTGCCCACGTCCGTGACCGGGAAGTCTGCGGACGCATAAACCTGCCGCATCGCTGCCTGAAAGAGCGAGAAATTGACGGCCGCAACGATGCTTTCATCGACGACACTGGAGCCGCCTCCATGCTCAAAACTGCCGACGACCGCGAGAGAGTGGCTGAGCGGGAAGATCAATGTGGTGTCGGCGCAGCCCAAGCCTACGCCATAAGGTCCGCGGTTCATCGTCTCGTCGTTCCACTGCAACGAGAAGGGTCGATCCGAGGTGATGAAACCGGTCGAGCCAGGCGGCGCAATCAACAGGGTCCACTTTCGCTGTTCCAGCAAAGGCAGGATCGACGGCCAAAGCATGATTTCCTGCTCGATCAGCGTCTCCCTCGTTGCGTTCGCCACGATGCCGCCACCCTCGACCGCGGCACGCGCTTCCTCATAGGGGATAGGGTCGCCGCCAAGCTCTGGACCCATCTGTCCTGTAATCGCGTCCCATCGCTCCGATGTGGCGACCATGTTGTGCATCATCATCGATCCGACCTGACTGATGATCTGGTCACGCTGATCACGAAAGGCGGGATTTGAGATCGCGATGCGTGCGAGCAAGACATGGACGAACGAAAAGTCGTCACGGTCTTCGATCGACCGCGCCGCGATGATTCGCCGGAACGCCTGATCGCCGAGCGCTTCCAGCTCGGCGAGCTTGTTTTCCACGGCGTTGGGATTTTGGCCTTCAATTTCAATGCGATTATAGTCGCGGCGTGCCGCGACATTGCGCGGCCGGGTCACGAAACTTTTCCGATCTTTCAGATCGAACACGGTCAGCTTGCCGTCCTTCGAGCACGGCTTCGCAAAGCCCTTTAGATAATATTGCGGCACGTAATGGTGATTGCGTGCGCAGCCATCGGCATCGTTTGTCATGCGCGCAGTGTATCCAAAACCTAGGTCCGACAGGACAGAAATTGCATAGTCAGCAGATGGATGGACTCGTCTCGATACATATTTTCGTGATGATCCTCGATGGCGATGGCGATGGCGATGGCGATGGCGATGGCCATGGCAATGCACACGGCACGACGGCAGACGGACATTCAAGCGTTTGGCTTGGCATGCCCAACGTCCAAGATTGAGGCGAAGGTAGGCCTGCTGAAGGCCCGCTCAACGCAGCTGCGCGTCGGTTGACCACACGCTTACAACTGCTTAGGAAGCGTTACACGATCTTTCATAAGATTAGGCCGTTTAAGTTTCGAGGTAGCAGATATGGGTGGAAAAACAGCAGAAGAGACGGCGAGAGGCATTGCAGCTGCCGTCCATAACTCGATGCAGGCGGTTACCATCGCCAACAAAGAACTGAAGGAGTTCGCGGAGCGCAAGCGGCTTAAAGAGGGCTTTGTGGCGCCGGTTGTTCAGATGCTCGAAGGGGCGGGGTTCACCTGTAACCGGACTAAGTTTGGCGTGACTGTGTCGAAGCCGCCGGAGGATACTATCCCATTTTCTGCGGCTCTGGAGATTAGCCGCGAAGCCCAGAGTGGAGGCTGGCGCTCCGGTCCGTCGGTAGGCTCGAGCGACCCTATGTACGAATGAAGCAGAAGCCCAATTTTGGGATTTGTGAGAGCGCAGCTTAATTTTGGCGTTGCGCGGGACGGGCACACGCTGTTCACGCTCGACTGGTGGGAAAGCAGAAAGTGGCAGCAAATCAATTCGAGCGGCACGGTAAGGCGCGTAAGGTCCTGAAAACGTTATTCGCCAACCCTGAAAGGGTTAGCGTGATCC
>JAYVRZ010000352.1:0-13958 GCA_043775965.1 Sphingomonas sp.
CCTATTACCTGGCCGCCGACACGATCGCGTTCATGCAGTTCCTCGAAGGCGACCTGTTTCACGACTTCCCAGCCCTCCGCTTCATCATCCCGCACGGCGGTGGCGCGGTGCCCTATCATTGGGGGCGGTATCGCGGTCTGGCCGACATGCTGAAGCGACCGCCGCTTGCCGAGCATGTGATGAAGAACGTGTATTTCGACACCTGCGTCTATCACCAGCCGGGCATCGACCTCCTGTTCGAGGTGATCGACGTCGACAACATCCTGTTTGGCTCGGAAATGGTCGGCGCGGTGCGTGGCATCGACCCCGAGACGGGCCAGTATTTCGACGACACCAAGCGCTATATCGATGCGCTCGAAATTTCGGAGGCTGACAAGCGCCAGGTGTTCGAGGGCAATGCGCGTCGGGTCTATCCGCGGCTGGATGCCCAACTGGCCGCACGTGGTTGCTGAACAGGCGGCCGATCGGAACCGCCCCTCCGGCACGATACTCCGCAAGTCGGGTTCGTGCCCGGCTGGCGACACGGCACGTGGATAACCAAGCCGCTTCCGAGAAATGTCATGCAACGTAAGGTGGTTGATCCAATCCTTTTGGACTGCGTGTAAATATTTCGCATCCGCTATCCGTAATGCCTATCGAATGTTCGAATTGCGCCGATAGCGACCGGTCCCGTGTCACCGCGGTCCAGCCATCGTCGAGAACTTTCACGTCGGGACGCCCGAGATTTATCATCGGCTCGATCGTGAAGATCATACCCGGACGGAGTTCCGGTCCGCTGCCGGCTATGCCGACGTGAACGACGTCAGGTGCATCATGATAGACCTTGCCGACCCCGTGGCCGCAAAAGTCGCGCACGACGCCATACCGGTGCTTTTCGGCATGGCGCTGAATGGCATGTCCGATATCACCCAGATGATTGCCGGGACGGGCCTGTTCGATGGCAAGCATCAGGCATTCGTAGGTCACGTCGACCAGTCGTCGAGCGCGTAACGCAACGTCGCCGACCAGATACATTCGACTGGTATCGCCATGCCACCCGTCGATAACGACCGCCAGGTCGATGTTCACGATGTCGCCGGCCTTCAACGTCTTTTCGCCGGGGATGCCGTGGCAGACCACGTGATTGACCGAAATGCAGGTGGTGTGCGCATAGCCACGATACCCGATGTTTGCCGGCGCCGCGCCCAGTGCGATCGCCGCCTGTCTGGCGATATCGTCCAGTTCGCGCGTGGTGACACCAGGACGCACCAGGGGCGCCAGCTGATCCAGGACCGATGCCGCGGCCTGCCCGGATACGCGCATTGCCGCAAACGCCGCTGCGTCGTGCAGCTTGATGCCACCATCGCGCTGATGAACCGCGGTCGCCCCGATCGAGATATAGTTGGTCATCATGCCTCTATAAACGCTTGAAACTACCAGCCACAGGTCTCGGCATCCATGGCTGACGATGTGCTATCCAGGTCAGAAACGAACCGACGAGTAGACCCCGAAATAATTCCCGTACTTGCCCCCATGCACCGCCAGTGACCGGCTGGGCATGAAATAGCTGTTCTGCAAACCGAATTGCAGGTTTTTTGCGGCCTGCCACGACGCGTCGATTTCCATTGCGACGCCGGTGAACCGGCTGCCTGCATATGGCGCGAACGAGGCGCCTGCCGGGCCGATATAGACACCGTCCTCGGTCGTGTTGCGCCAATATAGCTGCGTTCCGGTAACCACCGTAATCGACTTGGCTGGCTTCAGAGTAAGGGTGGGGTTTATATTCATCATGTTCGAATAGTTGAAAAGAACACCCGAGTTGAGCATCTGATACCGCGGGAACGGCGCAACAAAGGTGCCGAGCGTGCCGTTGCTGGTGTTCCCGTCGCCGCTGAAGACATTGGCTTTGACGCCGAGCCTGGGAGACAATGCGATCGTCGGAAAGGAATAGCCGGCATCGAGCATCAACGCCCAGGCGCGGATATCCTTCGCGCCGAAACTGCCCGACTGGTATGTCCCCTCCAGGTCGAGATCGAGCGTCCGGCCGCGCGCCCAGAGCCGCCCGCCCCAGCTGTTGCGGCTTTCCTTCGCCACCCCTTGCGCATTGAGTGCGGTGTCCCGGTTCAACCGGAACCAATAGGCGTCCAGTCCCAGGCCAAGCGGCCCTTTGGGCGTGCTGACATAGACGCCGTTGAACGTCTGGCTGTGCGCAGGGCCGTTGTTGAAAACGCCTTCGTTGATCTGCACCGGCCGGACCGCGAACGTATCCACCGAAATCTTTCCGGACAGGATATAGGTCGCGCGGATACCCTGCTGGAGCACGCGCTGGTTCACCCCGTCGCGGATCGTCACCAGCTTGCCATTGCCCAGCGGCATTTCGAAGCGGCCGGGACGGACCGTGATCTTGCCGTCGCCCAGCGGCAGGCTCAGGTCGACGAAGGCCTGTTCGATGTCGAGCGAGCCGCGGTTCGGGGGCGTGACGAGGTTGGCGCCGAATTCACGATTGTCCCCGACCTCGACAAAGGCGCGGACGTGCGAACCGAGATGCAGATCGGCGAGCAGCCTGAGGCGCAATTGCAGCGGATCGTTACCGTCATTGGCGCGTAGGCCCGCGTTCTGGTGATCCCATGCGGTATAGTAGGCGCGCATTTCTCCACCCAGCGTCAGGTAGACCGGATCCGACCCGAGCGGGATGTGCTTGATCTTTTCGAGCGGGGACGCGTTCGGCCCGAACGGCTGCGACCAATCCTCGGTCCAGCGGATCGCCTGCGGCAAGCGGGGCGTGCCCGGCTGGCCGCCAGGTGTCGCAACGCCCGCTCGGGGTTGTGATCGGGGCGGGCGGACCCCCGGTTGGGTCTGGCTTCCCATCGGGCCACCCGCCGCCTCCTTTTCCGTCCCTGCCGGCGGAACGGACTGGGCCGTCGCGACACCCGCCGATGCCGTTGCGGCCACCATCCAGGCAAGGCGCATGAGCCTGGTGCTCGGCCTGCCCACCATTTGCTTGTTCACGGCCCGTCTCCCTTTTTACTGTGTTCGTTGCGCTGCTCTGAAGGCGCGTGTCCGCTCTCCCGGACGCGGTGCGTCCGGCGATCGGTGCGATCGTTGCAATCGGTGCGATCGGTGTGTCGGGCCGGCTAGCTGACCGCCCCTGCGAGATTCACGCGGCGGACATCAGGATCCGCGCGAGCGTCGCCGGCGCATCCACCATGACGTCGTGTCCGCATTCGGACGCGCCGAGCGAGATGGTCTTCCAGGACGGATCCTGCCGAGCATGTGCGAGATAGCTGTCGAACATGGGCATCGCGTATCCGGTCGCGCGCACATAGGTCTTCCGGGCGATACGATCGCGCGCACCCGTCAGGGCGATCGGCTGCGTCGCCACCCCCGTCGGCTGCGGCGTCATCTTCGCCTGCACCCATGCCGCCTTTGCCGGATCCTTGATGCCGAACGCCTTGACCGGCGGAACCGGACGCCCGGCCTCGCCGCGCGCGATCGCATCCTTCAGCGCCTGCTGAAACTGCGGCGCATTGAGATCGATCACCCGCTGCCCGTTGTCCGGCAAAAAGGCGTCGACGAACACGATCGAGCGGACCTTGTCGGCGATCTTCTCCACCGCCCCCGACACCGGCCACCCGCCATAGGAATGCGCCACCAGGACCGCGTCGTCGATGTCCTCCCAGCGGAACAGGTTCACGATGTCGTCGATATGGGTCTGGAGCGTCAGCGACGTCGCCAGCAGGTGCGACCGATCGGCAAGGCCGGTCAGCGACGGCGCATGGACGATGTGCCCTTGCGCGCGCAGCAGCGTCGCGACATCGCGCCAGCACCATCCGCCGTGCCACGCCCCGTGAACCAGCACGAATGTCCGTGGTCCAGCGGCCGCCTTCGCCGGTGCCGCAGCGATCCGCGTCGTACCCGTCGTGGCCAGAGCCGCACCGAGTGCGGACTTTATCAGCGTTCGCCGTTCCATCATCATCGCGCTCCTTTAATGCGATCGTCGTCATGATCCCGCCCGCGCGGGTTATTTTGCCTGTGGAGGGAGGATGGTGACATCGGTGCCGACGTCGATCCGCATCAAGTCGGTGCCGACCACGACGTTGCCGCCGGGCCAGTGCGACAGCGCCCGCTGCTTCAGCGCGGCGTCGGTGTTCGTCGCATCTTGCGGCCCCGGCCGCGAGATGTGCGAGAACACGGCGAGCTTGGGCTTGGCCTGCCGGAAGACGTCCCCCGCCTGTTCGGCACTGGTATGGTGCGCGACGTTGGGACGCGCCCACGCATCGTTGATATGACTGGTCGCGATGATGCCGACCTCGTGGACCAGCAGGTCGGCGCCCGTCGCCTGGCGAACGACTTCCATATCGTAGCGCGTGTCACCCGACAGGACGACGCTGTGCCCGTTATAGTCGATCCTGTAACCGACGGCGGGCTTGATCGACTTGCCGTGATCCACCGTGAAGGCGGTCACGCGAACCCCGTTGCGTTCGAAGACGACGCCGTCCTTCGTGAACTCGTGAACGTCGAGCCGTTCGGCCGGTTCGGTGACCTCATTGTCGTCACGCCGGATCTTCAGGTCCGCGCCGAACATCATCTGCATGCCGGCTGCGACCTGCTTGATGCCCACCGGGCCGTAAAGCAGGAACGGAGTCTTCCGATCGTTCTGCGGCGAGGGCAGCAGGCTCGTCGTCCAGAGGTCGCCCAGGCCGTTGATATGGTCGGAATGGTAATGCGTGATGAACGTGGCATCGATGCTGCCGAGCTTCACGCCGATCTGTGCCAGCCGGATCGCGTTGCCGCGCCCCGCATCGAACACGAGGTTGAGGCCGCCGGCCTGGATCAGCGTCGAATAGCCGAACCGATCCGGGCTGAGCGTCGGCGTGCCGGTGCCAAGCAGCGTGACGGTGATGTCACCCGTTTTCGGCGCCGTCGCGGCCGGAGCCCCGGCCATAGCGTCAGCGGCAGGCGCACAAAGCAGCAGACAGATCGATGCCAGAGTGTTTCGCAAGTGCAGATCCGATCAATGTTGACGGGTTTGATGTGTAAGCCGGAGGGCAAGGCATGTCCGTTACCCCATTCCCGCCCGATCGATCGGCAGCGGCTAGGCTGCCCGGTTCATGCGACAGCGTGTTCGCGGTAGCGCACGAAGCCGAGCGCTATGCCGCCAAGCGCGGTGCCGCAGGCCATCAACAGCGCAACGACACTGAGTGACGTCCCGCCGGCAAACAACACGCCGGCGAGGATCGGCCCGAGCGCTGCTCCGGCGCGACCGATGCCGATGACCAGACCGGTGCCCCCTGCGCGCAGCGAAGCGGGAAAGGACTGCGCGATCACCGCATACAGGCCGGCGGTCGCTCCGTTCGTGAAGAAGCCGCCGATGCAGGCGATCGCCGAAAGGCTCGCCAGCGTTTTGAACCCCTGGCCGAACAGCCCGACCGCGACCGCTCCGCACAGCATCGACGCGATCACCAGCGAGCGAACGCCGAACTTCTGGGTCAACAGACTGAGCGCGACCGCCCCCGCCGCGCCACCGACATTGGCCCAGACCAGCACGCCGCCCGCCGATGCTGCGGGAAAGCCCATGTCGACGACGATCTTCGGGATCCATTTCACGAGGAAATAGAAGGTCATCATATGCCCGAAATAGGCAAGGGTGAGCAGGATGGTGACGCTGGCGACCTGCGGACCGAAGAACTGGGCGAAGCTGAAACGCCGGGGTTCCTCGGCACGCGGGGGCAGCGCGTCGAGCGGCTCGCGCCCTTGCCGCATCATCGTCCGGTTGATCTTCTGCAACGCGCCGGCCGGGCGCTTGTGAAGCAGGAACGCGATCGTTTCCGGCACCAGCCACAACACGATCGGCACGAACAGCGCCGTCATGATCGCGCCGAACTCGAAAACCGACTGCCAGCGCCCGGTAGACGCCAGCAACTTGCCCGCGACCAGCCCGCCGAGGATCGCCCCCATCGGGTACCCGCCGGCCATGATCGATACCGACAGATTGCGGCGGCGGGAGTTCGCGCATTCGGCGACGATCGCATTGGTCGCGGCCAGCATTCCGCCGATCCCGAGGCCGGTGAACAGGCGATAGACCGACAGGATCGTCACGTTCTGCGCCGTGGACGCCAGGAACATGCCGGCGGCCATGACGATCAGACAGCACAGGATCGTCGGACGACGTCCGATCCGGTCGGCCACCGCGCCCAGCACGAAAGCGCCGAACCCCATGCCGATCAGCTCGATCGAGAGCACGAGGCCGAGCGCGGCGCGATCGATGCCCCATTGCGCGGCGATCCCGGGCGAGGCGAAACTGATCGACAGGACGTCGAAACCATCCAGCGCGGTCAGGGCGGTGGCGACCGCGATCGCGATCACCTGCCGGATGTGCATCGGTTCGTTGGCGATCCGGGCGCGCGGATCGGACGGATCATGCGGCGCAATCACGCCGACCGTCCTCGCTGCGCCGTACGCGACGGGGACGATCGCAACGCCGGCAGTCCGGCAGATGCCGCTCCGTAGCGTTTGCGACTTGGTGTTTCAAAACTGCCCATCGAACCTCTCGCCGGTAATGCCCGCAGTTCATGCTGCCGGGTCTGCTCCCTTTCGATCTACCAAGCCGACCGGCTCGCGACTTATGCTTTTAGCGGGCCGAGCTATAATGCGATCGAATATCCCGAGTTGCGTATTGGGTATATCGGCAACGAGGAGTGTTATAAGACAAGCGCCCGTCCAGTGCCTAAAAGCCGCCCTCGACGGGAGAGCGTTGTGACGGAAACACTTGTTTTGATACCTGGCCTTCTATGTGACGCGGTCATCTGGAAGCATCAGGTCGCGGCGCTCGGCGGGCGATACGACGTGCGCATACCCGACCTGACCGGATTTTCGACGATCCCCGACATGGCCGCTGCCGTGCTGCGCGACATGCCGTCCGTCATATCCGTGGCGGGTCACTCGATGGGCGCGCGGGTCGCGATGGACATGGTCCGCCAGGCGCCCGACCGGATCGCGCGGCTGGCGCTGCTGGATACCGGCATTCATCCGATGCGCGAGGGCGAGGTCGAGCGCCGGCAGATACTCGTCGATCTGGGTGCGCGCGAAGGGATGCGCGCGGTCGCCGAGGCCTGGTTGCCCCCGATGGTCGCCGAGGGAGCGTTCGACGCGGTGCCCTCGCTCGAGGATGATCTTTTCGCGATGGTCGAGCGCATGACTCCCGCCATTCATGGTGGCCAGATCGCCGCCTTGCTGCAACGCCCCGATCCGCGCGCACTCCTGCCTACGATCCGTTGTCCCGTGCTGGTCGGGGTGGGCGAGAAGGATGCCTGGAGCCCGCCGGCACAGCATCGCGAAATCGTCGATCTCATCCCACACGCCCAATATGCCGTGTTTGCGGGCAGCGGTCACATGGCGCCGCTGGAAGCGCCGGACCAGGTATCGCGGGCGCTGGCGCAGTGGATGACGGCGCCCGTACGCACGGAGATGGTTCATGGATGATGTTACCCGCATGACGATCGAGCATGCCTGCGAACGGTTGATCCGGCGCTTTGCACTGCTCAACGACGCGCATGACCATGATGCACTCGCCGATCTGTTCACAGAAGATGGCAGCTTCGCCCGCCCGACTGATCCCGACGCGCCTGTGCGTGGACGCGAGGCGATCCGCGCTTTCTTCCGGGATCGCCCGAAACGGGAAACACGCCATGTCATCGGCAATACGGTCGTCGATGTCGAGTCGATGACCAGCGCCCGCGCCAGAAGCTATGTCGTTCTCTATTCGGGCGAACAGGGAAAGACGGTGCTTGTGGGCGAGTTCCGCGATGCCCTGGCGCGGGGTGAAACGGGGATCTGGCAAATCGTCAGCCGCTCGGGGTCTTTAGCCTTTACCTGACGGGTCTATAAACACCGGCGCGGCCGGGACTGCTGGCGGACAAGCCGGCAAACGAGAGAGGATAGTATCGTGGCAAGAATCATCGGCGGCATCGGAACCTCCCACGTCCCCACGATCGGCGTGGCCTATGACAAGGGGCGGCAGGCGGACCCTGTCTGGGCACCCTTGTTCGAAGGCTACAAGCCCGTCGCGAAATGGCTGGCGGAGAAGAAGCCGGACGTGCTGCTGTTCTTCTACAACGATCACGCCAGCACGATGTTCTTCGATCTGTACCCGACCTTTGCGCTCGGCATCGGCGAACGGTTCCCGATTGCGGACGAAGGCGCGGGGCTCCGGAACCTGCCGGACATTCGCGGCAACGTCGATTTCCAGGCTCATATCGGCGAGTCCCTGGTCAATGACGAGTTCGACATGGCGTTCTTTCAGGACCGGCCGATCGACCACGGCATTGCCTCGCCTCTCCCCCTCCTCTGGCCGCACGATCCGGACTGGCCCGGTATCGTCGTGCCGATCGCGATCAACGTTCTGCAATACCCGCTGCCGACCGGTCGCCGATGCTACCGTTTGGGCCAGGCGGTGCGTCGGGCGGTGGAAAGCTATCCCGAAGATCTGAGCGTGGTCATCGTCGGTACGGGCGGCCTGTCGCACCAGATCCATGGCGAGCGCGCCGGCTATAACGATACCGATTGGGACATGAAATTTCTCGAGATGCTGCGGGATACACCCGAAGACCTTCTCGATCTCAAGCACGCGGACTATGTCCGCCTCGGCGGCGCGGAGAGCGTCGAGCAGATCATGTGGCTGGCGATGCGCGGTGCCCTGCCGACCCATTTGACCGAGGTTCACCGCAATTATTACCTGATGACGACCACGGCGATGACCGTGGTTGCGTATGAGGAATCCGGTCCGGAACAACACACGCGATCCGACGCGGTCGCGCAGGTCGAGGCCTAAGGCATGTTCACGCAAAACCCCCAGACGGTCGGGATCGACGAACTCACGGGCACCTATGTGTTCGATCTGCGGACCTGTAACCGCACGCTCGCCTTCAACCGGTTCTTCTGGAACATGATCCGGCCCGAATTCCGGCAGGCGTTCCTCGAGGACGAGGAGTCCGCGCTCACGGCCGCCGGCCTGTCGGACGAGGAAAAGCGCCTGGTCCGCGCACGCGACTGGCTGGGTATCGTTCAGTACGGCGTCAATTTCTTCGTCCTCGAAAAATGGGCGCGCGTGGTGAAGCGTACCAACCTGGAAGTGTACGCCATCATGCGCGGCGAGACGCTGGAGGCGTTCATGCAGACCCGCGCCGTGCCGCATGCAACCTGACGGCGACATCGACAGGCAAAGCGCACACTCGGCCGCTTTCCTTTACCGGTGGCCGCGTTAGACCGCGAGCATGGCGCGGCATCTCGAACAACGACTGAAGATCCGCCACCTCCGCGTGATCGAGGCGCTGGACCAGCACAAGAGCCTGCTCCGCGCCTCCAAGGCCCTCCGTGTCAGCCAGCCCGCGCTCAGTCGCACGCTCCAGGAGGTCGAGGAGATCGTCGGCGGGACGATCTTCGAACGGCATCCCCGCGGAGTCCGGCCGAATGCGATGGGGCGGCTTCTGTCGCAGGGCGCACAACGTCTGCTCGGCACCATGCGCCAGATGGAAGTCGATCTCGGCGAGCTGTTCCTGGACCGCAAGCGATCGATCCGCGTCGGTGCATTGCCGGTCGCCGCACATGGTCTGCTGCCCGCTGTTCTGGCCCATGCCGACAGCCAGGCGGTGCAACTGAGCATCGAGGTGATCGAGGGATTGACGGACCAGCTGATACCGTCGCTCCTGTCCGGCGACGTCGATATCATCGTCGGCCGCCTGTATGAGCCGCCCACCCCGGACGGCCTGATCCGTCGAGCCTTGTACAGCGAGCCGATCTCGCTCGTCGCCAGGAGCGATCATCCCCTGTTCGAGCTCGAGACGCCGACCAACGACGATCTGCAGCGATTCAAGATCGTTTCGCCTGCTGTCAGCACGCGGGTAGAACAGGACGTACGCGCTGCGTTGGCCGCCGTCGGCCTGCAGCCGGACGGATCGATCCGGTCGACCTCCGTGGGGTTCATGCGGGAGCTGTTGCTGGCCGGCACGTTCGTTTCGGCAATGCCCAGGATATTGGTCGCCGGCGACCTCTCGCGCGGCCTGCTGAAGATCGTCCCGATCCCGTTGCCGCCCGGCAGACGGCTGGCAGGCGTAATCTATCGCGATGTCCTGGGCGAAGCCGGCGCCCTTCTTCTTTCGGAAATATCGCGAGAACTCGAACGTTTGGCTGCAGACGGTATCGTCGATCTCTTTGACGATCAGCCGGTAATTTGAAGAATACTCCGTTGCGCGATGCAAGTAGGGTCATGGCTCATCGGTCATAGCCAAAGCATGACGATGCCCGCGAGGGCGATAGCGCAGAAGAAGACCGTTGGGCATCGGTCGCAGCGAGTGGCGACGCCGCGCCGGTCCTCCAGGCGGCCGAACATGATCTCGATACGGCTACGGCCCCTGTACCGGCGTTTATCGTATCTGACCGTTGCTCATCCCGAGCTGATCGCCGATCAGGATGGTGTATTGCTGCTGATTCGTCGCGAGCAGCCGATCGCCGACCGCGAGGACGGCAATGCGCGCTGGTCGCTCGACCACCTGTTCGTGACCCGCAGCGGCGTGCCGGTGCTGGTGGAACTCAAGCGCGCGGTTGATACCCGGCTACGGCGCGAGGTTATTGGCCAGATGCTTGACTATGCAGCCAACGGCACCGCGTATTGGCAGGGTGGCCGGATCGCGGAGAGCTTCGCGGCCGCGATGATCAAGCAGGGCCGGGACGCCGATGCCGAGTTGGCGACTTTCCTCGCTGGCACGACCGAGCCCGAAGACTTCTGGCAGCAGGTCGATGCCAACTTCTCGGCCGGCCGCATCAAGATGGTCTTCGTTGCCGACACCATCCCGCGCGAACTTGCCCGGATCGTCGAATTCCTCAACGAGCAGATGAAAGCCGATGTGCGAGCCGTCGAACTATCGTGGTTCGAAAGCGAGGACGGCGTAACGGCGCTGACGCCGCGCATCATCGGCGAGACCGAGCGTGCGCAGAACGAGAAGGCCGCGCGCGGCATCTTGCCGCCTATCGCGCGCGAAGCGTGGATCGAGGAACATTTTGCCAAGTACGGTCCGGCGACTACTTCGGGTGCCAATGCGTATGTCGCAATGATCGAGGAGGCAGGTGGTCGGGCGACAGTCGCATCGACACGGGGATCGATCGTGGCGGAGTTCGACACTCCGAGCGGCTGGCTCTATCCGTTCGCGCTGACGCGCTACAGCAAGGGCGGCGTGCAGTTGTGCCTCGGCTATCTAATCAATCGGCCAGCGTTCGCCGACGCAAATGTCCGGCAGCAACTGTATGATCGCTTCACTGAAATCGCCGGTCCACTGAGCACAAAAACGTTGAATGGGTTCCCCGGGTTTGCCGTCACGAAGCTCAACGACCCAGCGGTCCGCGCGCAGGTGAGGGCCTTTTTGGACGAGGTTCGGGCGATGGCTGGCGAAACACCATGACTTACAGCCCCGCCACTTCGGCCCGTCCAAGTCGAAGATCATTGGCTTCGAACAATGCCCCAGTCACCCGTGGCTGTTGATCCACCGTCGCGACTTGGCAAAGCAGGCGAACGGGTGCCGAGGCACACTTACCAGTAAGTCGGTAAAATTGGTATCGGCGATAAACCCGAACATGCCGTGGCTCGATCCCGAGTTTGAGAGATTTGTTTCGTATTGTTAGGATCGTTGAGCTTTATTTGTTCATCATCACGAGCAATGGTGACACCGTTTCTTCTCGTGCAGCCGCAAGCCAGTCTCGGGCACTGATACCCTTCGCTTCGATGGCGACGAGTGGTGCTGCTCTGGTAGCGGCGGCGGCTTCTCTTTCTCGGAGGCGGACGGTGTCGGGAATGGTGAGTTTGCGGGCCTGGGTCAGGGCTTCGAACCAGGCTTGGGTGCCGGGTTCGGCCTTCCAGGTGGCCAGTTTCGCTTTGGCGAGGTCGGCGTGGCCGATGCGGCCGGTCAGGGCATCGATGTCGCGGGCGCCCTCGTTGGCGGCGTCCTGGGCGGCGCGGACTTCACCGGCTGCGGCGAGCGCGGCTACACGGAGCGAGCCGGCGAGGCTGAGGCCGTCGAGCATCGGATCGGCGGTGGGCAGCGCGATCGGGCCGCCTTCCAGGATCCGGGCGGCGTGGCGTTCGAAGCGGGCGGACAGACGCAGCGCATCCGTCGCTACGCCGTGCCAACGCCGTTCGGCGGCGCTGTCGCCCAGCTTCCACCCCTCGTCCATGGCCCAGGCTAGTGCGCGCAGGTCATCGAGATCCGCCGCAACGAGATCCTGCCGCACAGCCCGCACTTCGACGCTCAGCACATCCATCCGGTCGGCCAGTGTTTCGACAGCCTTTTTGACGTGATCGATCTTACGAGACACCACCGCAAACCCGGCGATCGAAACCCCGATCCCCGCGGCACCAAGCGCGAGGTTGGCGACGCCGAGGCTCTGTAGCATTCCCATGCCTGCCTCGATCCGGCCGATGCCGCTCTTGATCTGTTCGTTCTGGACCATCTGCACGCCGCCCGCGAGCAGCCCCAATGGCCCCGAACCGAACATGCTCGTTAGCTTCGACAGACCGCCAGCCTCCTGCAAATGACCGACGATCCGGCCGCTGCTCACGGATTTGATGATCGAGCCGTAGACTTTATATTCTGTTCCAATTCCCATCCGAAGAAATTCCGGGACTTCGCGGAGCAAGACTCCGCCGAGCAGACTGGCAATCATGACGATCCTTCGGCGTGAGTACGGGCTTGGTCTGCAACCATATCGAACCGTGCGTCGAGCTGTTGCAGAAGCGGCGGATCGGTTTCTGCGTCCGGCCCCAGCCAGTGCCGGCGAACTTCCAAGCGCGCCGCGGTCCGAAGCCTGTCGTGCAGCCCTGTCGTCTCGCGAGCATGCGTCGTCGCACTGGCGATCACGTCTTGCGCCGAATGGTGGATCTGCTCGGCGAGCGCCGCGCCGCTGGCGAGCGTTTCCCGGACCATTCTCGGCAAAGTCAGCGTGGGGACTGAGAATGGTGGGATCTTGCTCGTGAACCAATTGCCGGCTGACCGCTCCGGGGCACCATCCGCGGAAGCCTCCGCCGTCGCCAACACCAAGGTCGTGCCCGGTCGATTGCTCCTCAACGTGTCCGCGACCTCGGAGAAACCGGGATCGATCGCGACCAGTGCGCCTGCGGACTCGTCCAACAGCGCCGCCAGATCTTCCTGCATGAACGCCGCGAGTTCGGGTTGCAGGTAGCGCTGTGCGAACGCATCGGGTGCGCGAAGCGCGTCGATCGTGTCCACTTCCGCCAGATGCGCCTCGAGCCCCGCCAGAGCCTTCACGGCCGCGGCATTTACCAGAACCGCCGCCTGGAGCCGATAATCGTCGCGCCATTCGATGATCGCGTGACGCCTTGCCGCGAGTTGCCACATCGTGCCTATGACTCGCGATCGAAGGTCGAAGCGCCCGACGAGGCGCCGTTCGACGGTGAAGACAGCGTCTTCAACCGGTCGACGGTGTGGCGCCAATTAGCGGTCTTTGGGGCGCAGACACTGTTCTGGTTGCCGAACATGCAGACCTCGTGAATTGCGGCATCGAAGCCGACGGTGGCGTCCATCCACGTAATCAATGATCACTTCGAATACGATCGATCTTTCACGGTGGTAGGCGCCAACCCCATGTTCAGCATTCTGTTAACGCAATTGCTTTCGGCGTCACGGAGGTCCCTGCACGCCGTGCTTCCCTGAATGCCGAACTCATGGCTTTTCGGTATTATGTCATCAGAGCGAGATGGCCGGCCGGAAGGCCCGGAATCGGTCACCCATCGCCCGCCTACACGCGATCAGTTTGGGTTGCGCGTTCATGGCGGTGTATAGCCGCCTCGAGCGATTGCGAGCTGAATCGATTATCCGTGCGCTCCACCCGACCCGACATTCTGTCTGCCGATGCGGCGTCCCTGCCACTAAAAGCGGTCTGTCAATCGCTGAAATATCCGGCTTTCCCAGATC
>JAYVRZ010000353.1:0-7374 GCA_043775965.1 Sphingomonas sp.
GGCGTGATCGACCCCGCCTCGGCCTAT
The DNA here is from genome assembly GCA_043775965.1 of Sphingomonas sp. Taxonomy (GTDB): domain Bacteria; phylum Pseudomonadota; class Alphaproteobacteria; order Sphingomonadales; family Sphingomonadaceae; genus Sphingomonas. Next base: position 28 of record JAYVRZ010000353.1, read on the forward strand.
TTCTGCAAGCACCCGCGCACGCAGATGACCGACGATCTCGCGCAGATCGAAGTCGAGCGGTTCATCAAGGCCGCCTGACATGATCGAGACGCCCCGGATTCAAACGGCGATCATCCTCGCCGCCGGGGAAGGCAGCCGCCTTCGTACCTCCGCCCCGTACAAGCCGCTCTGCGCGGTCGCGGGGCGGCCGTTGATCGCCCACGCGCTCGAAGGGCTGGCGGAAGCCGGGTTCAAGCGCGCGATCGTGACGGTCAGCTACGGGCGCGAGGCGATCGAAGCGTATCTCGCGAGCCGGCGCTGGTCGCTGACGGTCGAGACAGTGCTAGCTGATCACCGCGAACCCAACGGCGTTTCGGTCCTCGCGGCGCGCGACGCACTCGCGGGCAGCGAAGCGATCCTGGCGATGTGCGACCACCTCGTCAGCCCCGAACTCTATGCCCGCATGGCCCGCGCCGGCGCCGGCGGCGGTCTTCGCCTCGGTATCGACCGGCGGCTCGGCCACGACTGGGTCGACCCCCTGGACGTGACCTGCGTCGCCACCGAAGGCGACCGCATCGTCGCAATCGGCAAGGGTCTCGAACCCCACGACTGCTACGACACCGGCGTCTTCGCGATCGGCCCCGCGCTGTCGGATGCGCTGGCAACGCTCGCCAGCCCCTCCCTCACCGAAGGCGTCCGCCTTCTGGCCGCGCAAGGCCTCGCCCGCACGGTGGATTGCAGCGACATCGACTGGATCGACGTCGACGACGCGCCGGCGCTCGCCAATGCAGAAGCGTGGATGGCGACGAAGGCGGATGCCGTCGCCGCCTGACACGGTCGAGTCCGCGTTATAGAGTTCCCTGTGCCAACTGCCCTTCTGTTCCCTCGCGAACGCGGGGGCCCAGGAGCCACACGCACCGTCCTATATTCAGCTGGGCCCCCGCATCCGCGGGGGAACGGCTGGGCGGCGCTCTGAGTCTTGGTACGATCCACGTAGCCCCAACCCCACCCCGGCGAAGGCCGGGGCCCAATTGGGGAGCGGCGATAACGACGCACAGTCCGCCGTTACTGCAACCTTTCCACATGGTCCCCGGCCTTCGCCGGGGTGGCGGAGTTGATGAGGTGACGTAAAGTCTGCCCTACTCCACCCGCCGTACCATCAAAATCTTAACCGGCGCGGCAATCATCTGCCCCTTCATCACCCCGACCCCAGCCGTCGCCGACGTCGGCGCAGCAAGGATGCGCTTCACCACATCCATTCCCTCCACGACATGCCCGAACGCCGCATACCCCGCGGTGTCCCCACTTCCCGCCGGATTGGCATCCAACGACAGCACCGGGCCGACGGTAATGAAGAAATCCGCCGTCGCCGTCCCCGGCGCCAACCGCGCCAGCGAGATCGTCCCGTCGACATGCGACAGCCCGGTCTTGCTGGTCGGCTCATGCGCGACGGGCTTCAGGATGCGCTTGGGATCGTTCTGCGGCCCGCCCTGGATCAGCCCGGTCCCCTGCCCCAGGTTCATCGCGCGATAGAACGTCACCCCATCGAGCCGCTTCTGGTCGACATACCGCAGGAAGTTCGCGGTCGTCAGCGGCGCGCGATCCTTCTCCAGCGCCAGCGTGATCGGCCCCTCGCTCGTCGTCATCACGATCGAGACGGTCGCCGCCGGCACCGCCTCGGCCGGAACAGGCGTAGCCGGTGTCGCCGGAGCGACGGTTTGCGCCGAGCCGGAAACGGCACAGAGAAGGACGAGCGAAGCGCCAAGCGTTTTCAACATCATGACCAAAGCTACCGCGGCAAACGCGCCCTGTCAGCCGAGAACGTCAGCCTAGAACGTCAGCCGAGAGCGTCCGCCGGGAACGATGCGAAATTGCGCGTGCCAAACTATTGCTTGGGTTTGCACGCCCGCGCGCAATGCGTATCCGAAGAGCGATGACCGATCTCGCCATTCTCTACGAGCACCCGCTCTGGTTCGAGCCGCTGTTCGCCGCCCTCGACCGCCGCGGCGTCGATTTCTCGCGCGCGACGCCCGACGGCTTCTGGAACCCCGCCGAACAGAGCGCCCCAGCCCCCGTCGTCTTCAACCGCATCGCGATGTCGAGCTTCCTCCGCAACGACGAGCATCCGATCTTCGACACGATGGCGATGCTCGATCACTGGCGCCGCACTGGTGCGCGCGTGGTAAACGGCACCGACGTCCTCGCGATCGACGCCTCGAAAGCCCGGCAGTTGTCGCTGATCGCCTCGCTCGGCCTCGCAATCCCCGAGACACGCATCGTCCACCGCGCCGCCGACGTCGTCCCCGCCGCGCAGACGCTCCGCTTCCCGCTGGTCGTGAAGGCGAACATCGGCGGATCGGGTGCGGGCATCGTCCGCTTCGACAGCCTCGACGAACTCCGCGCCGCCGCCAACGATGGCGGCCTGCCGACCAGCGTCGACGGCGTGCTGCTCGTGCAGGAATACGTCCCCGTCCGCGACGGCGCCATCACCCGGATCGAGACGCTCGACCGCAAGTTCCTCTACGCGATCGAGGTCGCAGGCGGCGGCGCGTTCGATCTCTGCCCGGCAGATGCGTGCGTCGTCCCCGGCTCCGGCATCAGGATGGCCGCAGTCGACCCCTCGCAGCCCTTGAAGGACGCCGCCGAAGCGATCGCCCGCGCAGTCGACCTCGACGTCGGCGGGGTCGAGGTGATGATCGACGACCGTGACGGCGTCGCGCGCTTCTACGACATCAACGCGCTGTCGAACTTCGTCGCCAAGCCACTGGAAACACTCGGCTGGGATCCGCACGACAGGCTCGTCGATTACCTGGTCGACCAAATCGAGAGGGTTCGCTGATGCGCTACGGTTACTGGACTCCCGTCTTCGGCGGCTGGCTCCGCAACGTCCCCGACGAGGGGATGGAGGCGAGCTGGGCATACACCAAGGCGCTGACGCAGAATGCCGAGCGCTGGGGCTACGACCTGACGCTGATCGCCGAGCTGAACCTCAACGACATCAAGGGCGTCGAACAACCCGCGCTAGACGCATGGTCGACCGCGGCGGCGCTGGCAGCGGTGACCGACAGCATCGAACTGATGGTCGCGGTCCGCCCGAATTTCCACCACCCCGCGCTGTTCGCCAAGGCGGCGGCGAACATCGACCGGATCTCGGGCGGGCGGCTCGCGCTCAACGTCGTGTCGTCCTGGTGGGCGGACGAGGCCAAGCAATACGGCCTCCAGTTCGACCAGCACGACGATCGCTACGCACGCACTGCCGAGTGGCTGACCGTCGTCGATGGGTTGTGGACGCAGGAGCGCTTCGACTTCGCGGGCCAGTTCTACACCACGCAGCAGGCGATCTGCTCACCCAAGCCCGTCAAGCGCCCCACCGTCTACGCCGGCGGCGAGAGCGAGAAGGCCAAGGCGATGATCGCCGCACAGTGCGACGCCTACGTCATGCATGGCGACCCCGCCGAAGCGATCGCGCCGAAGATCGCCGACATGGCCGCGCGCCGTGAAGCTGCCAATGAGAAAAGGGGCGGTGGCGCACCGATGCAGTACGGCATGGCCGCCTACGCGATCGTCCGCGACAGCGAGGCGGAAGCCAAGCGTGAGCTTGAACGTATTACCAGCGTCACCGAACTGCCTGCGGGGTATGCGAATTTCGACCAGTGGCTGTCGGGCACGCAGCTCGAACGTGAGCTTAAAATCCAAGAATATTCGGTTTCCAACCGCGGCCTGCGCCCCAATCTGGTCGGTACGCCCGAACAGTTGAAGGAGCGTGTCGCCGAGTATGAGGCGGCCGGTCTCGACCTACTGCTGCTCCAGATGAGCCCGCAGGCCGAAGAGATGGAGCGGTTCGCGGTGCAGGTGATGGGCTCCGCATGATCCGCCTCGTCGATGTCGTTAAAACCTACCCCGCGAGCGAGGCCGCCGCGCTCGACGCGGTGTCGCTGGCGATCCCGGCGCGCGGCGTATTCGGCGTCATCGGCCAGTCCGGCGCAGGCAAGTCGACGCTGATCCGCCTTATCAACGCGCTCGAACGCCCGAGTTCGGGCCGGGTCGAGGTCGATGGCGTCGACGTAGCCGCGTTGTCGGCGGCGGACCTGCGCGCGCTGCGTCGTCGGATCGGCATGATTTTCCAGAATTTCGGCCTGCTCTCGTCGCGCACGGTCGCCGCCAACGTCGCGTTCCCGCTGGAACTGGCTGGTGTACCCAAAGCCGAACGCGAGACGAAAGTCGCCGCGCTGCTCGACCGCGTGGGCCTCGCCGATCACGCCACCAAATACCCCGCCCAGCTCTCCGGCGGCCAGAAGCAGCGCGTCGGCATCGCCCGCGCGCTCGCCACCGATCCCGACATCCTTCTCTGCGACGAAGCGACCAGCGCGTTGGATCCAGAAACCACCCGCTCGGTTCTCACCCTTCTCCGAAAGCTGAACCGAGACCTCGGTCTGACCATAGTCCTTATCACCCACGAAATGGACGTGGTCCGCTACGTCTGCGACCGCGTCGCCGTGCTCGAACGCGGTCGCATCGTCGAAACCGGCGAGGTCACCGACATCTTCGCCAACGCCACGCACCCCGCGACGCGACGCATGCTGGCGGCTCTGGCAGCATGAGCTTCTTCGCCAATATCGACTGGTCGGACATCGCGCAGGCGTGCCTCGACACGCTCATCATGCTCGCCGGCTCGCTGATCCTCACGATCGCGTTCGGCCTGCCGCTCGGCGTCCTGCTCTACCTCACCGGCCAGGGTCGCCTGTCGCAGAACCGCGTCGCCAACGTCGTGCTCGGCGTCATCGTCAACATCCTCCGCTCCGTCCCGTTCATCATCCTGCTGATCGTAATGATCCCGCTTACCGTCATGCTCGTCGGCACCTCGCTCGGCGTCGCCGGCGCGATCCCCCCGCTCGTCGTCGGCGCGGCGCCGTTCTACGCGCGCCTCGTCGAGGGCTCGCTTAAGGAAGTCGACCGCACGACGATCGAGGCGGTGCAGGCGATGGGCGCCACCACGCGCCAGATCGTCACCGGCGCATTGATCCCCGAGGCGTTGCCCGGGCTCATCGCCGGCGCCACCGTCACCGCGGTTGCGCTCGTCTCGTTCACCGCGATGGCGGGCGTGGTCGGTGCGGGTGGCCTCGGCGATCTCGCGATCCGGTTCGGCTATCAGCGCTTCCAGACCGACGTCATGGTCGTCACCGTCGTGCTGCTGATCGTCCTCGTCCAGATCATCCAATATGCCGGCGACGCGCTCGCCCGCCACTTCACCCGCCGCTAGGATTTCGTATGAACCGCCGCACCCTGCTCGCCTCGTTCTCGCTCCTCGCGCTTGCCGCTTGCCGTGGTGCAAAGCCCAACGACGGCAAGACGCTGACGATCGCCGCGACCGCGGTGCCGCATGCCGAGATCCTGGAATCGATCAAGCCGACGCTCGCCAAGGAAGGCGTCGACCTCCAGATCCGCGTCTTCAACGACTACGTCCAGCCCAACCTCCAGGTCGAGCAGAAGCAGATCGACGTCAGCTATTTCGAGACCAAGCCGTATCTCGACCAGTTCAACGCCTCGCGGGGCACGCATCTCGTGACCTATGCCGGCGTCCATGTCGAACCGCTCGGCGCCTATTCGCGCAAGTGGAAGTCGATCGCGCAGATCCCGAACGGCGCGACCGTCGCGATCCCGAACGAGCCGAGCAACGGCGGCCGCGCGCTGTTGCTGCTCCAGAAGGCCGGGCTGATCACGCTGAAAAACCCGACCAACCCGCTGTCGAGCCTCAACGACATCGCATCCAACCCGCGCAACCTCCAGTTCAAGGAGCTGGAGGGTGCCACCTTGCCCCGCACGCTCGGCGAAGTCGATCTCGCGCTGATCAACACCAACTACGCCCTCGACGCCAAGCTCAACCCGGTCCGCGACGCGCTTGCGATCGAGGACAAGAACAGCCCCTACGTCAATTTCGTCGTCGGCCTGCCGGGCGGCGAGAAGGACCCGCGCGTCGTGAAGCTGATCGCCGCGCTGCGCAGCCCGGCGACCAAGACCTTCATCGAGCAGCATTATCGGGGTGCGGTCCTCCCGGCGTTCTGATACCGGCGCGAACCGTGTTCGTGTAATCCTGAGGCTCCATGACGGTCGTCGCCGCGTATCTCTATCGCCATGGCAAGCGCGTCCGCGCGGTCTCGATCGACGAAAAGGTCGACTGTCCCGCGGACCGCTCCGAGTTCGTCTGGATCGGCATCTGCGACCCGACCGACGCCGAGATGCGGACGCTCAAGGACCAGTACAACCTCCACCCGCTGGCGGTGGAGGACGCGATCAAGGCGGACCAGTTGCCCAAGGTCGACGTCTATGGCGACCAGCTGTTCGTGGTCGCGCGCACCGCACAGCTTCAGGACGACAAGATCGCGTACGGCGAAACCGCGATCTTCGTCGGCCACAGCCACATCATCAGCGTCCGCCACGGCTCCGCGCGCTCGCATAAAGCTCTTCGCGAACAGCTCGAAGCCGCACCGACACTGCTGATCAACGGCGTCGACTATGTCCTCCACGCGATCCTCGATTACGTCGTCGACGGCTATCTGCCGATCATGGAGAGTATCGAGGACGAGGTGCTGGCGATGGAACAACGCACCATCGACGCCTTCCTCGGCCGCGACGAAATCGTCCGCATCTTCGGTCTGCGCCGCGAGATGATCCGTTTCCAGCGCATCCTGGGACCGATGGGCGAGGTGTCCGGCAAGATCGTCCGGCTCGACCTCCCCTGCATCGATACCGAGGCGAAACCGTATTTCAGCGACGTGCTCGACCACGTCCGCCGCGTGCAGACGATGGTCGAGGGATTGCGCGAAGTGCTGACGTCAGTGTTCGAATTCAGCAACCTGCTCGAACAGCAGCGCACCGGCGCGATCACCCGCCAGCTCGCCGCCTGGGCCGCGATCCTCGCGGTGCCGACCGCGATCGCCGGGATCTACGGCATGAACTTCGAGAACATGCCCGAGCTGAAGACGGAATACGGGTATTTCGTCGTCCTCGGCGTGATCGCTGTGGTGTGCGCCGCGCTATACGTAAAGTTCAAGCAGGCGAAGTGGTTGTAGCGGGGACGACCACTCACCCCGTCATGCCGGGCTCGTTCAGGCATCCACCGTTCCGCGTACTGGTAACCCGTCGTTTCACAGCCCTGTGGACCCCGGAACAAGTCCGGGGTGACGAGGATGCAGCCGTCCCTCTATTGCATCCTCCCCCGCTAGGGGGAGGTGGCTGGCCCTTGCCAGACGGAGGGGGAGGTAAGGGGTAACCGTGGTTGCGCGTGCCGCCCCCTCCGTCACCTTCGGTGCCACCTCCCCCTTGCGGGGGAGGATCGAAAATCAGCTCAAACCTTGACGAGCATCTTCC
>JAYVRZ010000354.1:0-12096 GCA_043775965.1 Sphingomonas sp.
TGGGCAACGTTGCATTGGCTATCGCTGAGCGCCGTTACCTCGACCTTTCCAACTGGACCCCGGCCTCCGCCGGGGAGGCGTATCTAGGGGCGGCGCATAGCGGGATGATGGTCGCGGTGATGCATTTGAACGGGCGAGCCGCGTAATGTCCGCCATCGTCCTCCTTTTCCTCGTCGCCGGTCTCGGCCTCATCGGCTGGCTCACCGCGCGCGTCCGCGCCACGCGGTTCCGCGCCGGCAGCACCGCGCGGTTCAGTTCGCTGCCCGCGCATCACGGCTGGTACGTCGCGTTGTGGACCGCGATCCCGCCGCTCGTGTTCCTCGTGGTGTGGTCGATGACCGCCCCCGCGCTGGTTACCGATGCGGTGCTCTCCACCCCTGCGGCGATGCAACTGCCCCCGCCGGGCTTCGATCGCGCGTCGATCCTGTCCGAAGCGCGCAGCCTTGCCGAGGGGCGCAGCTTCGGTGCGTTCCACGGACTCGCGCGGACGCTGGCGCCGTCCTACGCCGCGGCGCAATCGCGGTACGACTGGATCGCCACCGCCGCCGCGCTGCTGCTCGCGTTTGCCGGCGGCGCGTTCGCGTTCACCCGCGTCAAGCCCGGCTTCGGCGCGCGGACGCAGATCGAGCGGGTCGTCATGCTCGCGCTGCTCGGCGCGTCGCTGATCGCGATCCTGACCACGGTCGGGATCGTCGCGTCGCTGCTGTACGAATCGGTGCGGTTCTTCTCGGTCGTGCCGATCACCGACTTCCTGTTCGGCACGCACTGGAGCCCGCAGGTGATCGATGCGCGCGATCCGGGTGCGTCGCTCGGCGCGGTGCCGCTGTTCTGGGGGACATTCTTCATCGGGGCGGTGATCGCGATGATCGTCGCGATCCCGTTCGGCCTGATGAGCGCGATCTACCTGACGCAATATGCCAAGCCCACCACGCGCAAATGGATGAAGCCGATCCTAGAGATGCTCGCGGGCGTGCCGACCGTCGTCTACGGCTATTTCGCCGCGCTGACCGTCGCGCCCGCGGTCCGCGACCTCGCGGTGTCGGTCGGGATCAGCTGGGCGTCGTCCGAAAGCGCGCTCGCCGCCGGGCTCGTGATGGGCATCATGATCATTCCGTTCGTGTCGTCGATGGCCGATGACTCGATTGCCGCGGTCCCCTCGTCGATGCGCGACGGCAGCCTCGCGATGGGCGCGACCTCGTCCGAGACGATCCGCCGCGTGCTGCTGCCCGCCGCCCTCCCCGGCGTCGTCGGCGGCGTGTTGCTCGCGGTGTCGCGCGCGATCGGCGAGACTATGATAGTCGTCATGGCCGCCTCGGGAGTCGCGACGCTGACGCTCAACCCGTTCGCCAGCACCACCACCGTCACCAAGCAGATCGTCGACCTGCTGACCGGCGAGGCGGAGTTCGACAGCCCCAAGACGCTCGCCGCGTTCGCGCTGGGGCTGACGCTGTTCGTCGTCACGCTGCTCCTCAACATCGTCGCCCTGCGCGTCGTCAAACGGTACCGCGAAGCTTATGAGTGATGCGCTCGTGCCCGAACTGCCCGTGAGTAGCGCGGAGCCGGTGCGTCGCGTGCCGACCGACTGGACGACGCAGGCGATGCAATCGCGCATCCGCCGGCGTTACGCATCCGAGCGCCGCTTCCGATTCGCCGGGCTCGCCGCGGTGTGGCTGTCTGCCGCGTTCCTCGCCTATCTGTTGATCACGATGGCGATGCAGGGCGCGAGCGGCTTCGTCGAAACGCGCGTGTCGCTCACCGTCGATCTCGCCGCCGCCAAGCTGCCGATCGAGCCATCGCGACTGGTCGGCCGCGGTGCCGATCTCGCGCTCGCCGGTGCAGGGCTGGAAGGCACCGTCGACCTCGCCGCAACCAAGGCATTTGGCAAGGACGGCACCGACCTCCTGTCCGACGGCGCCTGGGCGGTGGTGCGCGATGCGATCAAGGCCGACCCGTCGCTGCTCCAGCGCAAGGCCGTGTTCGAGGTGCCCGTGTCGAGCCCGATCGACGTCGCCGCCAAGGGGAACGGCACGCCCGAAGCCGAGGCGACCTATGCGCGCCTCACCGCGCGCGGCGTGCTGTCACGCGGCTTCAACACTGGTTTCCTGACCTCCGCTGATTCGACCGACGCCACCCGTGTCGGCATCTGGGGCGCGTTCAAGGGATCGCTGCTGACGATGATCGTCACGCTGATCCTCGCCTTCCCGATCGGCGTGCTGTCGGCGCTGTATCTCGAGGAATATGCGCCGAAGAACCGCTGGACCGACCTGATCGAGGTCTCGATCAACAACCTCGCCGCGGTCCCCTCGATCATCTTCGGCCTGCTCGGATTGGCCGTCTTCCTCGGCACGTTCGGGATGCCGCGCTCGGCGCCGATCGTCGGTGGCCTGACGCTCGCGCTGATGACGATGCCCGTGATCGTCATCGCCGGGCGTAACGCGATCAAGGCGGTGCCGCCGTCGATCCGCGACGCAGCCCTCGGCGTCGGCGCGTCGCCGGTGCAGGTCGTGTTCCACCACGTCCTGCCGCTCGCACTGCCGGGCATCCTCACCGGCACGATCATCGGCATGGCGCGTGCGCTCGGCGAGACGGCGCCGCTGCTGATGATCGGCATGCGCGCCTTCATTGCCGCGCCCCCCGGCGGGCTGCGCGATCCGGCGACCGTGCTGCCCGTCCAGATCTTCCTCTGGTCCGACCAGGTCAGCCGCGGCTTCGTCGAGAAGACGTCGGCGGCGATCATCGTCCTGCTCGTCTTCCTGCTCGCGATGAACGGCGTCGCGATCTACCTCCGCAACCGATTCGAGACACGCTGGTGATGAACTCCAAACCGAAGACGCCGGTCCTGAAAATGACTGCGCGCAACGTCTCCGTCGCGTACGGCAGCAAGCTGGCGATCAATGACGTGTCGATCGACGTCGACCAGGACGAGGTGGTGGCGTTCATCGGCCCGTCGGGCTGTGGCAAGTCGACCTTCCTGCGCACCTTGAACCGCATGAACGACACCGTCGCCAGTGCGCGCGTCACCGGCGAGATCAAGCTCGACGGCCAGGATATCTATTCGCCCGACATGGACGTGGTGCAGCTCCGCGCCCGCGTCGGCATGGTGTTCCAGAAGCCCAACCCGTTCCCGAAATCGATCTACGAGAACGTCGCCTATGGCCCGCGCATTCACGGGCTGGCCGGCGCCAAGGCGGATCTCGACCGGATCGTCGAGAAGTCGCTGCGTCGCGCAGGGCTCTGGGACGAGGTGAAGGATCGGCTGAGCGACAGCGGCACCGCGTTGTCGGGCGGCCAGCAGCAGCGACTGTGCATCGCGCGCGCGATCGCGGTCGATCCCGAGGTCATCCTGATGGACGAGCCGTGCAGCGCACTCGATCCGATCGCGACCGCCAAGATCGAGGAACTGATCCACGAACTGCGCGGCCGCTACGCGATGGTGATCGTCACGCACAACATGCAGCAGGCCGCGCGCGTCAGCCAGAAGACCGCGTTCTTCCACCTCGGCACGCTGGTCGAATACGGCAACACCTCGGACATCTTCACCAATCCCCGCGAAGAGCGGACCAAGGATTACATCACCGGCCGTTACGGCTGAGTCGGGAAACGACGATGAACACGCATACGGTCAAGGCCTTCGACAACGACATCGGCGAGCTCCGCGGGTTGATCTCGCAGATGGGCGGGCTCGCCGAGGACGCGATCGACAAGGCGATGCTGGCGCTGCAACGCAACGACATCGCGCTCGCCGAACAGGTGCGCGCCGCCGACAAGCAGATCGACGTGATCGAGGCGGAGGTGGAGCGGCTCGCGGTGCGGATCATCGCCCTGCGCGCGCCGATGGCGGTCGACCTGCGCGAAGTCGTCGCCGCGCTGAAGATCGCGGGCGTCGTCGAACGGATCGGCGACTACGCCAAGAACATCGCCAAGCGCGTGCCGATGATCGAGAGCGAGCACCGGATCGAGCCGATCTCGATCCTGCCGGCGATGGGCCGGATGGCGAGCGAGATGGTCCACGACGTACTCGACGCGTTCGCCGCGCGTGACGCGGAGGAAGCGGTGCGGGTGGTCGAAAGCGACGCCGCGCTCGACGATTTCTACGACAGCATCTTCCGGACGCTCGTGACCTACATGGTCGAGAATCCGAAGACGATCAGCCAGGTCGCGCATCTGCTGTTCGTCGCGAAGAACCTCGAGCGGATCGGCGACCACGCCACCAACGTCGCCGAGATGGTCTATTTCGCCGCAACCGGCACGCAGATGGTCGACCGCGAACGCGGCATCAAGCAGGAGCAAGCATAATGGCACGCGCGAAAATGCTGCTGGTCGAGGACGATGCCGCCCTCGCCGAATTGCTGGTCTGGCATTTCAAGCGCGAGGATTTCGAGATCGCGCACACCCCCGATGGCGAGGAAGCCTTGCTGCTCGCCAAGGAGAAGGTGCCCGACATCGTCCTGCTCGACTGGATGGTCGAGGGACTGTCGGGGATCGAGGTCTGCCGTCGCCTGCGCCGTGCACCCGAGACGCAGAACGTGCCGATCATCATGCTGACCGCGCGTGGTGAGGAGGAAGATCGCGTCCGCGGCCTCGAAACCGGCGCCGACGATTACGTGACCAAGCCCTTCTCCCCGCGCGAACTCGTCGCGCGCGTCGGGGCCGTCCTGCGCCGCGTCCGCCCTGCCCTTGCAGGCGAAGCGCTCAGTTATGCCGACATCGAGATGGATACGGTCGGTCACAAGGTCCGTCGCTCGGGCGAGGTCGTGTCGCTTGGGCCTACCGAATTCCGCCTGCTCAAGCATTTCCTCGAGCATCCGGGCTGGGTGTTCTCGCGCGAGCGGCTGCTCGATGCGGTGTGGGGGCATGACTCCGATATCGAGAGCCGGACGGTCGACGTGCATATCCGGCGGTTGCGGAAGGCGATCAATGTCGGCGATCGGCCGGACATCATCCGCACCGTCCGTTCGGCAGGCTATTCGCTCGATACGGGGGGGTAACGAGACTGTCCCGATGTGGGTCTAGCGGCGGGACGATTGGAATCGGATGCGAAACGAAGGACCCAAGCGCGACTTAGTGCGTTCAACCGTCGCGCTACCAAAATGGTGCACCCATTTAGGAGATTCGTATGAAGTCCATTCTTCTCGCCGCCGCCGCTCTTCTCGCGACGCCCGTGATCGCCCAGACGACGCCGCCGGCAGACCCCGCCGCACAGACCGCGCCGGCCGATCCCGCGATGCAGACGCCACCGGCCGATCAGGCGGCACCTGCCGATCCCGCAGCACCTGCGGACCCGGCGGTGGCCGCTCCTGCCGATCCGGCAGCAGCACCTGCCGCACCGATGGCAGCACCCGCCCCGACCGGTGGCGTGACGTTCGGTCAGCCGACGGTGACCCCGCCGACGCCAGCACCGGCAGAGTATCCGGTCTGCTCGAAGACGGTCAAGGACGGCTGCCGCAACCGCGGCGGCAAGTAAGTCTAGCGCGCGGGCGGCAGTGATCCTGCCGCTTGCACGTCCAGCTTTACGTTCTAGGAAAGGCGCTCCAACTATAAGAGAGGGGCGCCTTTTCCATGTCTATTCGTTTTGAGGGCCGCGTCGCGATCGTCACCGGCGCCGGTGGTGGCCTCGGTCGCGAATACGCGCTCGAACTCGCCCGCCGCGGTGCTAAAGTGGTCGTCAACGATCTGGGCGCCTCGCGCGATGGCACCGGCCATTCCGACGCCGCGCTGAAGGTCGTCGAGGAAATCGAGGCGGCCGGCGGCGAGGCGATGTCGAACGGCGGCAGCGTCACCGATTACGACCAGATGGTCGAGATGGTGGCCCGTGCGTCCGAGAAATGGGGCGGCGTCCATGTCCTCATCAACAATGCCGGCGTGCTGCGCGACAAGAGCTTCGCCAAGATGGAGCCTGCCGACTTCAAGTTCGTCGTCGACGTCCACCTGGGCGGCTCGGCCAACGCCACCAAGGCGGTCTGGGACACGATGCGCAGCCAGAATTACGGTCGCATCCTGATGACCGCGTCGTCGACCGGTCTCTACGGCAATTTCGGCCAGGCAAATTATGGTGCCGCGAAACTCGGCCTCGCCGGACTGACCAAGACGCTCGCGATCGAGGGTGCGAAGAACAACATCAAGGTCAACACGATCGCCCCGACCGCGGGCACGCGGATGACGCAGGACATCTTCCCCGAGGAAGCGTTCAAGGCCTTCTCCCCCGACAAGGTCGCGCCCGCCGCGGTGTTCCTGGTGTCCGAGGATGCGCCGACCAACATGATCGTCGGTGCCGGCGCGGGCGTGTTCCAGGCGGCCTATGTCACGCTGACGCAGGGCAAGCTGCTGACCGGCGACGATCTGTCCGTCGAGGGCGTCGCGGCGCACTGGGACGCGATCATCGACCGCACCGGCGAGATCGTGCCGCAGTCGGGCGCGGAGCAGTCGATGAGCATCCTGGGCAAGCTTCAAGGGCGCTGATGCGGTGACCCTATGCGTTATCCCCGCGCAAGCACGCAACACGATGATGCGACGCCTATGTTCGACCAAAGTCCTGCGGCTATCCCTTTCGAGTGAGTAAGACCTGTTTCCCCGCGAAGGCGGGGATCCAGACTGGGCTCCCGCCTTCGCGGGAGAACACGGAAGGCATGATGCCGTGCGACTGCTGCCTCCTACTCGTTCGAAGCATGGGCTCCCGAAATACAGCGTGTATTGCCCGGTCAATACACCCGTGATACGCCTGCTCAAACAGGAGGATGCATGTACAGCGAGAGCGACATCGACAATGCAGTGACGGCGGGCGTGATCTCGCCCGCGGTCGCGGCGGCGTTCCGCGACCATGTCGCCACCGGACGCGATACGCCGGCGGTCGACGAGGAGCATTTCCGGCTGCTGACCGGGTTCAACGACATCTTCGTGTCGATCGCGCTGGTCCTGCTGATGCTCGCGATCGGCCAGATCGGCGGGACGATCCACCCCGCGCTGGCCGGCGCGCTGGTCGCCGCGGCGTCCTGGGCGCTGGCGGTCTATTTCACCGCCAGGCGGCGCATGGCGTTGCCGAGCATCCTGCTGTTGCTGACCTTCGTCGGCGGGGTCGCGGGCGCGGTGGCCGCGCTGGGCATCAGCATCGCCCCCGATGTCGGGCAACGCGGCCAGGCCCTGCTGTCGGCCGTCACGGGCCTTGCCGCCGCAGGCGCCGCCTACGCGCATTGGCGCCGGTTCGCGGTGCCGATCACGATTGCGGCGGGTGCGGCCGCGCTGGTCGCGGTCGTGGTATCGCTGATCTACGCGGCGATCCCGGCGGCGCGCGATGCGGTATACGCGATGCTGCTGGTCTGCGGGGTCGCGGTGTTCACGCTGGCGATGCGCTGGGACCTCAGCGATCCGGCGCGCCAGACCCGGCGGGCCGACGTCGCCTTCTGGCTGCACCTCGCCGCCGCGCCGATGATCGCGCACCCGGTGTTCCAGATGCTCGGCGTGTTCGGCAACGAGATGGGCGTCGGCACCGCGGTCGTCGTGCTGGTCCTCTACATCGCGTTCGCGTTCGTCGCGCTCGCGGTCGACCGGCGGGCACTGCTCGTGTCGAGCCTCGCCTATGTCCTCTACGCGATGTACGCGCTGATCCGCACCACCGGCGCGGTCGAGCTCAGCGCGGCGTTCACCGGCCTGGTCATCGGCTCCGCGCTGCTCAGCCTGTCGGCTTTCTGGCAACCGATGCGGCGGATCGTTATCGGTACGCTCGGGGATCGGGGGCGCAAACTCCCCCCTGTCCTGATCCACCCGATCCGCGCCTGACGGGGTTCAGCGCGCATAGGGATCGTTGAGTTCGGCCAGCCACCCCGCGGCAGGTGCCGCCGCCGGCTGGCCCGCGACCCGCCGCAACCGCGCGCGCGCGACGTCGATCGGCGAATGGAACTTCAGCCCGGCCAGCCCCGCGCGTACCCATACGACATCGGCAGGCTCCTGCTCGACCTGACCGATCGTGACCACCACGACGCTGCCGACCTTGAACGTCGCGGCCAGCTGGACGATGCATATCCCGGTTTCTGAGAGTTCGTCACCCGGTGCGCTTCGCCCGCATGGTGCAGCCGGAATATAGTCGCGCTCAACATCACGCTCGTTCGCGTCGCGCGCGACACGGGAACCGCCGGGTCCATGGCTGACCAATCGTTCAATGGATCGGAGCAGCCTTTTCGCGGTTCGTCGGGCACCGCGCAACCGACTTCGCGCATTTGTCTGAGGTTGGGGTCCGGCGGCTCCGTCTATCCCATGGAGCGGCGGCGTTCTTGCTCGTCCGTACGCCGCTCCACCGCAGTCCTTGCGGCCGGATTTACTGCGATCCGTCGCCCCGCAGCGGCGCAACCGCGTCCTTGCCGAACTTCATGATCAGCTCGCCGATCTCGCGCGCCTGGCTCATGCTGCGCTGGCTCTGTTCGCGCAGATAATCGCCCTGGATCTTCATCACCTGCGACAGGTCCTTCGCGCTCGCCGCGTCGCGCATCGCCGCAAACGCCTCGCGCGCATTCTGTTCGGCCTGATCGATCATCGCCTTGCCGATCGTCGCGCCGCCCTCGGCGATCTTGCCGCCCGACTCCTTCATCGCCTCGCCCGCGCGCCTGGCGGGATCGACGACCTTCTCGGAAAATGCGTCGCGTGCCTTATCGGCGCCGTCGCGCAGCGTGTCGGTCGCAGCCTTCGCAGCTTCCGCCGCGCGGTCGGTCGCCGCCTTGTTGCGGGCAGCGCCTTCGTCGATCGCCTTCTTGATGTCGTCAGCCATTGTCGCGCTCCTGTAATGCGGTGAATGTCGATGCAGCTTCAACTGGCGCGGCGGCGTTTGGTTGCCCATCCGCCGCCACGCCCCTCGATCACGACGCGCGCGCGATCAGCACCGTCAGGCTCGATGACTTCGCGCTCGAAAGCTCCAGCGCATAGCGCCCCGGCACCAGCACGAAATCGACCATTTTCTTCACCGGCGAACAGGCCGGACCATGGCTGTGCGTCGCGGACGCCAGCGCCTTGCCGCCACCGACGACATCGACCCAGACCGGTCCGCTCAGCGCCACGCGGTACGTCCCCGCGGTCGCTACGTCGAACGACGCGGTCGCCGAGAAACTCCCCGCCACCGGAGGCTTGGCCGGTGCCACCGCAAACCGCACGCCGGCCGACGGCAGCAACGCGAGCAACGCGCCACGACCGACGACGAGCGCATCGCCCGACTTCGCGCCTGTCGGTTTCGTCCACCCCGTCAGCTCGGGCGGTATCACCGTCGTCGTGCACGCCGTCGCCGGGGTCTGCGCGCCGGCCTGCATCGGTGCCTGCGCCACCCCCGGTGTTTGGGCGGCCGGCGTTGCGATCACCAGCACGAGCCCTGCCATCATCATTCGCATTCCATGCTCCTCAGCCATTATACTCGCGATACCACCGGACGAACGCGTCGACACCGGTCTTCACCGACGTACCGGGCGTGTACCCCGTCAGCGCCTGCAACAACGACGCGTCGGCATAGGTGCGCGGCACGTCGCCCGGCTGCATGTCCATCATGTTCAACTGCGCCTTCTGCCCGAGCGACGCCTCGATCGTCTCGATGAAGTCCATCAGCGGGGTCGGCATGCCACCGGCGATGTTGACGACGCGGAACGGCGCGACCTTCGACAGCGTGTCGACGTCGCCGGCGCGGTTGGCCTCGTCGGGAATCACGTCCGCGAGCCGCACGATCGCCTCGACCAGATCCTCGACATAGGTGAAGTCGCGCGCCATCCGGCCCTGCCCGTACACGTCGATCGGCCGCCCGTTGAGGATCGCGTCGGTGAACTTGAACAGCGCCATGTCGGGCCGCCCCCAGGCCCCGTAGACGGTGAAGAACCGGAACATCGTCATCGGCAGGCCGAACAGGTGCGACTGGCTGAACGCCATCGCCTCCATCGCCTTCTTGGTCGCGGCGTACAGGCTCAGCGGCTCGTCTGCACGGTCGCGCTCGCGGAACGGCATGCTCTCGTTCGCGCCGTACACCGACGAGGTCGACGCCATCAGCAGATGCCTGCACCCGACCGCCTTGGCGATGTCGAGCACGTTCCACGAACCGACCAGGTTGCTGTCGACATAGGTTCGCGGCGCCTCGATCGAATAGCGCACGCCTGCCTGCGCCGCGAGGTGGACGATCACGTCGGGCGTTGCGAGATCGGCCGCGGCGGCCAGCGCATCGCGGTCCTCCAGCATGCCGGTGACGAGCCGGAACGTCGGATGCCGGCGCAACAGGTCGACGCGCGCCTGCTTCAGGCGGATGTCGTAATAGGCGGTCATCCCGTCGAAACCGACCACCTCGTGCCCGTCGCGCAACAGCCGCGCGGCAAGGTGGAAGCCGATGAATCCGGCAGCACCGGTGATCAGGAATCGGCTCATACGGTGTCTCCAACCGGGGATTGCCAGTCCGGTCGTGCGGGACTGGCGGGTCGCGCGACGGGCGCGCGGATCGTCGCTGGCCAGCTTGCATGGGGCGCGGTTTATCTCAATAGGTCGCCCCAGCTTTCTGGCCGGTTCCGGGGGCAATCATTCGAGGAAACGTCGATGCGCATCACGATGATCGGTTCTGGCTATGTCGGCCTGGTGTCCGGCGCCTGCTTTTCGGACTTCGGCCACGACGTCATCTGCGTCGACAAGGACCAGGCGAAGATCGACGCGCTCCACGCCGGTCGCATGCCGATCTTCGAGCCGGGCCTGGACCAGCTCGTCGCCTCCAACGTCGCCGCGGGCCGGCTCACCTTCACCACCGATCTCGCGAGCGCGGTCGCAGGCGCAGACGCGATCTTCATCGCGGTCGGCACGCCGTCGCGGCGCGGCGACGGCCATGCCGATCTGAGCTATGTGTTCGCCGCGACCGAGGAAATCGCCGCCGCCGTCACCGGACCGACCGTGGTCGTCACCAAGTCGACCGTGCCGGTCGGCACCGGCGACCGCGTCGAGGCGATCCTGCGCGAGATCCGGCCCGACATCGACGTCGCGGTCGTCTCGAACCCCGAATTCCTGCGCGAAGGCGCCGCGATCGGCGATTTCAAGCGTCCCGACCGGATCGTGATCGGCACCGAGGACGAGTGCGCGATGCAGGTGATGCGCGACGTCTATCGCCCGCTCTACCTCAACGAATCGCCGATCCTGTTCGTCGGGCGGCGCACGTCGGAGCTGATCAAATACGCCGCCAACGCGTTCCTCGCGACCAAGATCACCTTCATCAACGAGATCGCCGACCTGTGCGAGGCGGTCGGTGCGGACGTGCAGGACGTGTCGCGCGGGATCGGCCTGGACAACCGGATCGGCAAGAAATTCCTCCACGCCGGGCCGGGCTATGGCGGGTCGTGCTTTCCCAAGGATACGCTCGCGCTGCTCAAGACCGCGGAGGACTACCAGACCCCGATCCATATCGTCGAAGCGGTCGTGAAGGTGAACGACAGCCGCAAGCGCGCGATGGGCCGCAAGGTGCTCGCGGCGCTCGGCGAGAACCCGCGGGGCAAGACCGTCGCGATGCTCGGCCTGACGTTCAAGCCGAACACCGACGACATGCGCGACGCCCCCAGCCTGGCGATCGCCACCGCACTGGCGGATGCGGGCGTCACGGTTCGCGCGCACGATCCCGAGGGCATGGCACCCGCCAAGGCGATGATGCCCGACCTCGTCTATTGCACCGACGCGTACGACGCGGCCGAAGGCGCCGACGCGGTGGTGATCGTGACCGAGTGGGACGCGTACCGCGCGCTCGATCTCGCGCGATTGCAGCGCGTGATGGCGGGCCCGGTGATGGTCGACCTGCGCAACGTCTACCAGCGCGCCGACGTCGAGCAGGCCGGGTTCGCCTATACCGCGGTCGGGCGATGACCGCGTCCGGCAAGATATTCCAGTCACTGGACCTTTTGCCCGATGTCACTATATACCGAACGGTATGAATAGGCTCTGCTCACTCACCGCCCCCAAGGGCCGTCCTCGCGAGTTCGATCTCGACGTGGCGTTGGCGGGTGCGCTGCGCGTGTTCTGGCGCAACGGCTACGAAGGCGCGTCGATGGCCGAACTGACCGCCGAGATGGGGATCACCAAGCCCAGTCTCTACGCGGCGTTCGGCAACAAGGAAGC
>JAYVRZ010000355.1:0-11804 GCA_043775965.1 Sphingomonas sp.
TTGCCGCTGGCATCCACGATGAGGTTGTGGAAGGCGAGATTATAGTCGTAAAATCGTTCGAGATCGCCTGCGGTCAACGTGCCGCTGCTGAACAATGCCTCGCCGGTCTGGATGCACTCTTCGATCTGCTTGGCGAGTCCGGCGGATACCGGGCGAGAGGCGACGATCCTCGCCGCCAGCCCCTCCAGCACGCCGCGGACCTCGATTGCGCCGGCGATCTGAGCAGCGGTAGCACCCCGCGCAGCATAGCCGCGGGCGCCGAGCTTCACGACCAGCCCCTCCTGTTCGAGCGCGCGCAACGCCGTCCGCACCGGCATTCGCGACACGTTCAAGCGCTCCGCCGTGGCGATCTCGGCGATCCGTACGCCGTCGGCAAGTTCCCCGGAGGCAATCATCTTGCGCAGCGCGACGATGACCCGTTGGCCCGGTTTCATGCGGCGTTCCATAGTCCGGCTCTAGGGCGGGGAATCCCACAGGCAACGTGCAATCGCCGTTGACACGAGAAATCGGGACTGATGTATTGGATCCAATAATAAGAACATCGTTTCGTTAGGAGCTTCACGTGTCCACCGAGCAATCCCCAGTGCCAACATGGCCCCGCAACGCATGGTATGTCGCCTGCATGCCGGATGAGATCGCTGGCAAGCCGCTAGGCCGTCAGATCTGCGGCGAACGCATCGTGTTTTTCCGTGGACCTGACGGCAAGGTCGCGGCGCTCGACGATTTCTGTCCCCATCGCGGCGCACCGCTGTCGCTCGGTACGGTCCGGGACGGGGTTCTGGTGTGCGGCTATCATGGTCTGGCGATGGGATGCCAAGGCACCACCGTCTCGATGCCGGGCCAACGCGTTGGCGGTTTTCCGCCGATCCGCACCTTCCCGACGATCGAACGATATGGCTTTATCTGGGTCTGGCCCGGCGATGTCGAGCAGGCCGATACCGCCAAGCTGCACCACCTCGAGTGGGCCGAGAGCGAATACTGGGCTTATGGCGGCGGCCTGTATCACGTCGATTGCGATTACCGCCTGATGATCGACAATCTGATGGACCTGACCCACGAAACCTATGTCCATGCATCCAGCATCGGTCAGAAGGAAATCGACGAAGCGCCGGTGAGGACCCGAGTGGAGGGCGAAGAGATCGTGACCAGCCGGTTCATGGACGGGATCATGCCGCCTCCATTCTGGCAGATGGCGTTGCGGGGGGCCGGCTTGCCGGACGACGTGCTGGTCGACCGTTGGCAGGTGTGCCGGTTCTCGCTGCCCAGCCATGTCCTGATCGAGGTCGGCGTCGCCCTGGCCGGAAACGATGGGTACGACGCGGATAATTCGGTGAAGGCATCCAGCATCGTCGTCGATTTCATCACGCCCGAAACCGAGACGTCGCATTGGTATTTTTGGGGCATGGCGCGGCGGTTTGCCGCGGACGACCGGGCCCTGACGGACACGATCCGCCAGGGACAGGGTGCGATCTTCGGCGAAGATATGGAGATATTGCAACGCCAGCAGCAAAATCTGGATCGCTATCCGGGACGCAAGCTTCTGCTGCTCAACATCGATGCAGGAGGTGCCCGCGCTCGAACGATGATCAGTCGCGCGATCGCCGCCGAGCGGCCCGTGACCGAGCAGCTTCAGGCGACCGTCGCCTGACCTTGCGTGTCTCCGCAACCTATGCCGAAGACGCGGGGAACATTCGATAGCTCGATGGCTTCAAACCCGGCATGCTCGGCAATACTGATTCGGCGCCGCCGTTCGGGTGCGAAGCGCAGTTAAGCGATCCCGTCGTCAGCCGATCGGCCGCGCTCCGATCGCGGCAAGCCCACCGCCCCGTCCCGGTCGCGCATATCGCCGACCTGGCGAACGGGGGGAACACCATTGCGAGCCATGGCCGCGATCAACATCTCGGTGAGTTCGGCCTGCCGCCGGTCGCGCACCATCCGCACGCCGACGGATCTTGGCTGTAACGCGGAGGCTAGCGGGATGACGCGAAGCACACCCGCTTCGACATCGGCTCGAACCATATCGATCGGCGCGATATTGAGATGATCCGAGCAACGGATAATCTCGCGTGTCACCGCCAATGCGTCGGACCGGACGCCGTGGGTCGGGATGCGTACGCCGGCGCCGAGGAACATCGCCTCGATCTGCCTTTGAAACGCGCCACCGTCGCTTGGAAGCACCCAGTCGGCATCGACGAGTTCCTCCAGCCGAGCCACGCTAGCCTGGAGCGGGTGATCAGCGCGCATCACCAGAACGAAGCGATCCTCGGTAATCGTCCGCTCGACGATGTCCTCCGGCAGACTGCCGATGCCGACGGTGCAGATCGCAAGATCGATGCTGTGATCGCGGAGCATCTCGTTGAGATCTCCATCGGTGGCCTGAAGAACCCTGAACGCGGCCCGCATGCCCTGCGCCTGCAGGGTCGCGATCGCCTTGGGCAGCAGCGACATCAACGCGCCGGGCGTTCCCCCGATCGCCACCGGACCCAGCACGTCCTGTGATCCAAGCGCCACCTCCTCCTCGGCCTGCTCGAGTACGCGCTCGAGCATTTCGGCACGACGGGCCAGGATCTCACCCGCACGCGTCGCTCTGGCGCCTTGTCGCCCTCGTTCGACCAGCCTGGCGCCGACGCGATCCTCGAGTTGCGCAATGAGCATCGAAACCGCGGGCTGCGACATATTGAGCGCGCGCGCCGCCGCACTGAACGAGCCGCAGCGAACGACCGTAAGGAGAATGCGGAGATGGCGAGCGTCGAGCATGGCGGAATGATCCATCAGAAAAACGCATAAGCCTACCACGTATCATTATTTGACCAAATATCGGATTGCCCGCCATTGCTGTGTCATCTGGCGGGGCGTCGCCCGCCAGAACCGAAAAGACCGTGACAACGGCTATGGGGAGAGGACGAATGAGGGTGGTAATCCTACGGATGCTCGCGGGCACCAGTTTAATCGCGTGTGGGTCGAGCGCGATCGCGCAGCAGGCCCCGGCATCGACAGCGACACCTCAGGGCCTCCCCGATCAGACGGTCGCTCCGCCGGCCAGTCTGACCGCAGCACCTGTCCAGTCGCAAACCGACGCTGCCAGCACCCCGGCGCCGGTACCCGTTTCCCAAGCCGACCAAGTGGCGCCTCCTGCGGAAAACGGCCTTGGCGACATCATCGTTACGGCGCAGCGGCGCTCCGAAAACCTGCAGCGTGCGGCGGTCGCCGTTGCAGTCGTTTCCAGTGCCGCGATAACCGAACGTAACGTCACGACGCCTGCCGGCCTCAGCCAACTCGTCCCGGCGATTTCCATTCAGCCGGCGGGCGGCACCGCGACGACCTTCTTCGTGCGTGGCGTCGGCAATTTCGCGGTCAACGGCTACACCGACCCGGCGATAGCGTTTAACTATGACGGCGTTTATGTCGGCCGTGCGACGTCGACCCAGGGCCTGTTGTTCGATCTTGACCGCGTCGAGGTGCTGAAGGGACCGCAGGGAACCCTGTACGGTCGTAATGCGACGTCCGGTGCGGTGAACGTCTTGCCCGCGCGTCCGGTCGCCGGTGCGTTCTCGGGCTTCGCGAGCGCCAGCTATGGCAACTACAATGCCTATAATATCCAAGGCGCGCTCAATCTGCCGCTCGGAGAGGACGGCGCAATTCGCGTCTCGGCGATCCGGTCCAAGCATGACGGCTACCTTTCCGATGGCACCTCCGACGAGGATCTCGCCGCCGTGCGCGTCCAGATGCTGGCCAAGCTGACCGATCGGCTGACCATCCGTGTCGCCGCAGACACGTCGCGCGTCGGCGGGATAGGCACCGGTTCGAGTTACGCTTATGGCTATTCCTACAACGCCGCCGCCAAGGCCTTCGTCACCACGCCATCGGGACTGGGTGTCGACACGGGCCTGTTCGACCCTGCCTCGCAGGCATATCGGTCAACGCGGTTTGTCGGCCTGAATGGCCGCACCGCCGCGCCACTCGACCGGCAGAACTTCATCGATAACCGCTTCTACGGCGCCAACGCCGAGATCAACTGGCGGTCCCCGATAGGCACTTTGACGATCATTCCTGCATTCCGATCCGGGAAGATCAACCAGATTTTCACGATCCCGTCGTTTGAAGCCTATCTGCAGGAAAATGATTCTCAGTATAGTGTCGAAGCTCGTCTCGGCGGCGACCGTCTGGCAGGCATTTTCGATTATGTCTTGGGTGGATTCTACTTTGATGAGACGGTGAAGGGAAACTACACCTTCAATCAGCAAGCCCTTTCGCCGTTCCAGTCTTTCACGTCGACCACCAAGGCGGCAGCCGCGTTCGGCCGACTGACAGCGCACCTCACCGATCGCCTGCGCCTGGTGGGCGGGCTTCGCTATACCGACGAACGCAAGCGCTTCGATGGAACGGCAGACCTGATACAGGTGGTCTGCACCGCACGCGTCAACGGCGTGCCGAGTTGCCCCAATGCGCCGATCATCCCGACATTCGATGACGCCAGTCAGGTTGGTTTCGCCATTCCCCCGGCAACCGGCGGCACGATTCCGCTGCCAGGCACCGGCGCGATCGTGCAGCGGGTGCTGACCAACGTAAATACGCCGCTCGATACCAATAAGGTCAATTGGCGGGCTGCCGCCGAATTCGACGTGGGGCCGCGGTCGCTGCTCTACGCAAGCTATGAGAACGGGTTCCGTTCGGGCGGATTTTCCCTCTCGCCAGGACACGAAACCTATCAGCCCGAATATATCACGGCCTATACGCTGGGCTTGAAGAACCGTTTCTTCGACAATCGCCTCCAACTCAACATCGAAGCGTTTTATTGGAAGTTCCGCAACCAGCAGGTCACCCATGCCGGTATCGACAGCCGCGGTCTGCAAGGCAATTTCACCGAGAATGTCGGCCGTTCGACCAACAAGGGCGTGGAGGTCGAAAGTCAGTTCCTCCTGACCGAAAATACCTTGCTGTCGGCAAACGTGCAGTATCTCGACGCACACTACGACAGTTTCGTGTTCCAGGTACCGGTCGGCAACGCGCCGCCTTACACCGGCTGCGCCGCGGCTCTGAACGGCGCAAACACTCTCTACACAGTCGATTGCTCTGGAAAACCGTCTTTCAACTCGCCGAAGTGGACCCTCAACCTCGGCGCTCAACAGACAGTCAAACTGGGGGAAACGCGGATCGTCGGGCGGGTAGACACGCAGTACAAGACAACACGCGTCATCGGCTTCGAATATCTACCTTTCCAATATATCGGTTCGACCTGGACAACCAATGCGCAGTTGAGTGTCACGCCGGCAGGCAGCAATTTCACGATCGCCGGCTACGTTCAGAATATCGAGAACAACCGGATACCCCTGGCATCGAACAATTTCGCGCTTGCCGGGATCTTCACCTACAATGTCAGCGCCCCGCGAACTTACGGCGTGCGCGTCTCGGCCAAATTCTGATGATGCAAAGGTACCAAGCGATGCGAACGACGATACTCGCAGCCGTCCTGCTCAGCGGTACGTCGCTGGCATGGGCGCAGACACCAGCACCCCCAGCAACGCGGCCGATGATCTGGACGACGCTCGGCACCGCCGGGGGACCGGTCGTTCACGACGATCGGTCGCAGCCCGCCAACCTGCTGACCTTCGGTGACAAGCGTTGGCTGGTGGATTGCGGGGACGGCTGCGCCGAGCGGCTTGCGGCCAAGGGCGCGCAGCCAGCGGCGATCGCTGCCGTATTCATCAGCCACCTTCACCTTGACCATACCGCCGGATTGCAGGGACTGATCGGACTGCGCTGGATGCAGAGCGCGCCGGGTGCGCTGACCATCTACGGCCCTCCCGGGACGGACAAGCTGGTCGCAGGCATCATCGCGTCGATGCAACCGGTGGCGGCGATCGATCCGAGCCAGCGTCATGCCGCCCTGACCGACACCGTCAAGGTGGTGACGCTGCAAGGGGGTAGCGACCTCACGGTCGACGGAGTCCGCATCCGCGCGGTGCGCAATTCGCATTTCGACGACCCGCCGGGCCACCCGACGGACAACGGCACGCAGTCGCTATCGTACCGCTTCGACGTGCCCGGCTATGCGATCGGCTATACCGGCGACACCGGCGTCAGCGAGGGGGTGGCGCAGCTTTTCAAGGGCGCGGGACTGATCGTCAGCGAAGTGATCGATCTGCCCGGAATCGTCGCCAACCTGTCCGGGCCGAAGTCGCCTATCCCCGAACGCGCCCGCCCGGCGTTGATCGAGCACCTCAAGACGCAACATCTTACCCCGCAGCAGGCGGGCCAGATCGCGGCGTCGGCTGGCGCATCGCGGCTGGTCCTCACGCACTTGAGCATCGCCGGGCCTACCGACAGCATCGCTCCGGCGCTGATCAAGCAGACGCATGAGACGTATCGCGGCCAGGTCGCGGTGGCGCACGACCTCGACAGTTTTTGAGAGCGGACAGATCATGACTCTTTCGCACTGCCTCTTGGCGGCCGCCCTCGTTCTTGCCGCACCTGCTGGCGCGCAGACGACAGCGGCGGTCAAGCCCGAAGGCAAATCGGTATGGGTGACGCTTGGAACCGGTGGCGGGCCCCAGATCCGACGGGAGCGATCGGAACCCGCCAATGCGCTGGTGGTGAACGGCGCGACCTATCTCTTCGATGTCGGATCGGGGACCGAGCGACAGATGGTCGGGGCGCGGCTGCCGTTGCGGAACGTCAAGGCGATCTTCGTGTCGCATCACCACATCGATCACGACGCCGACCTCGGCCAGCTGATTTCGAGCCGCTGGATGTTCAACAGCTACGCGCCACTGCCGATCGTCGGACCGCCCGGAACGGTCGATATGGTAAAGGCGCTGGTTAGCGCCGACCGTCCGGTCGAGCTCGCGCCGATCGGCGGCGGCGGCGGCGGCCAGGGCAAGCCATCGATCGGCGCTACCGTCGCACCGCGCGACATGGCGTTGACGCTCGACACCCCGGCCGAAGTCTACAAGGACGTCAACATCCGCGTGCTCGCCGTGACCAACACACATTACCATTTTGCGCCCGGTAGCCCGAACGCGCAGCTGGCCCGGTCCTATTCGTTCCGCATCGAAACGCCGGGGCGCACCTTCCTGTACACCGGAGACACCGGCCCGTCGCGCAACGTCGAGGCGCTCGGCAAGGGTGCCGATGTACTCGTCAGCGAGGTGATCGATCTCGACAAGATGCTCGCCAACCTCAAAAGGGCACCTGATCTGCCCGCAGCGATGCTCCCCGACATGGTGGCGCACATGCGCGACGACCATCTGTCCCCCAGCGAGGTTGGCAAGATGGCGGCGGCAATGGGCGTTGACGAAGTGGTGCTCACGCACCTCGCACCGGGGGCAGACGGGGAGCAGGATCTTGCCGGCTATTCCCGCGGGATCGCACCGACGTTCAAGGGACCGGTACACGTCGCGCGGGATCTAGAACGGTTCTGACATGCCCGGATCCTGGGTTGTGAAGGTTTCTCTGTAGTCGAGTGAGTTTCCGGCCGGAATCGTTCGTCGGAATGCTGCCTGCCGAATGGGCGCGTGCGACCGCAGCAAGACCTTACCCCGGACCGGTTTCTAGTTGTCCTTCTCGTAAAGGCCAGCAGGGCATGGGACACGGGAGATGAATATGAATGCGAGCGTCGACTGGAGCAGTGGTTTTCAGATCGGCTCGCAATGTTCTGGCTAACCGGGATTGCGCACGTCCCGACTGGCAGATCCGTGGGAACGAGACCCATAGGCAGACGCTCGGCGTCGTCCTCGCGCTTCCCGACTCCGGACATTCCTTCATCCGTTCCCGATCGCGAGGCGGCGCCGTTAGAATGGAAAAACTGAAACAAAGCCGTCGTCTCCGAGCGACGTGACTAACGGCACCTTGAAGCACACAGCCGACATTTGCGTTCCGCCAAGGAGGTGGGCGTTCGCCGCCATCTGCTTCAGGTTGTCCGGACCGTCACCCTCTGCGATCAGCGTAAGCGCGCGAACACTGGAAGAAGTTTGTCTCACCATACTGGCCACATTTGATCCGCTCGCGGCGCACGGAATGACGCCGACAAGCCTGCTCGAATCTACTCGACATGATTTGACGCGTCAGTCGCAAACACCGGCCCGTCAGGGTCGTAAAATGATGCCGTCAGCGCACAGGGTTTCCTGAAGTCCAATGAATGCTTCGGTTCGATCTGCGCAGGCGGCCTCATAGCAATCAAAGTGATCGAGGAACCCGGATATGATGCTCGATATCACTGAACGCATCTGCAGAGCCTG
This sequence comes from Sphingomonas sp., assembly GCA_043775965.1. GTDB lineage: Bacteria > Pseudomonadota > Alphaproteobacteria > Sphingomonadales > Sphingomonadaceae > Sphingomonas. The sequence continues at coordinate 8,238 of JAYVRZ010000355.1, forward strand.
CCCGCTGAAGCGTCAGCCTCAAAGTCCGCTGGCAAACGCCAACGTCCGCCGCAAGCCAAACCGAAAATGGGCAACGCCCGGTCATTCTCAGATTTATTCAATGAAAACAACGGAGGCTGGCGGAGACGGAGGGATTCGAACCCTCGGTACCAGTAAACCCGGTACGGCGGTTTAGCAAACCGCTGGTTTCAGCCACTCACCCACGTCTCCGGCTGCAGCAGATGCGGGGCTATAGCGGGGGTCGGCGAAGGGGGCAATCGCTGTAATCGCGCGGTGGTCGGAATTCGGTCGTTCTCTTGCGATTTCGCGGTTCACCCCGGATTTCAGCCGAATGCGCCCGAATTCGACGCCGCCGTCCCGTTCGTTCATTGCGCGGCAAGCCCTGCGCTGGTTAACTCGGCGCTTAGGGGTTAGCGTGGCCCCGACCGGGGCGCCTCCCGTGTTTTCGGCGAGTTTTGGGGATCGACATGCGTAGCTTCTGGCTTGGCCTGGGTGCCATTGCGACCGCGACGTGCGGCGGCGTGTGCGGGGGCGCCGCCAGCGCGTCGGCGCAGGTCCGTACGATCGATCCCAACCAGGCGATCGACCGCGATCTGTCGCCACGGGCCTATGCGCCGCCGGCGAACGCGCAGACCACGCAACCCTCGCGTCCTGCGGATCCGGAAACGCAGGTCCAGAACGAGCCCGCCCCCGCCCCCTCGCCGCCCGCCAATACGTCGACGCAGGCCGCGCGTGCCGAGGCGACGACGCAGGCCGCCGAGACCTATCAGCGCGACGACCTGCTCGCCGCGGGCGAAGGCGTCTTCGGCAAGGGCGCGGCGGGGCTCGGCGGCATCCTCGAGAACATCCTGAAGGACCAGGGCCAGCCCAACGCCTATATCGCCGGCCGCGAGGCGTCGGGCGCGTTCGTGGTGGGCGTCCGCTACGGATCGGGCATCATGAGCCACAAGGTCGAGGGGCAGCAGCCGGTCTATTGGACCGGGCCATCGGTCGGCTTCGACATCGGCGGCGACGCGAATAAGGTGTTCGTGCTGGTCTACAACCTCTACGACACGGAGGAATTGTATAAGCGCTTCCCCGCCGTCGAAGGCCGCCTGTACCTGGTCGGCGGTTTCGCGGCGACGTATCTGAGACGCGGCAACGTCGTCCTGATCCCGATCCGCCTGGGCGTCGGCTGGCGCGCCGGCGTGAACGTCGGGTATATGAACATCACGCACAAAAGCAGGTGGTTACCGTTTTAGGCGAAGCACGGCAGCGGGCCGCGCCCCGCTGACTCGCGCAAGCCCGGCCGGCGGGGCAAAGCCCCGACCGACGACGAGGGCTTTGCCCACGGCGCGCACGGCGAAGTCGGGCAGCCGGCCACGCCCGACTGACTCCGACGAGCCCGGCCGGCGGGGCAAGGCCCCGACCGACGACGTGGGCTTTGCCCACGGCGCGCACGAGACAGCACAGATCCGCGCCAACGCCGCCTCCGTTCGGCCTCTCGCCTGAGCAGAGCAAGCCCGCTGCAAGGATCTCACAACCTCAGTCTGGCAAGAGAAGCGCAGCGCGCGCCGGCCCCGCCCCCGCCACGATCGCGCGCGCCTCATCATTCCCCGTGGCGACCCGCGCGCAATTCCCCTACCCCCGGAACATGGCAAAACCCGACCGCCTCGCCCGCCTCGACGCCCAGCGCGAGGACCTCGAGCTACAATATCGCGAGACCCTCGTCGCCGCGCTGGAGAAGACGGCCTCCGGATCGCTCGGACTGTTCGACCGCAACGCCGACCGCCGCGTCCGCGCCGCGATCGCGCCGACGATCGACGCGCTCGAGGACATGGGCTCCGACATCGCCGACATGCGAGAGCGGCTGATGCTCGACCCGTTCACGCTCCACCGCGACTTCTTCGCCGCGCGCGGCCCGGTCAGCGCCAGCGCGGTCGGCGAGCAGAAGGAAGCGCGCTTATGGCTCGACCGGCTACGGGCGTCGTCGTCCTGACGGCGGAACCCCGAATCCTGCATTTTGCGTTCATGAGACTGGGTCCCGACCGTCGTCAGGACGGCGGGCGAGCGGAGGCACGAACAACGGTTCGTTCCGTTCTGCAACTTTTAGCCGCCCCCCCCACCCGACATCTCAGCGAAAGCTGGGATCTTCACGAGGCGGGCGTCACGTACCCCAACCGGGATATCCCAGCTTTCGCTGGGATGACGGGCCGAGGGGGCGGGCTCCGGGTGACAGGCCGAGAGAACGGGCCGAGAAAGCGGGCCGGGGGGATGCGCCGAGAGAGCAGGCCCAAGAGAGCGGGCCCGAGAGGACCGGCCGAGAGGACGAGCTCGCGCGACGGCTGTGCGGCCGAGAAGCGAGCGCAGCGGCGAAGGCGCCTGCTACCCGCGATCCCTCACCCTTCGAACCGCCACCCGATGCGCGTCCCCGCCAGGAACGGCACCACCGCCGTCTCGCCCGTACCGATCGACGCGGGCACGTCGACCGCGTCGCGCACCAGCGTCACGGTCCCTTCGTTGAGCGGCAGCCCGTAGAAGCGCGCGCCGTGCTCGGATGCGAACCCCTCGAACTTGTCGAGCGCACCTTCCTCGTCGAACACGCCGAGATACGCCTCCAGCGCGAACGGCGCATTGAAGATCCCCGCGCACCCACAGCCCGATTCCTTGGCGCCGACGACATGCGGCGCGCTGTCGGTACCCAGGAAGAACCGCGGCGATCCGGATACGGCCGCCCGCCGCACCGCCAGCCGATGCGTCTCGCGCTTCAGCACCGGCAGGCAATAGGCGTGCGGCCGAAGCCCCCCGTCGAACAGCGCATTGCGGTTGATCAGCAGGTGCTGCGGCGTGATCGTCGCCGCGATCGGGTGATCCGCCTCGGCCACGAACGCCGCGGCTTCCGATGTGGTGATATGCTCCAGGACGATCTTCAGCGCCGGATAATCGCGCGTCAGCGGCGCCAGCGTGCGCTCGACGAACACCGCCTCGCGGTCGAAGATGTCGATCGACTTGTCGGTCACCTCGCCGTGGATCAGCAGCGGCATGCCGATCCGCTGCAGCGTCTCCAGCACGCCGGTCAGCGCGAGGATGTCGGTGACGCCGTGCGCCGAGTTGGTCGTCGCATGCGCGGGGTACAGCTTACACGCCGCGAACACGCCCTCGGCATAGCCGCGCGCGATCTCCGCCGGATCGGTGCCATCGGTGAGATAGCACGTCATCAGCGGCGTGAAGCCGCCACCTGCCCCGCTCCGATCGCCCATCCCGTTCCGATCGCCCGCCCCGCTCCGATCAAGCGCCCCGTTCCGATCAAGCGCCGCCATGATCCGCGCGCGATACGCCGTCGCGGCCTCGATCGACGTCACCGGTGGCGTCAGGTTCGGCATGACGATCGCGCGCGCGAACTGCCGCGCGGTATACGGCACGACGCTGCGCATGACGGCGCCATCGCGCAAATGAACATGCCAGTCGTCAGGCCGGCGGATGGAAAGAATCGTCTGATCGGTCATAGCTTTCCTTTACGCGTCCGGCACCCTATCTGTCACCTATGCCAAACACCCGTCTGTTCGACCGCAACATCATCCGTCTTTC
>JAYVRZ010000356.1:0-3522 GCA_043775965.1 Sphingomonas sp.
AGTTCAAGCTGCACGCGCTGACCGCGGACGCGCCGACGACGATGGCGCGGTTGCACGGAGTGAAGGCACCGGTGCTGATCCTATGGGGAATGCACGATCCGGTGATGACGCCGACCGAGGGCAGGGCGCTCGTCGCGCATCTCGATTCCGCGGCGGCGATCAGCTTCGTCGGCATGCCCGATGTCGGCCATTATCCGCCGATGGAGGTGCCGCATCGCTTCGCACTCATGGTCGACGCCTATCTGCAGGCGATACGGCCATAATCCGCCTTCCGCGCGCGTCCCATCGCTTGCCAAGCCACAGGATCTACCCATGACTCGCTCGATCAAAGGCGCGCTAGGCGTCGTCGTCATACTTCTACTCGTCGGGCTTGCCTGGTACGTGCCCGCCCGCGCTGGGTGGTTCGCCAGCGATCGCGCCGAATTGGTCGAGCGGTATGCGAGCGCACCGTCGCAGTTCCTGCATATCGACGGCGTTGATGTCCATGTCCGCGTCGAGGGCAAGGGCCCTCCGGTCCTGATGCTACACGGAACCGGCGTGAATCTGCACGAATGGGATCCGCTCGTCGCGCGGCTGAAGCCCTATTACACGATCGTGCGGATGGATTGGCCGCCTTACGGCCTTAGCGGGCTCGATCAGAAAAACGGCTATACGACGAAGCGCGCGGCCGAACTGGTCGGCGGCGTGCTCGATCGTCTGGCAATTCCGAAGATTGCGGTGATTGCGACCTCGAACGGGTCGAACGTGGCGTTGCAATACGCCTCGGGACACCCGGAGCGGATCACCGCGATGGCGTTCTCGATCCTGCCGCTCGAACGCCCCAGCCAGACTCGCGCCGTCGACTGGAAGATTCGCGCCATGATGGCCTTCAACAAGGCGGTACTGCCCGATTATCATCCGCAGATCTTCTATGAATGGGTGTTCCAGGACACGTCGCATCCCGGCTGGGACGTGCCGCCATACCTGACGCGGATGATGTACGATCAGGCGAACCTGCCCGGCGCCGTCGCGCGACAGCAATCGTTCCTGAAATCGAACGCGGAGTTGTTCAAGACGACCGACGTCGGCGCGATCGCCGGCACGATCCGCGCGCCCGTTCTCCTGCAGTGGTGCGAACGCGACACCGTCATCGCGCAGGGGGCCGAAGCATCGGTCAGGCGCTTCGCCAACACGCGTGTCGAGCTGATCCGCTATCCCGACGTCGGTCACTGGCCGATGTGGGAGATCCCGGACCGGTTCGCGAAGGATATCAAGGCGTTCCTCGACAAGACCGTGCCCCCGCGTTGATCGAGTGATGATGGGCGCGATGACCGGAAGCTCCGCCAGACGGCCATAACTATCCACCAGGCGGATAGCCACCCGGATCCGTCTTTTCGAAACGAAGTGACAGCATCAAGAGTGGACGGAGAAGGTCGCCCAAGGTGACCCGTTCAATGCCGATAGTGCAGAGCCGATCACCGACGACCCAAGTCGACGGATAGAAAAGCCCGCCGCAGGAAGTTCACGAGTTCCGGATCGTCGGCCTGGCCGGCGAGCGACCGCTCCGCTCCCACGGGGCACGTCGCGTGTGTTGGTAGACAAGGGGATAATCATGAACAGCCTCAAGCAGCTCGCGCGGTCGACGACCGCGTTGATGCCCCTCCTGATGATGGGTACCGCGTTCCTGGCAGCCCCGGCCACGGCACAGGTCGCGGCCGCGATCCCTACCGAAGGCGTTGCTCCCGCAGAGCCCGTCGGCGCTGCGCAGGCCGACGGTCCTGCCAGTCCGCAGCCCGGCGGAGACATCGTCATCACCGCTCGTCGTCGATCCGAAAGCATTCTCCGCACGCCGGTTGCGGTCACCGCGCTGAGCGGCGAAGATCTCGCGGTTCGCGGCGTCACGACGATCAACGATATCGCGAACTTCACGCCCGGCGTGAACGTCAACAACAACGCCGCGGGTCGCAACGACCGCTCGTTCCAGCAGGTCATCATTCGCGGCTTCACGCCGTCGGCGGCGACCAACCCGACCTCGGCGCTGTTCATCGACGGTGCCCCGGTCGCGTCGCCGAGCGCCTTCTCCTCGATCAGCGACCCCGAGCGCGTCGAAGTCCTGAAGGGTCCGCAGGCTGCGTATTTCGGCCGCAGCACCTTTGCCGGCGCGATCAACGTGGTCAACAAGGTGCCCGGCGACGTGCTCGCAGGTTCGGTCAGCGGCATGATCGGCACCCGCGACAACTATAAGCTGCACGCCGACATCGAAGGTCCGATCTTCGGCGACAAGCTGACCTTCCGCATCAGCGGCGATCGTTTCTCAAAGAACGGTTCCTACGAGAACGAAGCCGTGCCCGGCCAGACGCTCGGCGACCAGAAGACCACCAGCGGGACGATCATGCTGGTCGCAAAGCCCACGGACCGTCTGACGATCAAGGCGTTCGGGCTGTTGTCGGAAGACAAGGACGGCGCACCGGCGCAGGGCCTGATCTCCGCCTACACCATCACCAACGCCGCTGGCGCCGTGGTCGTGCCGGGCCAGTCCAACTGCACGCTCACAGGCCAATCGGCCACCGGTGCGGCCGTGTCGAACCCGTTCTTCTGCGGCACCGCGCCCAAGCTCAGCAGCACGACGCCCTCGTCCAATACCACCAACGACTCCGTCATCCAGAATTTCCTGGCCAATCCGACCGGGCGCCTGATCGATCCCGACGATGGCGTGCAGGGCTATGGCCTCGTGCGGCGCTATTATCACCTGCATCTTGGCGTCGATTACGAGGTCGGCGACACCGGCGTGACGCTGTCTTCGCTGACCAGCTACAACAATGAACGCTACAGCCAATTGTCCGATCTCGACAATTACGGCGACACGACGGTCGCCAACCTGACCGCTGGCGGACGTAGTTATTTCGACTTTCCCTATCTGGTCGAACGCATCAACCGCGACTTTTCGCAGGAACTCCGCGCCAGCTACGACCAGGGTGGCCGGCTCAAGGCGAGTTTCGGCGCGAGCTATCTGAACAGCTTCTCGCAAGGGGGCCTTGGTGGCGGCAACGGTGCACTCGGCACCGGCGCCTATGCCTCGGTCGTCAGCGGCGCGACCCGGTCGCGTACCTTCGGCGCGTTCTACGGCCTGTCCTACGCCGTTACCGACAAGCTCACGTTCAGCGCCGAGGGCCGCTATCAGATCGACAAGCTGTACGCCTATGCACAGCCGACCGGGTACACCGCGACGACCGACCTGTTCGTTCCTGCCGGTGTCTATGCCGGTGGCGCAAAGCTGCTCGGGCAGAGCTACAAGAACTTCCTGCCCCGCTTCATAGCGCAATATCAGGTGACGCCGGCCGTGATGACCTATGCGTCCTATTCGAAGGGCGTGAACCCGGGGCTCTTCAACACCGCATTCCTGACCTACAGCGCGGCCCAGCAGAACCTTGCCAGTGCCGCCGGGATCAACGTCGCGGTTTCGCCCGAAAAGGTCACCAATTACGAGATCGGTATCAAGGGCCGCTTCTTCGACAACAAGCTGCGGATGTCGCTCGACGGCTA
>JAYVRZ010000357.1:0-5711 GCA_043775965.1 Sphingomonas sp.
GCACCCGCCACCGCCGAGACCGTTCTCGGCCGCTGGAAGACCGAGACCCACAACGCGATCGTCGAGATCAGCCGGTGCGGCCCGTCGATCTGCGGCAAGATCCTGACCTCCGACGCGATCCGCGCCAATCCTTCGATGAAGGATGCGAACAATTCGAATACCGCGCTGCGCAATCGCCCGATCCAGGGGATGCAGATGCTGAGCGGGTTCAAGCCGGACTCGGACGGCGTCTGGAGCAGCGGCCAGGTCTACAATGCCGAGGACGGCAAGACCTATAGCGGCAAGATCACCCCGCTCGGCGCGAACCAGCTCAAGCTGCGCGGCTGCGTGTTCTTCCCGCTCTGCAAGACCCAGACCTGGACGCGCGTGCGCTGAGGCGCCGCACATTCTTTCAGTATCATCAGCTTAGGACCGACCCATGACTTTCCGCACCAAAGCCCCGCTGCTCGCCGTTTCCGCCCTCGTCTCGGCGTTCGGCTTCGCCAGCACCGCCTATGCCGATGCGTTCTACCTCCAGGCGCAGTCCGCCCGCGGCGCGGGGCGCGCGTTCTCGGGTGAAGGCGCCGACACCGGCGCGGCGTCGCTGTGGTGGAACCCTGCGGCGATCGCCGGCATCCGCGATGGCAGCGCCGCGATCGCCGCCAGCGCGATCCGTCCCAAGGGCGACGTGATCGACACCGGCACGCGCATCTGCCGGCCGGGCCAGGCCTGCACCACGATCAGCGGCCAGTCGGACTCGCATGATCCGATCAACAACGGCGTCGTGCCGTCGGGCGCCGTCGCCTACCCGCTGACCGACCGGATCGCGGTAGGCCTCGCGGTCACCTCGCCGTTCAGCTTCACCACCAACTATGATGCGGACAGCTGGGCCCGCTACAGCGCGGACAAGACCCGCCTGCGGACGATCGACATCCAGCCGTCGGTCGGCGTCGCGGTGACCGACTGGCTCCGCGTCGGCGGTGCGCTGAACGTCGAATATACCGACGCGACGCTCAGCAACGCGCTGCCGAACGTGCTCGCATCCTTGCCCGATGGTCGGCAGGAGCTGAGCGGCGACGGCTGGGATCTCGGCTGGACCGCGGGCGTGCAGCTTCATAACGACTTCGCGACGGTCGGCATCAGCTACAAGTCGAGTATCCGGCATAACCTGAAGGGCGACCTGACCGTCAGCGGCCTCGTCGGGCCGCTCGCCGCATCGAACACGACCGTGTCGGGCGCCAAGGCTGCGTTCAACACGCCGGGCCAGGTGATCGTCGCGGGCCGGTTCCGCGGCACCGACAAGCTCACGCTCGACGCACAGCTCGTGGCATATAACTGGAGCAAGTTCGACACGATCGATCTCGGCGCGCCGCTGAACACCGCGATCCCCGAGAACTACCAGGACAGCTGGAGCCTTGCCGGCGGTCTCGACTATGAGGTAACGCCGAAGCTGACGGTACGCGCCGGTGTGCAGCGCACCAAGTCGCCGACCCAGGACGGCTCGCGCGACGCGCGCGTGCCCGACGCCGATCGCTGGACCTACGCAGCGGGTGGTTCGTACCAGCTGTCGCGCCACATCGCGCTCGACGCCGCCGCGCAATATGTCGACTTCGAGAACACCACGATCGACCGTATCACCGCCGCGTATGTCGGCACCGCTGCGCAGACCAACATCTTGACCTCGGGTGCCTTGCGCGATGCCTCGGCGGTCGTGCTGTCGCTTGGTGGGCGCGTGACGTTCTGACTTACGATCCTCCCCCGCAAGGGGGAGGTGGAGCCAACGGCGACGGAGGGGGAGGACACGGAACAGCGGTTTCCCTTACCGCCCCCTCCGTCTGGCAAGAGCCAGCCACCTCCCCCTGGCGGGGGAGGATTTTTATACCTCGACCAGCCTCAGGCCCTCGGCGTAGACGCGCTGCTTGGCCGCGTACGCCGCTGCCGACATCCTCAACCCGGCGATCGCCTCGGGCGACAATTCCCGCACCGCCTTGGCCGGCGACCCGACGATCAGGCTGCCGGCCGGAAACACCTTCCCCTCCGTCACCAGCGCATTCGCGCCGATCAGGCAGTCCTTGCCGATCACCGCGTGGTTGAGGATCGTCGCGCCCATCCCGACCAGCACGTTCTCGCCGATCGTGCAGCCGTGGAGGATCGCGTGGTGGCCGATCGTGCATCCTTCCCCGACGGTCAGCGGCGCGCCCGGATCGGAGTGCAGCATCGCGCCTTCCTGAATGTTGGTCCGCGCACCGACGAGGATCGGCGTGTTGTCCGCGCGGATCACCGCCCCGAACCAGACGCTTGCCCCCTCCCCCAGCCGCGCGTCGCCGATCACGTCGGCGGAAGGCGCGACCCAGACGTCGTCCGCCAGAGTCGGGCGTTTTCCTTCGATCGCGTAGAGTGGCATCAGTCCGAGTCCCTTTGCTTCACACGCTCCCGATACGCGTGGAGCAACGGCTCGGTATAGCCGCTCGGCTGCGTCAGGCCATCGAACACCAGCGCGCGGGCGGCCTGGAACGCAAGGCTTTCGTCCTCGTGCCCGGCCATCGGACGGTACAGCGGGTCGCCCGCGTTCTGCGCATTGACCTTCGCCGCCATCCGCCGCAGCGCCGCGTCCGCCTGCTCCGGCGTGGCGATGCCGTGGAGCAGCCAGTTCGCCATATGCTGCGAACTGATCCGCAGCGTCGCGCGGTCCTCCATCAGGCCGATGTCATGAATGTCGGGCACCTTCGAACAGCCGACGCCCTGGTCGACCCAGCGCACCACATAGCCGAGGATGCCCTGCGCATTGTTCTCGAGTTCCTCGCGAACCTCGTCAGGCTGCCAGTTATGCCCGGCCGCGACCGGGATCGTCAGCAGCGCGTCGAGCGGGGCGATGGGTTCTGCCTTGCGCTCCGCCTGCCGGGCGAAAACGTTGACGCGGTGGTAGTGCGTAGCGTGGAGCGTCGCGGCGGTCGGCGACGGCACCCAGGCGGTGTTCGCGCCGGTCATCGGATGCGCGATCTTCTGCTCGAGCATGTCCGCCATCCGGTCCGGCGCGGCCCACATGCCCTTGCCGATCTGCGCCTTGCCGCTGAGCCCGCAGGCGAGCCCGATCTGGACGTTGCGATCCTCATACGCCTTGATCCACGACGACGTCTTCATCTCGCCCTTGCGGATCATCGGCCCCGCGCGCATCGACGTGTGCATCTCGTCGCCGGTGCGATCGAGGAAGCCGGTGTTGATGAACACCACGCGGTCCTTCACCGCGGCGATGCAGGCCGCGAGATTGGCCGAGGTGCGGCGTTCCTCGTCCATGACGCCGACCTTGATCGTGTGCCGCGCGAGGCCGAGCAGATCCTCGATCGCGTCGAACAGCCGGTTGGTGAAGGCCGCTTCGTCGAGGCCGTGCATCTTAGGCTTGACGATGTAGATCGACCCCGCGCGGCTGTTGCGGATCGGGCCCGTTCCCTTCAGATCGTGGAGCGCGATCAGCGATGTGACGATGCCGTCGAGAATGCCCTCGGGGGCTTGCTCTCCATTGGCGAGCAGGATCGCGGGGGTCGTCATCAGGTGACCGACGTTGCGGACGAACATCAGGCTGCGACCGGGGAGCGTGAACGCGCTGCCATCGGGGGCGGTATAGTGCCGATCGGGTTCGAGCGTGCGCGTGACGGTGCGGCCGGCCTTCTCGAAGCTCGCTGTCAGGTCGCCCTTCATCAACCCGAGCCAGTTGGCATAGGCCGCGACCTTGTCCTCGGCATCGACCGCCGCGATCGAGTCCTCGAGATCGGCAATCGTGCTCAGCGCGGACTCGAGGACGACATCGGCAAGGTTTGCCGGGTCGTCGCGGCCGATCGGATGCTGAGGGTCGATGACCAGTTCGATGTGCAGGCCGTTGTGGCGCAACAGGATGTTGTCGCCCGCATGCCCGACAAGCTGGCTTGGATCGGCAAGCTGCGGCGTGCCGCCGGTCCAGTCGGACCACGATCCGCTGGCCAGCGGCACGGCATCGTCAAGGAAGGATTTAGCCCAGGCAATGACCTTCGCGCCACGCTCGGCGTCATACCCTTTGCCGGATGCAGCACCAGGAATCGCGTCGGTACCGTAGAGTGCATCGTACAGGCTCCCCCAGCGCGCGTTTGCGGCGTTGAGCAGAAACCGCGCGTTGAGAATCGGCACCACAAGCTGGGCGCCGGCAAGTAAGGCGACCTCGGCGTCTACGTTGGTCGGGGCCACGGCGAACGGCGCGGGTTCCTCGACGAGATAGCCGATCTCTCGCAGGAACGCCTGGTATTCGGGCTGGTCGATCGGCTTGCCGGCGTGGGCGTCGTGCCACGCGTCGATCTTCGCCTGGAGGTCGTCACGGACGGCGAGCAACGCGGTATTCTCCGGCGCAAATCGCGCGTAGATGTCCACCACGCCCTGCCAGAACGCGGTCGCCTCGAGACCCGTACCCGGCAGCGCCTGCGTCTCGATGAAGTCCACCAGCGATGCGGCGACCTTCAGGCCTGCCTTTTCAATCATCTCGGCCATGCTGCTCTCCTATGCTCTGGCAGCACGATAGACGTCCGCCACCTTCGCCACTAGACATCATAAACCGAAAGCTGTTGATCGCTAGGAGAACGAATGGACCCTGACATCGTGCTCTTCGCCGAAGTCGTCCGCACCGCCAGCCTCAGCGCGGCGGGGCGCTCGATGGGTATCTCGCCGGCGATGGTGTCGAAGCGGATCGCGCGGCTGGAGGCGCGGCTCGGCGTGCGATTGCTCAACCGCACCACCCGCCGCCTCGACCTGACGCCGCGCGGCGCGGTGTATCATCGCGACATGGTCGAGATCCTAGCCGCGATCCGCGATGCCGAGGCGCGCGTGTCCGATCGTGCCGAGACGCCGGCCGGCCCGCTTCGGGTCAGCGCGCCCACCTCGTTCGGACGCCTCCACATCGCGCCGCATTTGAAGCCGTTCCTCGACGCGCACCCCGCGATCGAACTCGACCTCGATCTGTCGGACGGCTTTGCCGACGTCATCGGCGACCGGCTCGATCTCGCGATCCGGATCGCCCCGGCCGTGCCGCCGAGCCTGACCGGCTATCGTCTAGCCGACAGCCGCCGCGTGCTCTGCGCCGCGCCAAGCTACAGCCCGCCGAGCGACGCGGCCGATCTTGCGAAACATCGGCTGCTTGCCGCAAAGGGCCAGATGCCGTGGCGGCTGGCCGGACCCGAGGGCGAACTCACGATCGACCGCGCGAGCTATGTCGCCACAAACTCCAGCGAAGTCGTCCGCGAACTCACGCTGGCGGGCGTCGGCATCGCGCTGCGCTCGCTATGGGACGTCAGCGCCGATCTCGCGAGCGGTCGGCTGGTTCGGGTTCTGCCCGAACTGGCGGGTTCGGCGGATGTCGGCATCTATGCGGTGCACGCGCGCGGGCCGGTGTCGTCGGGCACCACTGCGCTGCTCGATTACCTGCGCGAGATGTGGTCACCGACCCCGCCGTGGGAGTCCTGAACGAGGTCGATGGTCACCGCATCGATGCGCCGCAGCATCGCCACGAACTGCTCGACTTCTGTCTTCGAAAATCCCGCGAAGATCCGCCGCTCCAGATCCAGCGCTTTGGGTGCGACCGACGCGTAGAGCGTGTGGCCGTCATCGGTCAGCCGCAAAAGATGCGAGCGGCGATCCTCCGGGTTGGCATGGCGCTGCATCAGCCCGCGCTCGACCAGTGCGATCGCCGCGCGGCTGACCGTCACCTTGTCCAT
>JAYVRZ010000358.1:0-8972 GCA_043775965.1 Sphingomonas sp.
AATCGTGCGATCGCCCCCAATGACGATGGGGTAAAAGTCACGACGATCCCCGGTGGCAGGGTAGCGGCCCTGCGCGTGTTAGGCACTGCTGGCGAGGACCTGGAGCCGGCAGCGCTCTTTTTATACCGCGACTGGTTGCCCGGAAGCGGCGAGGAACTACGGGACTTCCCGCTTTATTGTGAACGTCAGAAGTTCTTCCCTCTAGTACCGGCACATGAAGCGATCACGGACCTGTTACTGCCATTGCGATAGGCACGGCCCAGGTTATCGCGGGACGGCTGCCACTATGACCCACTTGCAGCCATTCAGACTGCCCTCTTCGCTTCCTAACTCCGGCCATTTGTTCATCGGCCTGGATGGCAACGCTCGCCGGCCAATCCGCTCTCTGAGCGGCTTAGAAGGCGAGGAAGGCCGACGGGCGGCTTTCTAAAGGCTCGACGATATAAACGCCTATGGCTGCAGACTTCTCAGATCAGTTTCTTGAGGTTCAACGTAGCAGGTGCTGCCGTCGCGCAGATCATAATTGTAAACATAGTTAGGCGGTTTGCGTCGGTGACCGTCATCACCCACTCCTGCCCCTCCCAGAACACGTCCTCCTGATCACATAGCAACAGCCCCGCGTACTTCAGCGCAAAACATCGAGCAGCCGAGAGAGGGCAGATTTTCACCTACGCACGGAATATTCGGATTGGTATCGGCGATCTCAAAGTAAAAAACCGACATTATAGCTCCCAAAATAACGCGGGAGCACGATGTCTCTCAGTCGCCGAGAACCAACGATCTATGGTTAGCGATTACCGTGCACCTTCAGTTCCGCTGGACGGTTACTTGTGACTGTAAGGAGGGCCCGTCGGGAAAGGGAAGGAAAGCGGACTGGGGGCTCGGACGCTCACTACGGGAAACCTGCCACGGAATGCGTCCGCCGAATGCATCGGACTTTTGCATCGGCGGATGCCTAACATATGGTATATGAAAAAATCCGGACTTTGTTATTCTCCCGAAATGAAACCGAGTAAGCTGCAGGGCCACTTCGAACGGATCTTCGGGCGACCGCTAACCCCGTTTGAAGTCAAAGCTATGAACGACGCCAGGGCTCTGACGGACGGAAAGCGCCACGCTGTCAAAGCTATGCGTTTGGCAATACATTCTGCGATTAGCCGTCAGATACATTAATAAAATCCCTGAACGACGCACGATCCAGAACGGTCCTATTCTCGTCCAATATCTCGATCGATGTCCATAAGCACAATCTGCCGTTTAAGACCCATTAGCGGTCGTCCACCGCGCGCTGGTCACCGCCCGGAACCAGCCGCCCGTTCAGCTTCCGGCTTTCGACCACTGTACTGCCGCGGGCTCAGAGTGCTTCGGTCGCATTGTCGTCTGCACCGCATAAGCGTGGGATCAAATTGACAGGGCACCCATAAACTGCTTATCGCGCTATTGCGAATTGATATCAACATTTCGGCAATGCATCTTGATGACGAGTTCCTCGATCCGCGCGTGGTATCTCGTGCACAAATGGACCAGCCTGGTCTGCACGGTGTTCTTGCTGATGCTGTGCCTCACGGGCCTGCCGCTCATCTTCAGTGACGAGATCGATCGCATGAGTGGCGGCGCCCTGCAGTTCGGAATGCCGGGGGTTGGATCGTCCAGCAACGCGCGAGGACTGCTCCCTCTCGACACGATTATGGCTAAGGCGCTCGCCGCTCGTCCTGGCGCAGTGCCGTTGTTCATGGCGTTCGACAACGACCAGCCATCGATGACCATCACCACGGGACCGAAACCGGACGCACCCGGGTCGGACATGACTATCCAAGTCTTCGATCGATCGACCGGCAAGTTGCTGAGCAAGGACGATGGCGACGGCATCATGCCGTTCCTGCTGAAGATTCATACGGACATGTTCCTGGGCTTGCCGGGCATGCTGTTCCTGGGTGCGATGGGCCTGGCGTTCACCGCCGCGATCCTGTCCGGCGTGGTGCTCTACGCGCCCTTCATGCGCAAACTCGCCTTCGGCACGCTGCGAACGTCGCGCAGCACGAGGCTTAAGTGGCTCGACTATCATAATCTGATCGGCATCGTGGCTCTGGCCTGGATGGCCGTCGTCGGCGTAACGGGCGTGATCAACACGCTGGAAAAGCCCATCAACAAGCTCTGGCAGCGGAACGAGCTTGCCGCGATGACGCGTGAATACGCCGGTAAGGACGCCCTGCCGCCTTCCCGCTACGTGTCGCTGGACAAGGCGATGGCCGCCGCGCGCAAGGCACTGCCCGGCAACACCCCGCGGTTCATCGGCTTTCCGGGCGGCAACTTCAGTTCAAAGCATCATTATGCGGTGTTTTTCCAAGGTGACACACCGCTGACCGAGCGTCTTCTCATACCCGCGCTGATCGATGCCGAGACCGGTGCATTCACGACCGCGCGGTCGATGCCGTGGTACAACGAGGCCCTCTCGCTCTCCCGCCCGCTGCATTTCGGCGATTATGGCGGGCTGCCGCTCAAGATCCTGTGGGCTGTGCTGGACGTCTTCACGATCGTGCTGCTCGCGAGCGGATTATACCTGTGGCTCGGCAAGCGGCGCGCATCCCCCGCGGCGCATGTCCGCGAGGTCGAAACCGGCGGCATCGTCGTGCCCGCAGAATGAGGCCGCGCCGACCATCGCGGCAGAGCCTCGGTTCGATCTTCGTGGCTCCATTGGCGATCGCGTTGCTGAGCGTCGTCGCTGTGATCGCGGCGCTGACCGGCGACGGATGGCGCGACGGGCTGTCGTGGGTGGGGCTCGCCGTGCCGATCCTGACCGTCGCCTGGGCCATGCACACCCGTACCTGAATGACATCTGCGTCCCTCAACAGCGCAATCGAGGACATACCCAGTGATCAAGAACCGATCCCTTCTTCGCCTGACGGTTAGCGCATCCGCCTTGACCTTCGCATATCCCGTCTATGCACAGGATGCGGCGTCCGAGGAGCGCACCGAGGAGATCGTCGTCACCGCGCAGAAGGCGAACCAGACAGGCGTGACGCTCGGAGGGCGGGTCGGCATCCTCGGCGACAAGCCGGCGGAGGACGTGCCCTTCGCCATCAAGAGCTACAATTCCGCGCTGATCCTCAACCAGCAGCCGCAGACGCTCGGTCAGGTGCTCGACAACGACCCGTCGGTGCGGACGAGTTACGGTTTCGGCAATGCAGCCGAGCAGTTCGTCATCCGCGGGTTCGCGCTCGCCGGCGACGACATCGGCTTCGACGGGCTCTACGGCATCACACCGCGGCAACTGATCGCGCCCGAACTCTATGAAGCGGTCCAGGTCCTGAACGGTTCAAGCGCGTTCCTCAACGGGGCGGCGCCCGGCGGCACCGCGATCGGTGGCAGCATCAACCTCGTCCCCAAACGCGCGGGCAAGACGCCCCTGACCCGGCTGACCACGAACTACACCTCCAGCGGGCATCTCGGCGGCAGTTTCGACGTCAGCCGTCGCTTCGGCGCCGGCGGCGAGTGGGGCGTACGCATCAACGGCGCAGCGCGGCGGGGCGACGTCGCGATCAACGACGAGTTCCGTAGCGCATACCTGCTTGGTGGCGCTATCGACTATGACAACGGTCCGCTGCGACTGTCGGTCGATCTCGCCTACCAGAAGGTTCGCGTGAACCAGATCCGGCCCAAGCTGACGCTTCCCGCCGCAATTACCGTCATACCCAAGGTCCCGAAGGCCGACACCAACTACGGGCAGCCCTATTACTTCACCGACCTGCGCGACATCTACGGCCAGTTCCGCGCGGAATACGACCTGTCGGACAATGCGATGGTCTATGCCGCGTTCGGTGCGCGCGACGGCGCCGAGGATGGCTTCTACAGCACGCTGTCCCTTCTCAATTCGGCGACCGGCGCAGCGTCTGTATCCGGCTCGCGCATCCCCCGCACCGACAACAACGAGGCGGCGCAGGCGGGCCTGCGCGTGAAGCTCGCCGCGGGCGGCGTGACCAACGAGTTCAACTTCGGCGGGTCGATGAACTGGCTGACCAACCGCAACGCGTTCGAGTTCTACGCGATCTCGTCGGGCACCACCAATATCTACACGCCCGTCGTCGTGCCCCAGCCCAGCCGCGTCACCTCGCGAGGCGGAAACCTGGCAGATCCTTTCCCGATATCGCGCACCCGCCTGACGAGCGCATTCGCCTCGGACACGATTGGCGTCTGGAACGACCGCATCCTGCTGACCGGCGGGCTGCGGCTGCAGCAGATCGTCGTGAAGTCCTACTCGAACGTGACGGCGCTGCAGACTGGCGAGTACAGCAAGGACGCGGTCACGCCGGTGGTCGGCCTGGTCGTAAAGCCGATCGGCCATGTCTCGCTCTACGCAAATCGCATCGAGGCATTGATTCAGGGCGCGACCGCCCCCGCAATCAGCGGCGGGCTCAACATCGTCAATGTCGGCGAAGTGCTGCCGCCATTCCGGTCGACGCAGTACGAGGTCGGCGGCAAGCTCACATTCAACGCGGTGACCGCCAGCCTTTCACTCTTCACCACCGAACGGGCAACGGCAATTGCCACTGCCTTGCCGGCACCACCCGCGAACGCCGCACGGTTCGAGGCTTCCGGACTTCAGCGCAACAAGGGTATCGAACTCAGCATCCAGGCGGAGCCGGTAGAAGGCCTGCGGATTATCACCGGCGGGTCGGTGATCGATGCAAGGCTGCGGCGTCAGACCAACGGTCTGAACGAAGGCCGCAAGGTCGCCGGCGTGCCGGACTACCTAATCAACGGCAACGTCGAATGGGATCTGCCGTTCATCATCCAGGCGCTCACGCTTACCGGTCGGGTCGTGCACACCGGCGAGCAACCCGCCAACGCCGCGAACACATTATCGCTGCCGAGCTGGACGCGCTTCGATCTCGGCGCCCGCTATGTTGCGGTAGTGAGCAACCGGCCGCTGACGCTGCGCTTCGGCGTCGATAACGTTGCGAACAAGCGATATTGGGCGACCGCTTTCGACAGCTCACGCCCCGATTTGCTTCAAGGCGCCCCGCGAACCTTCAAGCTCTCGGCGTCGATCAACCTATAATTTTCGGGCCTCGGGCATGCCTTAGCGGAAGGGCTTCAAGGGTAAGTTTGGCATGTCAGCCGGCGACTGCGTCCCCCGAACACGACCCACAACCGGATACTCGAGCTCAGCTTCGCCGCCCCCAAAAACCGACGCTTGTTCATCTGGAGTCTTCAACCGCGAAGCCGCGCGCAGACCGCCTCAATTGGGATCGAACTTGCATCGCGCTCCAACCCAAGAGATTGCGTGAAATCGTCTACTTATAACATCACGGCGATGCATCGCTGCGCTTCCGCTACGTGGGGGAAGGCATGGCGCTGCTCGGTAAATCGGTCGATAGGCTCGCAAGGACTGGGAAAGCCCCTTGCCGGTTGTATCAAGTACCCGTCGTTGTACGCTGATCAATCATCTCGGCGACGATATCGGCCAGTCCCGCAAGCTGATCGAGCACATGTTTCGGTACCGTACGGACGCGGTTATCGATCACGCAAAGGGCGCCGACATTGATGCCGCCACTCGTGATCACAGGATAGCCTGCATAGCACCGCACGCTCGGGGAGTTCGTCACGGACGGAAAGTGAGCGAACCGCTGATCGCTCGCCGCGTTGGCCACGACAAAGGCGCCGCCTTGCGCGATGGTGTAGTTGCAGAACGCCTCCTCCCGAGGCGTGCTCCCTATCTCCAGGCCGCTTGCGGACTTTATCCATTGAGTGTCCCGGTCGATGAACGTCAGAAGCGAGACCGGGAAATCCGTTACCCTTGTCAGATGACGGGTCACGAGATCAAACCGCCGCTCCCGTTCGTTGTTCGCCAAATCGGTTCGGCGTAGGAACTGCAAGCGATCCTTCTCATCAGTCGGCACGGGGAAGTGGCTCTCGGCGTGGACCGGTGAAATTTCTGTCGCTGCGATGACCAAACGGCTGAGCCCTTCCACGGTGCCGCGATGATCCCTCGCGCCTTTGCGGATCCCCCTCGCCGCAGCACGTATTTTGGTGAAGAAGGCGTCCGGATCGGCAGCGAGATCGGTCTTGCCGAGGCACAGCGCCGCCCCGGCCTGTCCCAGGCTCGCCGCCAACGCCAGGTTCTTGAGCGGTGCATCAGAGACGACGATCTTGCACACCGTTTCCAAGTCGGCGACCATGCGCAGCAGGGTGGCCCCGTCGATATAGGGCATATTCAGATCGATCGTCACGATGTCCGGCATGAGGCTCCGGATCATGTCGACCGCGGTAGCGGCGTTGCTGGAGAAGCCTACTACTTGGAAGTCCGTCCGCTTGCTGAAAGCATTGTCCAACATGGCCTGGATGGTTCGCGAGTCATCAACTATGACAACGCGCAACTTTGCGGACGGGGCGACATTGTCAGGCGCCATGCCGGCCTCCGTCCTCACAGAAGGGCCAGAGGCACGGCGACAACTCGAGGACGTTGGGGCTGCCAGCAAAGCGGGATTGCTCCTCACCAGCGTACGGGATCCGGTCCGCGCGTTTCATCGCGGACGACCGCGGCCGCGTGCAGCGCAGGAAAGCCGCACGAGGCAGGTGATAGCACTGCCCCGTAACTTGAACGAGCACGTCGAGAGCGTCAATAAAGTCGGCTGCATGCGATGAACCTCCGACTTCGACAGTGCCGGACCGAGCGCTCGGCCCCAATGTCGAGCGTGCGGCAATTCAGGACAAAGCGGCAGCACCTTCGTCTTCGCCCGGCTTGGCGCCACCCGTCGTCTGGAAGCGCGTGCGGTACTCCTGCGGCGTGATGCCGAGGCCACGCATGAACGCGCGCCTCAAGGTCGTGGTCGAACCGAAGCCCGCCGCAAAGGCAATCGCCTTGATCGGGGCGGAGCTTTCCTCAAGCAGCCGCCGGGCGATGTCTACCCGGGTGTGTTCCACATAATCTGCCAGTCTCTTCCCCTGTTCGGCATGAAACAGGCGCGACAGGTGTCGCGGGCTGACGCCGACCTCCGCGGCCAGCGACTCAAGACCCAAATCCCGTCGAGGATTGTCCAGGACGAGCAGGCGGACCCGATCAATCGGGCCGCTCGTCCGCGCCTCGGCGGTCAACGTGGCGCTGAACTGCGATTGCCCGCCGGGCCGCTTGAGAAACACGACGAGCCGGCGCGCCACATAGAGGGCTAGGGCACGGCCATGGTCTTCCTCGATCAACGAGAAGGTGAGATCGATCGCCGCGGCCACACCAGCCGAACTAAATACCGGACCGTCTCGAACGAAGATCCGATCGGGCTCGACCGAGATGTCGGGAAAGGCGGCGGCCAGGCGCTCGGCATATTGCCAGTGCGTGGTGGCGCGTCGTCCGTTGAGCAGCCCGGCATGAGCCAGTAGGAAGGCGCCGGTACAGGTTGACCCGTAACGCCGCGACCGTTGGGCCTGATCTTGAAGCCACTGCGCCACCCCGACGGTCGGCCTATCTGGCACGCCGTACGGTCCGACGACGATCAGCGTGTCGGAAGGCTCGGTCGCCTGCTCGATCCCGGCATCCGGAATGAAGGTCACGCCGGACGCACTACGAACCGGAAGACCGTGCTCGGTGACCAGCTGGACCCCGTACGGCCTGTCGGTCGTCGTACGGCAGTTCGCCTCAAAGAGCGCGTCCCGCACGCCGGCGATCTCGAGCAGATGGACGTTGTCGGGGGCAAAGAGCGTGATCAGCACGGCGGTCCTCCGCTCGGCCTCGTCTGGCGCGGCCGATTGGCCACCGGTATACGCCCGTTTGCGCCCATGCCTATAAGGATCGATGGCATCGCATCATAGCTAGTCGCTCGATGCTTCTCCTTGTCTACAGCGGACCAAGCCACACCCGCGTTCGGCCCTGGGTCCGCTTTGCAGTCCAGCGGCTCCCTGGACCCAAACCTCGCCATTCGCGGTCGATTACGGCTCCGGAAAGCGGACATCGTTTCATGTGCCACGCGTCGCCTTTCCGTCGGGCCAAACAATCGCGGCCGACGGCGATGTTTGGGACTTTCCTGCCCTTACTGGCTTGATCGCTGAATGTCGGGTTACGCCAATTGCAGACCTTTATTCGGCGACGAAACAACAGGCGAAGACACAATATAGGCCAGACGTCGCCCCGCCGAAGCTTGAGCTAATCAAGCTTCGCCACCATCTTAGTCGGAGTCGGGGTCGGGGTCGGGGTCGTCCCCCTCCCCAACCTCGGTCGTGATCCTCAGCATGTCCTCGGCCGTCGCGACCAAGAGGCGCAGGTCCGCCCTGATCTTCTCCCTGATCGCGACGTTGCGCTCATCGCCGCCAGGCCCAAGGATGCCGTTAGCGTCCGCAACCAGAGCCTCGACACTCTGATAGTCGCCCATGTCCGCGAACGTCGGGGAAAGCGCCAACTCGAGCCAATCAAGATCCTTTTGCGCATTTTGGCCGAACGACATGGCAACCAGACAGCGAATGACCGCTCGTGCCCCCGCATCGACATGGAGTGCAGCATTTATAGCGCGATCCGGCTTATATCCTTCGTGGCGCCACAGGTCGTTAATATACCAAACACCCTTTTCGTCGCGCAGCGCCGTGATCGCGTCGAGCATCGCGTCCGCAGAGACCAGCGGCCGCCGGGTTCCCAGCGTCCGTCGATGGCGCCAGAGGCTCAGCACCGCTTCCCGGCAGCGCCCCTCAGCAACATCTTGGTCGTCCGTCCCGGCGCGCTCTGCTTCGACCATCAGGCGAGCGACGTGGTTGGCCATCCATGTCGTGGTCAGGTCATTTTCATACCCCTCAAGCTGTCTGGCCAAAGCGCGACCAAGCCGGACTATATCCTCGAAACCAGCCGAGGGCCCCGTCGCCGTCGAGGACGAAGAATCTCGCATAGGGCTCGGCATAGGATGTCTCTCCATCTCGTACATAGGCATCGAGTCTGTGGATCCTGACGCCGACGATCAGCGACCTGCGCAGCGTCGCCAACATAGTGGCGAGCC
>JAYVRZ010000359.1:0-13632 GCA_043775965.1 Sphingomonas sp.
TGGGCCCCGGCCTTCGCCGGGGTGGAGCATCTCGCTGGGGTGGAGCATCTCGCCGGGGTGGAGCATGTCGCCGGGGTGGAGCATTTTCGCCGGGGTGGAGCATTTTCGCCGGGGTGCAGCATCTTCGCCTGGGTGCAGCATCTTCGCCTGGGTGGAGCATTGGTGTGATGCCGCCGCGAAGGGCTAGCGCTCCAGCCACGAATACGCGATGCCGCGGATAACGGACCGCACGGGAGGGCGCACTGATGACACTACGCGAGAAGATCGGTTGGGGCGCACTCGCATTGCTCGCGGCCTGCGCGCTCGCGGTCGTCGCGTTCGAGCGTGGGGAGCATGTCAACGCGCTGTGGATCGTCACCGCCGCCGTCTCGGTCCAGCTGATCGCGTACCGCTTCTACGCACGGTATATCGCGCGGCACGTGATGCAGCTCGATCCGTCGCGGCAAACCCCGGCGATCCGCCGCGCCGACGGCCTCGATTACGTCGCGACCGACCGCAACGTGCTGTTCGGCCACCATTTCGCGGCCATCGCCGGTGCAGGCCCACTGGTCGGCCCGGTACTCGCCGCGCAGATGGGCTACCTCCCCGGCACGCTGTGGATCCTCGCCGGCGTCGTCCTCGCCGGCGCGGTGCAGGATTTCATGATCCTGTTCATATCGATGCGCCGCGACGGGCGGTCGCTCGGCGAACTGATCCGCATGGAGATGGGCGCAGTCCCCGGCGTGATCGCGCTGATCGGCGCGTTCGCGATCATGGTCATCATCCTCGCCGTGCTCGCGCTGATCGTGGTGCGCGCGCTCGCCGGCAGTCCGTGGGGCCTGTTCACCGTCGCCGCGACGATCCCGCTGGCGTTCCTGATGGGTATCTACACGCGCTGGATCCGGCCCGGTAAGGTCGGCGAAGTCTCCGTGCTCGGCGTCATCGGGCTGCTCGCCGCGATCGTCTATGGCGGCACCGTGGCCGCCTCGCCGACGCTCGCGCCGCTGTTCACGCTGACCCCGGTGCAGCTCTGCGTGCTGATGGTCGGCTACGGCGCGGTCGCCTCCGTCCTCCCCGTGTGGCTTTTGCTCGCGCCGCGCGATTACCTGTCGACCTTCCTCAAGATCGGCGCGATCGTCGCGCTCGCGATCGGCATCGCGGTCGTCGCGCCGCCGCTACGAATGCCCGCGCTCACCCCCTTCATCGACGGCAGCGGCCCGGTCTGGTCGGGCGGCCTCTTCCCGTTCCTGTTCATCACGATCGCGTGCGGCGCGGTGTCGGGCTTCCACGCGCTGATCGCCAGCGGCACCACGCCGAAACTCATCGCCAGCGAAGGCGACGCGCAGTTCATCGGTTACGGCGCGATGCTGATGGAGAGCTTCGTCGCGATCATGGCGCTGGTCGGTGCGTCGATCCTCGATCCCGGCGTGTATTTCGCGATGAACAGCCCCGCCGCGGTGGTCGGCACCGACTTCGCCTCGGCGGCTACCGCGGTGACCGCGATGGGCTTCCCGATCACGCCCGAAACGCTGGCGCAGACCGCGAAGGATGTCGGCGAGACGACGATCGTGTCGCGCACCGGTGGCGCGCCGACGCTGGCGGTGGCGATGTCGGAGATCTTCAGCCACCTCGTCGGCGGACCGGCGATGAAGGCGTTCTGGTATCATTTCGCGATCCTGTTCGAGGCGCTGTTCATCCTCACCGCGGTCGACGCGGGCACGCGCGCCGGGCGGTTCATGCTGCAGGATCTGATCGGGCTCGCGGTGCCGTCGTTCCGCAATGCCTCGGCGATCGTACCGGGCTTCGTCGCGACCGCGCTGTGCGTGATCGCGTGGGGCTTCTTCCTGTATCAGGGCGTCACCGATCCGCTGGGCGGGGTGAACACGCTGTGGCCGCTGTTCGGGATCTCGAACCAGATGCTCGCGGCGGTCGCGCTGGTGCTCGCCACGGTCGTGCTGTTCCGGATGAAGCGCCAGCGTTACGCGTGGGTGACGATCCTGCCCGCCGCGTGGCTGTGCCTGTGCACGATCACCGCCGGGCTGATGAAGCTGTTCGCGAGCGATCCGAAGGTCGGTTTCCTCGCGCATGCCTCCAAGTTCGCGGACGCGGCGGCGCGGGGCGAGTTGCTCGCGCCGGCCAAGACGATGGCGGAGATGCAGCGGATCGTGCTCAACGACCGGATCGACGCGGGGCTGTGTGCGCTATTCCTGGCGGTGGTGCTGTCGATCGTATTCTTCGGTATCCGTACCTGTCTCGCGGCGCTGAAGATCGACCGGCCGACGGTGACCGAAGTCCCGCCGCAGCTGGTGGTGGCGGAATGATCCGCGCGCTGTATGCGAAGGCGCGCGAGACCGCGCTGCTGATGGTCGGCGTGCCGTCCTATGCCGCCTATTGCCAGCACATGGCCGAGCGTCACCCGGATCACCCGCCGATGGACGAACGCGCGTTCTTCCGCGATCGGCAGGAGGCGCGCTACGGCAGCAAGGGCGGAGGACGCTGTTGTTGACCCAGGGTGTTTCGACCGTGGCGCAGTTGCGTGCGGCGACCGCGGGCGATCACGACGCGGTAGATGCCGGGTTCGGACGCTATGACCTGACCGATGCCGGGGATTACCGCGCGTTCCTGATCGCGCACGCGCGGGCGTTGCCCGCGGTCGAGGCGTGGTTGAAGCGGATACCGGGGCTGCCCGCGTTTCGCGTTCGGGCCGACCTGGTGGCGGCCGATCTTGCGGCGTTGGGCGAACCGATGCCGCAGGCAATGACGTTCAACGCGGTGCCGGGCGTCGCGGCCGGATGGGGCGCGATGTACGTGGTCGAAGGGTCGCGGCTGGGCGGCATCATGCTGTCGCGGTCTGTACCGGCGGGCATGCCGTCGTCGTATCTGGGCGCGAAGCATCTGCCCGGCGAGTGGCGCGAACTGCTGGCGGCGATCGATGCGCAGCCGGCGGACGAAGCCTGGGTTTCG
Source organism: Sphingomonas sp. (assembly GCA_043775965.1). GTDB lineage: Bacteria > Pseudomonadota > Alphaproteobacteria > Sphingomonadales > Sphingomonadaceae > Sphingomonas. Next base: position 2,944 of record JAYVRZ010000359.1, read on the forward strand.
GACGCGATCGCCGGCGCGAAAGCCGCGTTCGATCTCTACGGGCGCGCGCCGACGGCCTGACGGTCGATCGGCGCGCCTGGTTGGTCAGCGCAGGAGTTTGGGCGCTTCCTTGCGGATCATGTCCTGGATCTTGCTCGCGAACAGGCCGAGGATGCCGGGCAGGTCGACGACCGCGTGGACGTTGGTCTCGAACACCGTGACCGCGCTGGCGATCGTCTGGCCCATCGCCTGGACGGTGAAGTGCAGCGTGTCGCCGTCCCAGCGGTGGTCAGTGACCGAGCCGCCGGGAATGCTGGCGCTGATCTTGTCGATCCCGCCCTCGAGCCGCGCGCGGACCGCCGCCTTGCCGAGATGATGGGGGACGTCGACGGTGATGGGGTTGGCCATGGGTAATCCTTAACTGGCGAAAAGCATGTCGTCGTGGGCGAACGCCTTGAACTCGAGAGCGTTGCCCGAGGGGTCGCAAAAGAACATCGTCGCCTGCTCGCCGGGCTGGCCCTTGAAGCGCACGTACGGCGCAATTCCGAACGTGACGCCGGCGGCGGTGACGCGCTCGGACAGCGCGGTCCAGTCGTCCAGGGTGAGGATGACGCCGAAATGCGGCACCGGAACCGCATACCCATCAACCCCATTGGCGACCGCGACGGGCTTGGCCGCGGGGTCGAGATGCGCGACGATCTGGTGGCCGAACAGGTCGAAATCGATCCACTGGTCGCTGGAGCGACCCTCGGGGCAGCCGAGGGTTGCGCCGTAGAACGTGCGGGCTGCGGCTAGGTCGTGGACGGGGAAGGCGAGGTGGAACGGGCGTAGGGTCATGGGCGGGGAGGATACGGTGGGATGGCGGGTTCGTCGACCCGGGGGATTTGCTGCGGTTTCCGCCGGTAGCCACGAGCGTTCCGTCACAAACTTGTTCTCCCGCGAAGGCGGGAGCCCAGCCTGGGTCCCCGCCTTCGCGGGGAAACATAGTTGGGAAGGCATCTCTTCACCCAAGCATGTCGCACCTCCCCGGCGGAGGCGGGGGCCCAGGTGGAGAGGTGGCAGTAACGAAGCGCTGCCCTCCATTACTACCGCCCCCCCCCAAACTGGACCCCGGCCTCCGCCGGGGAGGTACAGAAGTACCGGGTGATACCCGCATTTAGGGGCGCAGCACCTCTTGCATGACCCAAACCCCAGAACACCGAAGAACATTGCCCCCCCTTCCCCGCCACGCCATAGCGCCAGCGTGACCCGTTTCGCTGCCCTCGCCTGCCTCATCCTCGGCGCGTTAGCCGCCACCGGCTTCGCCCCGCTGGACCTGTGGCCGCTGACCCTCGTCGCGTTCGCGCTGTGGATGAAGCTCGTTCACGACGCCGCCACGATCCGCGGCACATTGTGGCGAGGATGGCTGTTCGGGCTTGGGCATTTCACGATCAACAGCAACTGGGTCCAGCACGCGTTCGACTTCCAGGACGCGATGCCACCGGTCCTAGGCTATTTCGCAGCGGTCGGCCTCGGCCTGTATCTCGCGATATTTCCCATGCTCGCTGCCGGCGTCGCATGGCGCGTCGCCCGTCGAGCGACCGGCCCCGACGCGACGTTCGTGCTGGTCTTCGCCGTTGCCTGGATCGCCACCGAATGGCTGCGCGCGACGCTGTTCACCGGCTATGCGTGGGATCCGCTCGGTGTCGTCTGGCTGCCCGCGATCGGCGTTGCGCGGCTGTCCGCCTGGATCGGCACCTATGCACTGTCAGGCGTCACCATCCTCGCCGCCGGCGCGCTGCTGATGCTAGCGCTCCGCCGTTGGACGCTGCCCGCGGTCGTGGTCCCCGCGCTGAGTTTCGCTGCGCTGTCGGCTTTATGGACCAACGCACCAGCGCCCGCCCCAGGCACGCCGCTGGTCCGCGTCGTCCAGCCCGATATCGGCCAGGAGGACCGCAGCGAGTCCGACGGCGAGCGCGTGCTGTCGGCGCTCGAAAAGCTCTCCGGAAACGGCGGTGCCACGCCGCGCCTCGTCGTCTGGCCGGAAGGCGTGGTCCGCGATTACCTCGAGGATGGCTATCCGTTCTACGCCTATGGCTGGTCGAGCCCGCTATACTTGCGCCGCCGCATCGCCCGCCTGCTCGGGCCCGATGACATCCTGCTCACCGGTGGCACTGCCCTGGAGTTCGACGCCAAGGACCGGATCTCCGGCGCTGCCAACTCGGTGTTCGCGATCGACGCGCAGGCACGGTTGCGTGGCCGCTACGACAAGGCGCATCTGGTACCATATGGCGAATATCTACCGATGCCGTGGCTGCTAAAACCGCTCGGCCTTGCGCGCCTCGTTCCCGGCGATCTCGACTTCACCTCGGGCAAGGCACCCGGCAATCTCACATTCCCCGGCTTCGGATCGATCGGCGTGCAGATCTGCTACGAGATCATCTTCTCGGGCGACACCGTCGACCGCGCGCACCGGCCACGCCTCCTGTTCAATCCCTCGAACGACGCCTGGTTCGGCACCTGGGGCCCGCCGCAGCACCTCGCCCAGGCCCGCATGCGTGCGATCGAGGAAGGATTGCCGATCGTCCGTGCGACGCCGACCGGCATTTCCGCAATCATCGCCGCCGATGGCCGGCTGGTCGCGACCGTACCCCACGAGACCGCGGGCGCGATCGAGCAGCCGATGCCGTCGGCCTTGCCACCGACGCTGTTCTCGCGCGTCGGCAACGCGATGGCGGCGATCGTCGCTGGCCTTATGCTTCTCGCCGTGGTTGCCCTACGCCGTCGCGCCAGCTAGGGTCATATAAAGCTTTCCTTATATGACGCTCGTTCCCGAGCATGGCAAAGAGGCCCGCATGCGCAAATCCTTCCTCTTCACCTCCGAATCGGTCTCCGAAGGCCATCCCGACAAGGTCGCCGACCAGATCAGCGATACCGTCGTCGACCTGTTCCTCGCCAAGGACCCGCAAGCGCGGATCGCGTGCGAGACGCTGACCACGACGCAGCTCGTCGTCCTCGCCGGTGAAATCCGCGGCAAGGGCATCTACGAGAATGGCGAATGGGCGCCGGGCGTGCTCGAAGAGATCGAGGCCGCGGTGCGCAACACCGTGAAGGAAATCGGCTACGAGCAGACCGGCTTCCACTGGAAGACCTTCCGCTTCGAGAACAACCTCCACGCCCAGTCGGCGGAAATCGCGATGGGTGTCGACGAGAGCGGCAACAAGGACGAGGGCGCCGGCGACCAGGGCATCATGTTCGGTTACGCCACCGACGAGACCCCCGGCCTGATGCCCGCGACGCTGTATTACAGCCACAAGATCCTCGAGCGGATGGCGGCGGATCGCCATTCGGGCGCGGCACCGTTCCTGCAGCCCGACGCCAAGAGCCAGGTGACGCTGTCGTACGAGAACGAAGTCCCGGTCGCCGCGACCGCGCTCGTCGTCTCAACGCAGCACGCGCCAGGCTATTCGGAGAAGGGCACCAACCCCGATCCAGCCAAGTATGCCGAGCTGCGCGACTATGTGATGGGCGTGTTTAAGGACGTGCTGCCCGACGGCTTCATTTCCGATGACACCAAGATCTACATCAACCCGACCGGCGCGTTCGAGATCGGTGGCCCCGACGGCGACGCAGGCGTGACGGGTCGCAAGATCATCGTCGACACCTATGGTGGCGCGGCCCCGCATGGCGGTGGCGCGTTCAGCGGCAAGGATCCGACCAAGGTCGATCGCTCGGCTGCGTATGTTTCGCGCTATCTGGCGAAGAACGTCGTCGCCGCCGGCCTCGCACGTCGCTGCACGATCCAGCTGAGCTATGCGATCGGCATCGCCGAGCCGCTGTCGGTGTATGTCGACCTGCACGGCACGGGCACGGTCGACGAGGCCAAGCTCGAGGCGATCCTGCCGCAGCTCGTCCGCCTGACGCCGAAGGGTATCCGCGAGCACCTCAAGCTCAACGCGCCGATCTACAAGAAGACCGCGGCGTACGGTCACTTCGGTCGCGAGCCAGAGGGTGATACGTTCACTTGGGAAAAGACCGATCTGGTCGACGCGTTGAAGGCTGCTATCGCCTGATCGCGAAACCTCGGTAATGTAAAAGAGCCCACCGCAGACCAGTCTGCAGGGGGTTTTTTTATTGCGCGCCAGCCTTCGCCATTCCCTCGCCCTACCGGGGAGAGGGAGGGAGGAGCCACTTGGCGACGGAAGGGAGAGGGGCGTTGGGGAGAGGGTCCGAGCCTCACGCCCCCTCACCCTCCCACCCGGCTGCGCCGTGTGGGCCCCTCCCTCACCCCGAGGGGAGAGGGACTGCATGGAAAGACAGGTTCCGCACGCAAACCTCTCCTTCGATACGCCACTTCGACAAGCTCAACGGCTACTCGGGACTCACGGAATTCGATGAGGCTACCGGCTCCCCATGCCGCTGCTCGGTCAGTATCTGCCAAGCCGTGAGGAACAACGCGGCCACCAGAGGGCCGACGACGATGCCGCTGATCCCGACCGCCTCGATCCCGCCGAGCGTCGACACCAGCACGATGTAATCCGGGATCCCGGTATCGCGACCGACCAGGATCGGGCGCAGGATATTATCGGCCAGACCGATCACCACGACGCCCGAGACGATCACCACGACACCCTGCCAGATCGCGCCGGTCGCCAGCAGGTACACCGCGACCGGGACCCAGACGAGCGCCGGCCCCAAGGCGGGCAACAGCGACGTCAGCGCCATCAACAGCCCCCAAAGCAAGGCGGCCGGCACGCCGACGATCCAGAACGTCACCGCGCCGAGCGCACCCTGCGCGAGCCCGACGATCACCGATCCCTTGATCGTCGCGCGGACCACCGCGACGAACTTGTCGACCAAGGTCTTCGCCACCGAATGCTCCAGCGGCAGCGCGCGCCGGATCGCCGGCCCGACCTTGTCGCCGTCGCGCAGTAGGAAGAACGTCACGTACAGCCCGATTCCGAACGACAGCACGAATGCCGCCGCGTTGCGGCCGATCGACAAGGCCTGGCCCGCGATCGAGCGGACGCTGTTGCCGAGGATCGTCGACACGCGCGACTGCGCTTGCTCGAAGCTGTTGAGCCCGGCCTTGTCGAGCGCACCCTGGATGCGGCGAGGGAGCGCGTCGTGGATCTGCTGGAAATAGGCGCCGAAGTTGATCTGCCCGCTTTGCAGCCTGGCGTAGACCGACGCGGACTGGTCGATCATCAGGCTGCCGATGATCAGGGTCGGCACGATCACCGCGACGAAGATGATCAGCAGCGTCATCGCCGCGGCGAGGTTGCGCCGGCCCGGCCAGCGCTTGAGCAGCCACTGGTACAGCGACTGGAACAGGATCGCCGCCAGCCCGCTCCAGAGCAGCGCCACCGCGAACGTCGAAACGACGACGCACAACGCCACCGTGATCGCCACCAGGAAGACGATGAAGCCCCCCGTTTCCAGTCGACGCCTGTCGATCATCGCATTGCCCCTCTTGCGGGCGCCCGGGCCCGGTACGTCAAAAGCCGCCCCCCGGGGTGTCCCGGGAGGCGGCCATCACTTCAGCGCGAAAGTGTCGCGCCGATCGCGATCAGCGCAGCTTCTCGCTACCGTTGATCAGCGCATCCTTCTGCGCCTGCGGCATCGCCTGCGCGTTCACGTCGGCGTCGTCGATCGCGTCCGACTGGCGGTCGCCGTCCTTGCGCACGGCCTTGGCCTGATCCTCGAGATTGTCGGCGGTCGCTTCGAGCGCGTCGGCGCGGTTGTCCGCGGCCTTCTCGACCTGGCTGCCGAGCTTGTCGTCACCCTTGCCGCCACACGCTGCGAGCGGGAGAGCGATGGCGGCGATCATCGTGGCGATGGCGAGTTTCTTCATGACGGTACTTTCCCTGTTGTATCGAGGTCGCAAACCGTCACGGGCTCGTAACGTTCCCTGCAGCGAATTTTATCGCCGTAAAAAGACGACTTAGGCCGCTGTCGGGCTATGTTCGATCACCGTAGGCACCCGCTCGGCGATCGCGGTTTCGACGGTGGGTGCGATCCGGTCGAACACCGCGCTCACCAACGCTTCGGCTATCCAGCCGACTGCCGCTCCGACGACGAGATCGGACAGATAGTGCTTGCCGTTCGCCGGCTGCGCGGCGGCGACGACGCCGGTGATCAGCGCGGCGGGCGCCCCTGCCCCGCCGATGTCGCGCGACGCGGCCCGGGCGACCGCGACCGCGCCGGCGGTGTGGCCCGACGGGAACGAGGTCTGGTCGTGATCATGGCTGTCGCCAGGTTCGAACTTTGCCTGCCCGTCCTCGATCGCCTTGGCGGGACGCGTGCGATCGACCGACGACTTGATCGCCGACTTCACGAACGTCGCCGCCGCATGCGCCGCGAGCATCCGCACGCCGCCTCGGATCACGTCGGGCCGGCGCGCGAGCAGGCCGATGACCACGGTACCGATCGAGGTTGCGACGAGCTGCGGCTGGTCGCCGATCTCTGCCAAGAACCCGGTCGCCCTGACGACGGGATCGTGGCGGTGCTCGGCCGCCTTGAGCGTCGCCTGGCGGTCTGCCTTTGCGACCGCTTTCGCCGCTTTCTTGCCCTTGCCCATCAATTCCTCTCCCGCCCGCTCATCTCGCCGCGCACCTGTGCATGCGCGAGCAAGGCGAACAACCCCGCACCGCCCAGCAAGTTGCCGAGTACCGCCGGCAGTATCAGTTTCGCGACGGTCTGCCATACGTCGGCATGGCCGGAGAACAGCAGCAGGAACGCCTCGACCGATCCGACGATCGAGTGGCTGAACCCGCCGATCGCGACGACATAGGTGATCGCAAAGATCACCCAGAACGCCTGTTCGCGCGCGTTCGGGAGCGACCAGGCGAGAATTGCGATCATGAACCCTGCCGGGATCGCGTTGACTAACGTCGCCCAGGCCGAAAGTTCGGTGATCGTCATCGAAACCGCGATCATCGCGTTGCGCAATTCGCCACCGCCTAGCACGCCGCCCGCGATCGCCGCGCCGGTGATCGCCGTCCCGACCAGGTTCGCCGCCAGCACTACCGCCCATAGCCGCAGGGTGCGCTTCAACGCCCAGCCGGACGGCTTGGTCACGAGCGGCAGCATCGCGGTAATCGTGCTCTCGGTGAACAACTGCATCCGTCCCAGGATCACGACGAGAAAGCCGATCGGATACCCCAGCGACACCACCGCTTCTCGCCACGGCGCATCGGGCAGCGCCTTGTGCAATGCCCCCTCGGCAATGAGCGAAGCGGTGATCGCCATGCCCGCCGCGAGGCCGGAGAAGAACAGCGAGGAAACCGGGCGGTCGAGTTCCTCCTCGCCAGCCTCGCGGACGGCCTTGTGCAAGTCCTTGGCGTCGGCGGCCTTCAGGTCGTCGACATTCTCCGGATCGGTGGAGTCCTGCGCTGCGGGAGTTTGTTCGGCCATTACGCGCATGTAACGGATCGCCCGGGCCTTTGCTCCCGCGTCATGCGGCGCTAGGGCACGCGGCAATGAATGATCCTTCTGTTATCCGCCGCCTCTATGGCCGTCGCCAGGGCCACAAGCTGCGCCTCGGCCAAGCTGCGCTCGTCGAGGAAACGCTCGCCGACCTGTCGGTGCCCGACGAGGGGCCGATCGATGCGCCGACGCTGTTCGGCGACAACCGACCTCTCCACGTCGAGATCGGTTTCGGCGCGGGCGAGCATCTGGCGGGACAGGCAGCGGCGAATCCGGACGTGGGGTTCATCGGCTGCGAACCGTTCCTAAACGGCGTCGTCGGTGCGCTGTCGCATATCCGCGACGGCGGACTGACCAACGTGCGGCTCTATATGGGTGACGCGCTGGAGGTGATCGAGCGGCTGCCCGATGCGAGCCTCGACCGGCTGTACCTGTTGCATCCCGATCCTTGGCGTAAGGCGCGCCATGCCAAGCGCCGCATGGTCAATCACGGTCCGCTCGACACGATCGCCGCCAAGCTGAAGCCGGGGGCGGAGTTTCGGCTGGGCACCGACGACCCGACCTATTGCCGCTGGTCGATGATGATCATGAACGCGCGCCGCGATTTCGAATGGCAGGCGCAAACGCCACACGACTTCCTGACGCGCCCCGACGACTGGCTCGAGACGCGGTACGAGCGGAAGGCCCGGCGGCAGGGGCACGAGGTCTGGTACTTCCGTTACCTGCGAGTGTGATTCCCGGTTCGGCGCCAGGCCCAGCCGAATAGCCGGCCAGCCAGCGCAGGAGCGCCGGGCCTGAGCAGGATCCAGTCGCGGATAGGCGAATCGGCTTGCGCGCCGATCACGCGCTTGTACCCGCTGTCGCCTGCGCCCCAGTCGACGCGGCGGGTTCCGCGGACTCGCGCGGCGACGAGGTTTCGCCAGTGGAGCAGCTTGCCGGGGGAATGCCGGGCAAGGCGCGGATCATAGCTGTTGGCGACTGCGTAGAGCAGGTCGCCGGTATCGATGTCGAACGAGAACGCCGCGGGAATGCCGTCGATGCTCAGCAGCGCGGCGCGGAACATTTTGGCCAGCACCGGGTCCGCGATCGCAGCCTGCCAGAAGGCGAGATGCCCCTCCGGCGTGAACTTCATGTCCGACCGATCGGTGGCCTGGGCGATCCAGCTTGCCTGTTCGACCGCCCCGAGATCAGCGAATGCAGCGGGCCAGTCGGCGCCCGACAGGGTGCGCCATTCCGGAACGCCGTGCTCGGCGAGATGCTTTTCGTGGTACCGGTTCTTGCGCAGCGTCGAATTGCGCGGCCAAGGCTCGCCGTCGACTATCGCCGGAAGATCGAGCGACCAGCTTTGGCCGATCGGCCGGTCGATCGCCACCCAGCCCTGCGCACGCGCCACCGTGATCAGCGCGGTCGTAGCGGTATCGGAGTCGTAGACCGGACCGATCCTCAGCGCGCCGACATGGACCGCGAGCGTCGCGAGCGCGGTCTTGAGCGCGGCATCGCTGGTACCGAGCGCGAGTCCGAAGCTGCGGAACGGCCAATAGCAACCGGGGATCGTCGCGATCTTCAATGCGCGCGGACCGACAGGCACGAACGGCAGCGTAAGCACCGGCACATCGTCCTCCGCGACGACCAGCGTCCGGGCCTGTCCACCGTACGCGGCGAGCGCGGCGGCGTACCAGCCGAACCGCAGGAACCGGTGGCTCTGGGGCCCATGTTCGGCGACGGTATCGATCGCCGCGGCCAGCCCCTCGACGACATCGCCGCGTATCGCCGGCGGCAGGCGTACGAAATCGGCCAGGAGCATCGGCTTGGACATGGCTCCGCCATAGCGCGTGGATCGTTACCAAGCCGTGCGGATTCGACGATCCGGCACGAAGACCGGGTCGGTTTTGCGCGATTCCGCGTTCTTCCTATCCCGCGCGTTTTCCCACATGGTAGCCCCGATGCCGACGATCCCCGCCATTTCGACGATCGCCCAGACGATCCAGCTTTCGCTAGCGCCCGTGTTCATGCTGGCGGGAATCGGCCAGCTGCTCAACGTCCTCGCCGGACGGCTGTCGCGGGTGATCGACCGTGCGCGCAAACTCGAGTTGCTGCACGGGAGCAGCACCGGGGCCGAGCATGTCCGCTATGTCTGGGAGCTGCGCCTGCTCGATCGGCGCATGACGATCATCAACGCCGCGCTGTTCCTGGCGGTGTCGAGCGCGATCATGACGTGCGTGCTGATCGCGCTGCTGTTCATCGCCGAGCTGGCCAAGCTGCATTTCGGCACTGCAGTGGCTTTGTGCTTTATCCTAGCGATGGTGCTGCTGATCGCTGCCCTGGTATCGTTCATGTTCGAGGTTCGGATATCGCTGCGTGCGTTCCGTATCCGCCCGGAATTGCTGAAGGACCTGTCGTGATCGAGAAACGGCTGTTGCAGGTGGTGATCGCGGTAGCGTGCCTGTTGCCGCTGATCGTCGGTGGCCAGGGCGTGCTGCACGGGCCGGCGCCGTTCGGGCATCCGAGCGAAGTGCCGCGCGATCTGGACAGCCATTTCCGGTATATCTCGGGGATCTTCTTTGCGACCGGACTGGGGTTCGTCAGCTGCATCCCGGACATCGCGCGGAAGGGCCCGCGGTTTCGGTTGCTGGGCGGCCTCATCTTCGTCGGCGGGTTGTCGCGTGGGATCTCGCTGCTGATGGTCGGCGTGCCGTCGCAGGGGCATGTGCTCGGGCTGGGCATGGAGACGATCGTCGTACCGCTGCTGATGCTTTGGCAGTGGAATTTCGCCAAGCGCGCCATCTGAACCTTGGAGCTCTAACCTTCCGGGCGCCGTCCTGGCTGCAGGACGACACCGATGATGCCGGTTCAACCCATCTTGAACGCGCACAGCTTGTTGCCGTCGGGATCGCGGAAATACGCGCCGTAGAAGCCCATCTGCTCGGGTCCGCGCGATCCCGGGCCACCCTCGTCGGCGGCGCCGAGTTCGATCGCCTTGGCGTAGATCGCGTCGACCTGCTCGCGCGAGTCCGCCGCCAGCGCGACCATCGTGCCGTTGCCGGCAGTCGCGTGCCGACCGTCATAGGGCTTGCCGATCGCCATCATCGGCTTGCCGACACCGGCTCCGTAGAAGGTGAGCTTGCGATCGTCGGGCATCTGCATGAGCCGCTTGCCGCCGACGGTCGCGAAGAGGGCGTCGTAGAAGGCCAGCGCGGCCTCGATGTCGTTGCTGCCGAGCGTTGCATAACCGATCATGGGTCTCTCCTCTTTGTTTGAGGCGAGTATCCGCGGGTTGGCCACCCGTGGCAACGCACTTCACTG
>JAYVRZ010000360.1:0-7330 GCA_043775965.1 Sphingomonas sp.
GCGCGCACGCTGTCGGCGCTCGGTCCGATCGGCGAGGCCTGCACGGTGTTCACCGAATTGCTCGTCGGCGAGGATTTCCAGCGGCTCGTCGGCTTCTCCAGCGCGGACGAACGCGACTGGTTCCGGTTGCTGACCGGCGTGCAGGGTGTCGGCGCCCGCGTCGCGCTCGCGATCCTGTCCGCGCTGGAGCCGGTCGACCTTAGCCGTGCGATCGCCAGCGGCGACAAGGCGATGGTCGCGCGTGCCAATGGCGTGGGGCCCAAGCTCGCCCAGCGCATCGTGATGGAGTTGAAGGACAAGGTCGGTGGCATCGCGCTCGGGCTCGGACCGGCCGTCGTCAACGCCGCGCCTGGGGCCTCCGCGGACGCGGTCTCGGCGCTGCTCAACCTCGGTTTCCGCCCGAACGAGGCGAGCCTCGCGGTGGCGGCGGCGGACGAGGAACTGGGTCCGGCCGCCACGCTCGACGCGCTGGTCCGGCTCGCGTTGCGGAAAGCGTCGAAGTCGTAGGACCTCGATCCTCCCCGGCCAGGGGGCGGTGGCAGGCGTTTGCCTGACGGAGGGGGAGGCATGGTCAACGTCTGTTTCGTGTCCTCCCCCTCCGTCACCTTCGGCGACACCTCCCCCTGGCGGGGGATGATCGGACTTGGCGATCCGGGTTTGCTTACAGTGGCGTGAGCAGCGTTTCTCACGCGAAATGCGCGTCGAGGTTGGCCAGCACCAGCGCAGCCATCGCCGCACGCCCGTCGACCGTCGCGCTGCCTTGGTGTGGTGACAGGACGACTTGGGCCATCGTCTTGAGCGCCTCGGGTACGGTCGGTTCGTCGGCGAAGACGTCGAGGCCTGCTCCGGCGATCGTTCCCGCTTGAAGCGCCGCCACCAAGGCCGGCTCGTCGACCAGGCTCCCGCGCGCGATATTGACCAGTATCCCGTCCTCGCCGAGCGCGTCTAGCACCCCCGCATCGACGATATGATGCGTGGCCTCGCCGCCCGGCGCCGCGATGATCACCACGTCGCACGCGCTCGCCAGCGAGGCGATGTCGCCGTGAAAGACGCCGTCGAAGTCCGGCTTGGCCGCCCGCGCGGCATAATGGAGTTCGCTTGCGAACGGCCGGGCCCGCGCCGCGATCGCCTTGCCGATCGCGCCCAGCCCGAAGATCCCGATGCGCCGCCCGCTAGCCCGCCGCGCCAGGTCGACCTGCCACTCGCCGCCTCGCACCGCGCGGTCGTTCGCGACGATCCCGCGCTGCACCGCCAGCATCAGCCCGATCGCCAGGTCCGCGACGTCGTCGGTCAGCACGTCGGGCGTCGTCGTCACCGCGATACCCCGCGCCCTCGTCGCGACGAGGTCGATGCCGTCATGGCCGACGCCGTGGATCGCGACGATCTCCAGCGCAGGCAGGCGGTCGAGCATCGCCGTATCGACCACGCTGGTCCCGCCGGCGACGATCGCCCGCGTCGTCGCGGGCGGATCCGCGCGGTACAAGGTGAAGCGCGCGGCCAGCGCCGCCTCCAGCGCAGGCGACACGCCGGTCAGCAGGTAGAGGTCGGGATGAGCGGTTTCGTCGGTCATCCCGCACCCATAGCCGCCTTGCCCCCTCGACCGCGAGCGCGCTATCGCAGGGGGGTGACCGATACAGACCGCATCCTGACTGCCGCCAAGCGCCCCGAAGACATCGACGCCGCGCTGCGCCCCAAGAATCTGGACGAATTCGTCGGGCAGAAGGCCGCGCGCGAGAATTTGCGGATCTTCATCCAGGCGGCGAAGCAGCGCGGCGATGCGCTCGATCACGTGCTGTTCTTCGGCCCGCCGGGGCTCGGCAAGACGACGCTCGCGCAGATCGTCGCGCGCGAGATGGGGGTGGGGTTTCGCGCCACCTCGGGGCCGGTGATCGCCAAGTCGGGCGATCTCGCCGCGCTGCTCACCAACCTCGAGGACGGCGACGTGCTGTTCATCGACGAGATCCACCGGTTGCAGCCCGCGGTCGAGGAGGTGCTGTACCCGGCGATGGAGGACCGTGCGCTCGACCTGATGATCGGCGAGGGGCCGTCGGCGCGCTCCGTCCGGATCGACCTGCCGCGGTTCACGCTGATCGGTGCGACCACGCGGCAGGGGTTGCTGACGACGCCGTTGAGGGACCGCTTCGGCATCCCGGTGCGGCTGCAATTCTATACCGTCGAGGAACTGGAGCGCGTCGTCACCCGCGCCGCCGGGCTACTCGGGCTTGGCATCGCCAAGGACGGCGCGATGGAGATCGCCCGCCGCGCCCGCGGGACGCCGCGGATCGCCGGGCGGCTGCTGCGCCGGGTGCGCGACTTCGCCAATGTCGCCGGACACGAGATGGTCGACGCGCGCGCCGCCGATGCCGCGCTCAACCGGCTCGAGGTCGATTCGCTCGGGCTCGACGCGATGGATCGGCGCTATCTGATGATGATCGCCGACATCTACCGCGGCGGCCCGGTCGGGGTGGAGACGCTGGCCGCGGGGCTCAGCGAACCGCGCGACACGGTGGAGGAAGTGATCGAGCCGTATCTGATCCAGTTGGGCCTGATCGCGCGGACTGCGCGCGGTCGGTTCCTGAACGCGGGCGGCTGGAAGCATCTCGGGCTGAACCCGCCGACCGGTAGCCAGGACGGGCTGTTCGACGCGTAACTGCTCGCTTTCGCTCTACCGTGTTTCCCCGCGAAGGCGGGGACCCAGACTGGGCTCCCGCCTTCGCGGGAGAACAAGGACAGGCAATGTCGTGGCTGTAAAACTCCTTTGTAAGAAACCGCACCCGAAGATCGATCGAACTTCGCCGCAACACTGCTTTTGTTGCGTGGCACCCAGGCCGATCATCTGATAGCCCACCCGAATGCCCGTTTCGGCCGCCGCCTCCGCCCGCGAGATCCTCACCAGCCTTCACGACGTGATGGCCGCCCGCACGACTGCGCAGGCCAAGCTCAACTCGGTGGTCGGCATCATCGCAACCGCGATCGATAGCGAAGTCTGCTCGATCTACCTGTTGCGCGAGGGCGTGCTGGAGCTGTTCGCCACCCGCGGCCTCGACCAGGGCGCGGTCCACGTCACCAAGCTCGCGCTCGGCGAAGGCCTGGTCGGCACCATCGCCGAGGACGTCGAGGTGCTCAACCTCGACGAAGCCGCCAGCCACCCCGATTTCGCCTACAAGCCCGAGACCGGCGAGGACCGGTTCCACAGTTTCGCCGGCGTGCCGATCATCCGCCGCGAACGCTCGGTGGGCGTCCTGGCCGTCCAGCACACGGACCGTCGCAAATATGCCGACGTCGAGATCGAGGCGTTGCAGACGGTCGCGATGGTGCTGTCCGAACTCATCGCCAATGCAGGCCTGATCGACACGACCGGCGGCGGCGCGGATCGGCCGCAGTCGACCGCGGCGATGCGCATCCCCGGCCAGAAGCTCGTCGACGGCATGGGCGCAGGCTATGCGGTCTACCATCAGCCGCGTATCCATATCGAGCACACCGTCGCCGAGGATACCGACGCCGAGCGCCACCGTGTCTACGCTGCGTTCGACAAGATGCGCGAAGGCATCGACCGGATGACGCGCGAGGCCGAATTCGGCGTCGGCGGCGAGCATGTCGAAGTGCTCCAGACCTACAAGATGTTCGCCTATGACGAGGGTTGGGCACGCCGCATCAACGAGGCGATCGATTCGGGCCTGACCGCCGAGGCTGCGATCGAGCGCGTCCAGCAGCGCACGCGCCAGCGGATGCGCCAGATCGACGATCCGCTGCTCGCGGACCGGATGCACGACCTGGAGGATCTGTCGAACCGGCTGCTCCGGATCGTCTCGGGCCAGATGGGCACGGCCGCGCAGATGGGCCTGCGCCAGGATACCATCCTGATCGCGCGCAACCTCGGGCCCGCCGAACTGCTCGAATACGACAAGCGCCGGCTGAAGGGCGTGATCCTCGAGGAGGGGTCGCTGACCGCACACGTCACGATCGTCGCGCGGGCGATGGGCGTGCCGGTGCTCGGCCGCGTCCGCGATATCCGCCGGCTGGTCGCGGAAGGCGACATGCTGCTGCTCGACAGTGCCGAGAGTAACGTCTTCGCGCGGCCCTCCGCGGCGATGGAGGAGGCGTTCGAGGCGCGGCTGGCGATGCGGCAGAAGCGCAAGGCGGCGTTCGCGGCGTTGCGCGACGTGCCGCCGATCACCAGGGACGGCCACCGCCTGACGCTGATGGTCAACGCCGGCTTGCGTGACGACGTTGCCGCGCTCGACATCACCGGCGCCGACGGCATCGGCCTGTTCCGCACCGAGTTCCAGTTCCTCGTGTCCGCCACGCTGCCGCAGCGCGAGCGCCAGCAGCGGCTGTACCGCGAAGTGCTCGACGCAGCCGGCGAGCGCCCGGTGATCTTCCGCACCGTCGATATCGGCGGCGACAAGGCGCTGCCGTATCTGAACAAGGAGGATGCGGACGAGGAGAATCCGGCGATGGGCTGGCGTGCGCTGCGCCTGGGTCTCGAACGCGACGGGCTGATGAAGGTGCAGGCGCGCGCGCTTCTGGAGGCGGCGGCAGGCCGCACGCTGAACGTGATGTTCCCGATGGTCAGCGAGCCCTGGGAGTTCGACGAGGCGCGCGAATTGTTCGAGGCGCAGCGCGCGTTGCTCGAGGCGCGCGGACGCAAGCTGCCGCTGGCGATCCGGTACGGCGCGATGCTCGAAGTGCCCGCACTTGCCGAGATGCTCGACGTTCTGCTGCCCCGAATCGAGTTTCTGTCGATCGGCACCAACGACCTGACGCAGTTCCTGTTCGCTGCCGATCGCGCCAATCCCAAGCTTGCCGAGCGCTACGACTGGCTCAGCCCGTCGATCCTCCGCTTCATCGCGCGGCTGGTGCCGCCGACGCGCGCGGCGTCGGTCGACCTGGCGGTGTGCGGCGAGATGGGCGGGCGCCCGCTGGAGGCGATGGCGCTGATCGGGCTGGGGATCGACCGGCTATCGATCACACCTGCCGCGGTGGGTCCGATCAAGGCAATGACGCGGTCGCTCGATCGTGGTGCGCTGACCACGTACATGACCGCGCTGCTGGCAAATCCGCCGCGCGACATGCGCGGCGCGTTGACCGCCTGGGCAACCGAAAACGGCGTCGAACTCGCCTGATGGACCGAAAGCTGCGGTTGCGCGTCGCGGTGCGCGTTGACACGGCTTGGGCCCTCTGAAAGACGGGGTTCCATGACGGGCAACGCCACGCCGCCCGGGGCTTCGGAGATACGAATGGACGAGGTCGATACCGGCCAGAACGCTACGCCCGCTCATGCAGAGCGTGCTGGCGACATTCTTCGTGCCGCGCGCGAGGCGCAGGGGTTGAGCGTTGCGGACATCGCCGCGCGGACCCGCGTGCCGCTCCGGCATCTCGAGGCGATCGAGCAGTCCGATTATACCGCGCTGCCATCCTCCACCTACGCGGTCGGCTTCACGCGTGCCTATGCGCGGGCGGTCGGCATCGACGAGGTCCGTATCGCGCAACTGGTCCGCGTGGACGTCGCCAAGCTGGGCCGCAAGACGCCCGAATACGAACCGTACGAGATGACCGATCCGTCGCGCGTGCCCTCGCGCGGTCTGGCGATCGTCGCGCTGGGACTGGCGATCGCGGTGCTCGTGCTGGTCGGCCTGTGGTACGGCACCGACATGTTCCGCGGCGGAACGTCGACGTCGAGCGCGGTGCCCGTCGCCGAGACCGGCGCCCCCGCCGCGCAGACGGCGCAACCGGTGCCGGCGCCGGCGACACCCGCCACCGGCCAGGTCACGCTGACCGCGTCCGACGAAGTGTGGATGCGCGTCTACGATGCCGACAACAAGACGTTGTATCTCGGCACGATGAAGCCCGGCGACAAGTTCGACGTGCCCAAGGATGCGAAGGACCCGATGATCAACATCGGTCGCGCGGACAAGCTGGCGGTGACGCTGAACGGCGCCGCTGTGCCGGCGCTCGGCACCGGCGAGCGCGCGATCAAGGACGTCCGCGTCGGCGCGCCCGCGATCGCCGCCCGCCTGGCCGGTACGCCCGCACCCGAGGCGACGCCGACCACCACGTCGTCGTCGTCGAACGGCGCGTCGCGGTCGTCCGATCGTTCGCGCGGCGCCAACCGTTCGCGCGCCCCGCGTCGCCGGTTGACCGAGACGCAGCGCGCCAATCTGGATGCCGCCGCCAACCCGCCGCCTGCCGCTACGGCATCCACGCCCGATTGAGGCCGTCGCTCATATGGGGACCCGTGCCTTAAGGCTGGCGACAGGATCGATGTTGCAGCTATAGCCGGACGATTAACCAATCCACCGGGGGGTGTGGCCCATGCGTAAGTCAATTCTGATCGGCGTCTGCCTCGCGGCCCTCATGCCCGCCGCGATTTCTACCGGTGCCCAAGCGCAAAATGTCGAGGGCCGCGTCGGCAAGCTCGAAAGCGAGATGCGCGCGGTCCAGCGCAAGGTGTTCCCGGGCGGCGCCGGGCAGATGCTCCAGCCGCAGATCACCGCGCCGCAGGGCGTCCAGGGCCCGGGGCCAGGCTCGCCCGCGACCAGCGCGCTCGCCGACGTGAACCAGCGCGTCACCTCGCTCGAGCAGCAGATGACCTCGCTCACCGAACAGATCGAGCAGAACCAGAACCGCACGCGCCAGCTGCAGGACGCGTTCGACAGCTATCGTCGCACCAACGACGCGCGGCTGAAGTCGCTGGAGGCCGGCCCCGCGCCGATCGCGACCGGCGGCCCGATCGAATCCGACGACCAGTCGAGCGGTCCTTCGCGTCCCGCTACCCGCCCCGACACCGGCACGCGACCCGCCACCGCGACGCCGGTGAAGACCTCCACCGCGGTCGAGAAGCCTTCGACGGGCGATCCGGCGGAAGACGAATATATGTACGGCTACCGCCTGTGGGCGGCCAAGCAATATCCGCAGGCCGAGGCGCAGCTGAAGAAGGTCGTCGTCGATTATCCCAAGAGCAAGCGCGCCAGCTATGCGCAGAACCTGCTCGGCCGCGCGTATCTCGACGAGGGCAAGCCGAGCCTCGCGTCGATGGCATTCTACGACAATTACAAGAAGATGCCCGAAGGCGAGCGTGCGCCCGACAGCTTGCTGTATCTTGGCCAGGCGCTGACCAAGCTCAACAAGCCGGCGGACGCGTGCAAGGTTTATGACGAGCTTAACGACGTCTACGGCGCCAAGATGGCCGCCGGGATGAAGGGCCAGGTTGCCGCCGGGCGCAGCGCGGCGAAGTGCAAGTAAGCTGTCGCTTGATGCGCGTACGTGATCCCCTGTTCGTGACTTTACGTCGCACACCGCCCCCCCCCCCGGCGGAGGCCGGGGCCCA
>JAYVRZ010000361.1:0-2524 GCA_043775965.1 Sphingomonas sp.
AGTTCGGTCATGCCCCAAAGTTCGAGGACTGGACAACCAAAACGCGCCTCGACCTCTTGCAGCGCGCTCACGGGCATGGTCTGCCCTCCCACCGTGCAGCGCTGAAGCGAGCTGAAATCGGTATTGGCCATCGTTGGCTCGCCCAACATCTGGTAATACATCGTTGGCACCCCCTCGAACAGGGTCGCCCGATGGGACTCGATCGCGGCGAGCGCCTGCGCCGGATCGAACCGCTCCATTATCAGAAGTTCAGAACCCGCCAGCAACGACGCGTTCATGACGACATTGCCATAGACATGCGGAAATGGCAGGGCTGTCAATATCCGGTCCTGGTCGGTCCTCACATGCGTGGTGGCGGTTGCTGCCGTGCTGCCGATAACTGCCTTGTGCGTAGTCATCGCACCCTTTGGTTGCCCCGTCGTCCCCGAGGTGTAGCAAATCGCCAAAAGGTCTTCCGGATCACATGATTGGGGCAAGACCGATGGACCGTGCCGAAGATTAGGAAGGCCTGCCTCTTCCTCCCCGGCATCTAGCAGCAGGTATTCGGCCCGATCGGCTTTGGGAATCGCGTCGTTCAGTGCATCCCTATGACGCTTCGACGTGATGACCAGTCTTGCGCCTGAGTCCTTGGTTATGAATGCGACTTCGCTGGCGCTGAGCAGGATATTCGCCGGTACGACTACAGCGGCGATCCGTGCGATAGCATGATAGGCTATGATCCAGTCGAGACCATTGGGGGCGTAAAGTACGACCCGCTCGCCCCTTTTGACGCCGCGATGCGTGAGGATGCCCGCAAAATGTCCCACCAATATGTCCAGTTCGGAAAATCTGACAGACTGGCCGTGCACCATAGTAATTGCGCGCCTGTCACCGAAGCGCTGGGCAGCATGGTACGTCAAATTGCTCATCGTCGACGGGGTCATCGGCTTTCCTCTCCAGAAGTTCCGGCTTCACCTATCGCGTGGTTTCTGTCTCGATAGGCATCAAATCAACTATCCAGTCTCATGCGAGTAAAAATCGAGCTGGCTGGGTCCATTATTATGGCAATGACATACTTGACGTAACAGGTGCAAAGTACGAATCGATCAACGAAATGATGACAGGGTGATTGGACTGAACCGCCCCGGGATTGTCGGAGGCCATTTGGTTTAAGTTACGCGGCCATGGGGACGTCGTCCAGCATGGCGTAATATCGTTGCTCGGCTTCGGCGGGTGGGATGTTGCCGATGGGCACCAGCAGTCGCCTGTTGTTGAACCAGTCCACCCATTCGAGCGTTGTGAATTCGACGGCTTCAAAGGATCGCCAAGGTCCGGGCCGGTGGATCACCTCGGCCTTGTAAAGACCATTGATGGACTCGGCCAAAGCGTTGTCGTAGCTGTCGCCGACACTGACTACCGAAGGTTCTATGCCGGCTTCGGCTAACCGTTCGGTGTATTTGATCGGGTCATATTGGCTGCCGTGATCACTGGGGTGTATCAATCCGCCGCGATGAGCAGGTCTGCGGTCGTGCAAAGCCTGATCCAAGGCGTCTAGCACGAAGCTGGCAGGGGCAGTCCGGCTGACGCGCCAGCCAACGATTTAGCAGGTTGCTGAAAAAGGGGCTTCCCTCAGCGGCGGTGACGTGATTCTCTGATCCCGGCGACAGGCAGTCGGGGGAGGTGTGATGCGCGGGTCAGATGTTCGATCTGGGGAGCTGTTTTCCTATGTCGACCTTGAGGAGCGGGTGCCGGCACGTCAACCATTGCGGGCGATTCGTGTGATTGTGAACGATGCGCTGGCGGCGCTCAGCGGTGAGTTCCAGGAGATCTATTCCGATATCGGCCGCCCCTCAGTCCCGCCGGAGAAGCTGTTGCGCACGCTCCTGCTTCAGGTGTTTCATGGCATTCGCTCCGAACGCCAGATGATGGAACGGCTCGATTTCGACTTGTCATTCCGCTGGTTTGTCGGGCTGGGCATCGATGATCGTGTGTGGGATGCATCGAGCTTTTCGAAGAACCGTGATCGGCTGCTGGATGGAGACATCGCGGCCCAGTTTCTCGCGGCGATCCTGGCGCGGCCACCGGTGAAGCGGCTTCTGTCGACAGATCATTTCTCGGTCGATGGCACCCTGATCGAGGCGTGGTCCAGCATGAAGAGCTTCCGCCCGAAGGACGAAGCTGGGGCCGATGAACCGCCTCCTGTCGAGCCTGGCGGGCGCAATGCGGAGGTCGATTTTCGGGGCGAGAAGCGTACCAACGCGACGCATGCTTCGACGACCGACCCCGATGCGCTGCTGTATCGCAAGAGCCCCGGCACCGGCGCGAAGCTGTGCTTCATCGGTCATGTCCTGATGGAGAATCGCAACGGGCTTGTCGTCGATGCCGAGATGACCCGAGTATCAGGTCATGCCGAGCGGCTGGCTGCGCTCGAGATGGTAGGCGGCGTCGCGGTCGAGGGCAGGCGGATCACTCTCGGGGCAGACAAGGGTTACGACGCCCGCGACTTTGTCGAGGAACTGCGCGAGCGCAACGTCACGCCCCACGT
>JAYVRZ010000362.1:0-7997 GCA_043775965.1 Sphingomonas sp.
CTGCGCCCGTTCGGTCGGGCGTACGTTGTGCGGAACGTAGGCGATCGCCGCAGACTCGACGTGATGGAATGGGACGTCCTGGCTGGGCAGGCGAAGCTGGCCGGCCGCAAGGTTGCACAGACCAACGTGCGCACCCTTCATCTGCCGCAATGGCGGTCACTTGTCAGCGATCCAGCCTGTGGATCGGCGTGGAAAAAGGACCCCGGTAGCGGGGTGATAGGCGTCGAAAAAGGACCCCTCATTCCGTTGGTTTAAGGCTGTCCGCTTGGCAGATATCAGGCGGCGAGATCGGGATGTTGGTATTGGAGACGGTATTGAGGATCCGGCGCGAGCACGCGTCGGGGAAAGCCATCAAGGCGATAATGCGGGACCTGCATTTGTCACGCGGGGTGGTGCGCAGAGCGATCCGGGCGCCGGAGGCGGACACCAAGTACCGGCGAGAAGTACAGCCGTTGCCGAAATTGGGGCCGTTTCAGATGCGGCTCGATGCGCTGCTGGAAGAGGATGAGGCACGACCGCGGCGCGAGAAGCTGCGCATTACGCGTGTCCACGATCTGCTGCTGCGCGAGGGGTTCGACGGCTCGTATGGCGCGGTACGCCGCTATGCGACCCGCTGGCGTCAGGCGCGGCGTCGCGACGTAATGGACGCGCCAGCGTTCATCCCGTTGCTGTTCAGGCCGGGCGAGGCCTATCAGTTCGACTGGAGCCACGAAGACGTCGAGATCGCGAGTAAGCCGATGCGCGTGAAGGTCGCGCATGTGCGGCTGTGCGCATCGCGGGTAATGTACGTGAGGGCCTATCCGCGCGAGACACAGGAGATGCTGTTCGACGCCCATGCAAGGGCATTCGCCTTATTCGGTGGCGTGCCGACGCGCGGCATCTACGACAACATGAAGACCGCCGTGACGAGCGTGTTCACAGGCATGGAACGGGTTTTCAACCGGCGTTTTCTGGTCATGGCGAACCACTACATGGTCGAGCCGACGGCATGCTCGCCGGCAGCCGGCTGGGAGAAAGGTCAGGTCGAAAACCAGGTCCAGACGGCACGCGGTCGGTTCTTCCAACCGCGCCTGCGCTTTTCCAGCCTCGAGGAGCTGAACGGCTGGCTGGAGGCGGAATGTCGCCGCTGGGCGGACCTGCACCAGCACCCTGAGCAGAAGGAACTGACGGTTGCCCAGGCATGGACGGCTGAGCGCGGCGTGCTCCAGCCGGTCGCCGCGCCCTTCGACGGGTTCTACGAGAGCGAGCATGCAGTGAGCGGCACGTGCCTGATAAGCTTCGACCGCAACCGCTATTCCGTCTCGGCCAAAGCAGTGCGGCGCACGGTTCAGGTGCGTGCCTATGCTACGCGCATCGTCGTGCGCCTCGGCGGTGAGGTACTAGCCGACCATCCTCGGTTCTTTGGTCGCGACCGCACCATTTACGAGCCGTGGCACTATCTGCCGGTGCTCGTAACCAAGCCCGGCGCCTTGCGTAACGGGGCGCCATTCCAGGACTGGGAGTTGCCGCCTGCGCTGTCACGACTGCGGCGTAAGCTCGGCGCTGGCGATGATGCAGACCGGCGGTTCGTGCGCGTGCTTGCAGCGGTGCTCGACGACGGGCTCGATCTCGTCGAGGCAGCCGTCCGTGAAGCATTGCTGGCCGGTATTACCAGCGACGACGTCATTCTCAACATCCTCGCCCGTCGGCGCGAGCCGCCACGACCGTTGGCCATCGCCACACCCGAGGACCTGGCGCTGCGCCATCCACCTCGTGCCGACTGCGGCCGCTACGACAGCCTGCGAGGTTTCCATGCAACGGCATTAGATGATGACGGCCATGGCCGAGTTAGGGCTCAAGGGCATGGCTGGTGCCTTCGACGAGGCGGTCACCACGGGCCTGCAGCGCAAGCGTATGACGATGGAAATCCTGACCGACCTGCTGCGGGCAGAGACGGCCAATCGCCATGCAGCGTCGGTCCGCTACCGGATGTCAGCTGCCAAGCTGCCGGCAGTGAAAGATCTCGACGCCTTCGTGTTTGATGGCACGCCCATCAACGAAGGGCTGGTGCGCTCGCTGCACAGCGGCTCGTTTCTGGCGGGCCAACGCAACATCGTGCTGGTCGGTGGTACGGGTACCGGCAAGACGCACCTCGCCAGCGCCATTACCGCCAACGTCGTGCGAAACGGCGCCCGCGGCCGCTACTTCAACACGGTCGACCTGGTGAACCGCCTTGAGGTCGTGGTGCTCGACGAGCTTGGTTATCTGCCGTTCGCCCGCTCGGGCGGCCAGCTGCTCTTCCACTTGGTGAGCAAGCTCTACGAGCGGACCTCGGTCATCGTCACGACGAACCTTGCCTTTGGCGAATGGCCGACTGTCTTCGGCGACCCCAAGATGACTACCGGTCTGCTCGACCGCATTACGCACCACTGCGACATCGTCGAAACCGGCAACGACAGCTCGCGCTTCAAGCACCGCAGCTAGCCCTCGGGCCAGGGAACGCTTCGCGCTGGTTGCGCTCCGGCCGGGCTACGCCCGCCCTACGCCGCAACCAGCGCGAACAGCGGGTCCGTTATTACCGTAGCGCTCCTCGACGAAGGGGGTCTCTTTTGGACGCCGATAGGGGGTCTTTTTTGGACGCCGATTGACAGATCCAGCCAACCGCTGCCTGATCCCGCTGACGGAGTTCTGCGAATGGGCGAGAGAGCCGACCGACCTGGGCGATGGCAAGAAGGCGATCAAGGGGGAGATGTGGTTCGGGGTGACTGACCAGCCCGTGTTCGCGATCGCCGGCTTCTGGCGGCAGGTCGGCGAACGGCGCTACTTCGCCATGGTAACATGCGACGCAAATGAACTGGTGGCGCCGATACATCCAAAGGCGATGATCACGATCTTGCGGCCGGACGATCACGAGCGCTGGCTGACCGGCAGCTATGACGACGTGCTTGCATTGCAGCGGCCATATGCAGCAGACCAGATGACAGTCCGGGGTCCGGTGTTCCCGACGCCTACGGCGGCGGCTCGGCTACTCTAGCGAAGATCAGGCTGACTGACCTACGTTTTAGCCAGACCAGGCTGGGCCGGGTCGACCTCGATCTGCGTGTCGCTAGGTTCAAAGCGGATAGTCCAACGGGGATACCCTTCCGGCGAAACCTCGATGTCGGGCAAGCCGATCGGGTCGGTTCCGGTTTCTACCCATCCCGCTCCGTGGCACCGATCGCATGCCATGCGCTTGCACCGGAAACTGACGAGATCGATCTCGGTATTCCACTGCCCGCGGCCCTTGCAGACCGGGCACATGGCATCGAGGCTGCCATTGCGTGGCTGAAGCGGCACGACGTCGAACGCGTGGGGGCTATCGGGTCCATCGCAAAGGACGATGTTGCTGGCATGGCTCATAGCCGCTTCCTTGTTCTGAATCTCGGCGAACGCAAGACTTCAGACCGTCGGCGCTATCCTGCGCGTACCGTCGGCACCTGAGCAATGTCGGTCGTCCATGCTGGCGACCGCATCTCAGACCGCATCTTCCATTCCCGCTTGAAGCCCTGCGTGGCCGTCACCGCCGTCCACGTGCCGAACCTGCCGTTGATCGCATCGAGCGCGCCCATCAGCCGGTCCCGCTTGGCCGTGTCTCCCTCGAACAGCGTGCGCGGTCGATCTTCCTCAGGCAGCAGGTCGTCCAGCATGATGCCGGCTTTTGTGTAGGCGTAGCCATCCCGCCATGCCTTTTCCGCCCCGCGCCTGGCCGCCGCGATCAACGCGAGGCTGTCGTTCGTCATTGGGTGCAACGTCACCATCCGCGACGCGCCGTACTGGGGCCGGTCGGGCTTGTGCTTGTTCGTGTGGAAGAACGCCGTCAGTCGCGCCGCAACCAATCCGTGCGATCGCAGCTTTTCGCCTGCCCGCAGCGCATATTGCGACAGTGCACCCATCATCTGCTCGAAGTCGCATATCGGCGTCCCGAACGACCGGGTAACGGCCATGCCTTTGCGTCGCGGCTCGATCGCTTCGACCGCATTGGACGGGACGCCGCGCAGCTCGGCCACCAGCCGCTCAAGGACGACCGTCCCCACGGCGCGGGCCTGCTTCATCGGCATATCGCGCAACGCTCCCGCGGTATGGATCCCCAAGTCGGTCAGCTTGCGTGCCGTTGCACCGCCGACGCCCCAAACGTCACCGACCGCGAAGGCGTGCATGACAACGCGCCGCACGTCATCGTCACGCAGATCGGCCACGCCGGCGAACTGCGGGTCCTTCTTGGCCGCAGCGTTCGCCAGTTTCGCCAGCGTCTTGGTTTCCGCGATGCCGACGCATGTGGGGATCGTTGTCCATAGCCGGACCTGCGCCCGCATCGCATTGGCGTGGGCGACGAGATCGCGGCCTTCAAAGCCCGCTAGATCGAGGAATGTCTCGTCGATCGAGTATATTTCGAAGTCGCGGGCGAAGGACTCGCACGCCGCGATCACCCGGCGCTGCATGTCACCGTACAACGCATAGTTAGTCGACCGGACCTGGATGCCGTGCTGCTTCACCTTGTCGCGCAGGTGATGGATCGGGTCACCCATCTTGATCCCGAGAGCCTTCGCCTCCGCCGATCGGGCTATCGCACACCCGTCGTTGTTCGACAGGACGATGACCGGCACGCCGACCAGGCTGGCGTCGAAAGCGCGCTCGCAGGACACATAGTAGTTGTTGCAGTCGATCAGGGCGATCGGCGTGCTCATGCCATCTTGCGCGCGACGCCGACGACGATTCCCCAGATCTCGACGTGCTCGTCGACCAGGATGTCGGCGAACCCTTCGGCTTCGGGGACAAGCCAGTGGCGACCGTCGACATAGCGCAGACGCTTCAGGGTCCGCTCGCCGTGCACCAGTGCGACGACGATGGCACCTGTTCGCGGCGCCTTGGCCCGGTTCACGACGAGCAGATCGCCGTCAATGATTCCGGCACCCGCCATCGACCGTCCCTCGACCCGCATGACATAGCTGGCGGCTGGATGCTCGATGAGCCACGTGCTCAAGTCGATCGGCTCCTGCATGTCGTCGTGTGCCGGCGACGGGAAGCCTGCCGGCGTGTGGACCAGGAAGAAAGGCACCTCACACGGCACCAGTTCGACGGGAACATCGTGAAGCCGCACCGCATTGTCGTGACGGTGCAGCGGCACAACGACCGGGCGACAGGGATTCCTCGCGATCATGCCTGGAGGAGCGCGAAGAAGAGGAGTTGGTCGTGCCGAGCCGCCAGAACTGACCGCGCATCCTGAGCGGCACCGATCGCTTGCCGGTACGTCACAGCCCCGAACCGCTCTGCCTCGTCGAAGCTGAATTGCACCGCATCATCAGGTGGATACACGTTGTCGTATATCACCCGGGCAGCCGCTTCCAGCCGCAGATCGTGCTGCATTTCGTTGCTCCGTCAGTATCGATTCGCCGGTCGTGGCATGTCTCTAGCTAGGCCTGATCCAGATTGATTCGCAAGAACATTGCAGGAACACAATTCTGATGCGATGAGCGGGCCAACGATTCGAAGGACATGATCATGGCCGATTACAAGGACGACCAGCAGGCGCCCAAGCCGGCGTTCGGCCAGTGGTTGATGACGCAGAAAGACCGAAGCGATCTCGTCGGTCAGCTTGCTATCGGAGCCGTTGCCGACCGCCGTTTCCCCCGCAACGGAGATCCGGAAGCTGTGCGGAAGCACCTCAGCGCCATGCAGGCCGAGGGCGACATGTTCGCCGCGGTAGACGACGCCGAGTCCGATTGGTTGTCCGCTTGATGCAGGACGCGTGGGAGCAGGCTTTCGCGCTGATGGCCGACCATGGTCAGATGGGGGCCTGCGAGATCGTGGCATCCGGTATGCACAAGACGCCCCCAGAACAGCCAGACCAGTACCGTCAATGGGAAGCTCTAGCCGCCTGCCTGAACGCTGTAGCCGATGCCAGCCGGACGAAGCACTGATGTCGGTGGCAAATGCCTGCAGACATTTTTGCGGCCAGTGCAGGGGCATATGTAGCGCCATGCGTTCCTCTGACCTGATCTGTAAGGACCTGCTTTGCCCAAATTCTTAGTCGCCGAAAGCGAGACAGCAACCGAACGTGACGAGCGGCGCACGCACGCCGGCAAAAGCTCAGGCGAAACCTACGCTGCCACGCTCAGCCAGTTGCGACCGGAAGCGGACATCTCGGTCGCCGCCCCCGCGGACGCCGATGCCGCGCCGTTCACCCCAACCGACCTCGCCCAATACGACGCTGTCTTCGTGACCGGTGCTCCCCTGCACGTCTATGACGATAGCCCCGAGGTTCGCCGACAGCTGGCTTTCATGAAAAGCGTCTTCGCCTCAGGCACGCCATCATTTGGGTCATGTGCCGGGCTGCAACTCGCCGTCGCTGCCGCGGGCGGGACAGTCCGCAAAATGAGGCATATGGAGGCGGGCATCGCGCGCCGCATCGCTCCAACCGAACAGGGCCGCAGTCACCCGCTGCTGAACGGACGAGGGCCATGCTGGGACGCCCCCGCGATCCATAGCGACGAGGTAGAGACGCTGCCAGCGGACGCGATGCTGCTGGCGAGCAACGCGGTCAGCGAGGTGCAGGCGGTCGAGATACGCTATGGTGGCGGCACCTTTTGGGGTGTCCAATATCATCCCGAATTAGCGCCGGGCGAGATTGCGGTCGCGCTGCGTCGTCAGGCATCGGACATCGTCGATGCCGGGCTGGCTGAAACAGTGGAGGATGTCGAACGCCGCGCTGATCAACTCGATGTATTGCAGCATGATGCGGGCCGCACGACCGCACTTTGGGCGCTCGGGGTAGATCACCGGTTTGCGCAGGAGGAAAGCCGCCGGCTTGAGCTGACGAACTTCCTCGAGCACCTCGCAAAATGCTGACTTTGCTTATCGCTGCCGCGTCATTCTCCTGCACTGTGACCCGCGTTCACGACGGCGACGGGCCGCTGTGGTGTTCAAACGGCATCAAGGTTCGGATCGCCGGCGTTCAGGCGCCGGACTTCAAAAGCGCATCGCCGTGTCGAGCCGCCGACCCCCGCCGGGTGAACTATCGCTGCGACAATGCCGCCGCCAACCGCAGCCAGCAGATCGTCACGCGCTTGGTGCTCCGCAAGACGCTGCGGTGTGAGGCAACAGGCAAGAGCTACGGTCGCGTTGTGGCCCGGTGTACGCTGCCTGACGGCCGGTCGCTGTCATGTGCCGCGATCGCATCCGGGGCGGCGGTCCGGTGGGATCGGTACTGGACGCAGTATCGGATGGGAGACTGTCAGTAGCCTGTATATCGACAGAGACGTTGGAAGGTCGGTAAGGTGCCCCGTCGATCGAGCGCAAACTGACGGGGCGTTTCGAAACCGAAACGCCCCACGCTTGGTCGGTCACCAAGCCATTGGCGATTACGCCACGGCAACCTTCGCCCGCGTAGAGGTGTGCCCACCCGAGCGATATAGGACATCGGCGGCGTCTTCAGCGTTGATGCCAGCAGCGCCGGTATCAACAGAGACGAACACGCCGCCTTCGTCGATACGCCCTTCGTAGTAGCTGGCGTCGACCCGGCTAACGCCGTGATCGGTCATAACCTTCTCAAGGCCACCTACCGCGCCGCCGAGCGCAGCACCGGTGATGGCGGCACCGGGAATCGCTGCCGAAGCGATGGCACCAGCGGCAACGAGGGGGCCAACACCGGGTATCGCGAGTGCGGCGATACCCAGCAATGTGCCAATGCCCGCGCCGGCTACGACCTTGCCGACGAACGCCTGGGTGTCGCCGTTGCCATCCGTGGTGGTGTTCTTGCCGTCGTGCTGGGCAACAATAGAAATGGCGCTGTCGTTTACACCTGCGGCGCGAAGCTCGGACACGGCGCGCTCTGCCTCGGCATGATTATCGAAAACCGCGGATACCAAGGTCGTGCTCATCATCAAATCCAGTCGAGGACGGGGGTTGCAGGTAAGCCTAGAAGCCGCACCGAAGACCGATCGTTCCAGATATTGAGGGTTAGCGGTACGGTAACCTTGAAT
>JAYVRZ010000363.1:0-13921 GCA_043775965.1 Sphingomonas sp.
AACGAGGTGCATCCGCACCGTGCTTTGCGCTATCGATCACCCCGCGAGTTCATCGCGCAAACCTGCGAGGCTCTGTCAGGCCTTTAGGGGGCAACAACAGCCGCTCTACATCTAGTCTCTTCGTCTTTCCCGATACCAATGTGCTGATCCAAGGGCTGCCGCTCCAAGATGTCCCGTGGAGCGAGTTCGGCCACGACGAAATCGTTGTCGTCATCTGCGGTCCCGTCATCCGCGAACTCGACCGGCTCAAAAACAAGCCCGGCCGGGTACGCGGCGGAAGTACGCAGCACCGATCGTGTGCACGCTGCGGATGTCGCGGGAGCCTGAGCGACGAAGCGATATTTCTCAACCATTCGGAAGGCGGCGAGATGAAGCTGACTGCAGGCGTGATCGCCGTCGATCACACGGGTTTCTCGGTCTCGTCGTTGAACGATGCGATCCGCTTCTGGACCGAGGCGATGGGCTTTACGCTCGAACGGCGGAGCGAGATGGGGGGCGAATTCCTGCGGGAGGTCACCGGCGTGACGGATCCTCTCGTGCACACTGCGGTCGTCAGGGCACCCGGCGGCTTTGCGGTGGAACTCCTGGAATTTTCAGACGCGGCTCAGCACGGCGTGGCACCGGCGAGCGCAGGTGCCATCGGTGCCGCTCACATCGCGTTGAGCGTGGATGACATCGCAGCGGCCATTCGTCGCGTGGAGGCCGCGGGCTGGGAGCTGAAAGGTAGCGCGCAGGCCATTCCAGGCGGGCCTCGCAAGGGAACACTAGTTGTCTACGTGTCCGGCCCTGACAACATCACGATCGAGCTGATGCAGTCACCGCGTTGAGGGCCTTCGCCCACCTGAGAAATATACACGACGGGAAAGACCGACAGCGATCCCGATCGGCCTCCATCCGCGACCCACGTCATTTTTTTGACGATCCTGGGCTGCGCGCCCAGCGCTGCTGTTTCCCGCCTGCGGCTAACGATCCTGGATTCAGGATTCTGCCATCTCGGAGCGCCAGGCCGCGCCCGCCAGCCAATCCAGGAACGCCTGGATGCGGTCTCCGAACTCCTCTCCGCCGTCCATCATAATGAACGGGGTCGCCCAGTCTTCGTTCTTGTAGAGGGGGATTACTTCGGCGGAAAGCATGTCGTCCCTCACGATGTCCATGAGGCTGCTCCGACCAAGCGGACCGACATAGGGATGTCGTAGATATCGATCAAGAAGGTCGAAGAACGCGCCGCCCTGAGAACTGTGACCAGCATGGCTTTCCATGCTGACCGTCGCTGGCATCCATGGAAACTCGAACCCGTCGGGCATCTTGGCGAAGGTTGTGCGTACCATTGCCTCACCGAGCACGCAGACCGCATCCACCATCTGTCCGACATGGGTCACCGGCTCTAGGTCATCGTCATCAATCGGCGTGTCGTTCTCGAACGGGCGGTGAAATTGACGAATGGCCTTCGCGATCGGCCGGGCGCCAATGCCCGAATACGCGAATATTCCGCGAAAGACGGGCGGACCCTCTCCCGAAATGCAAAAGGCAGAACTCAGGTGGTCGAGGGCGTCCGGGAGAGAAGTGGAGTTCAGGGTGGATTTGATCTCGATGACCGCGCGAACCGCTTCAGGCGGGACGACGACGAGGTTCCCGACTCGCAATAGGGGCGCATAATCGACCTGATCATAGATCAGGACGTCGAATTGGGGATCCAACCCATCCACGAAGCCAGTGGCCACGTGGTAGCGACGTGGTACGTGGCGCTCGAGGAGCGCTCGGAAGAGCTCCTCCCGTTCGGTGCCGACCGTCGATCCGTGGCCGATCAGGCGGCCAAGCTGTTCGGACTGACTGGCGAGCTCGTTCGCGAACGATGCGGAGTAACTTCGTCGACGCTCGTGCACTCGAGCATCAGGGGACAGCTTAAGACGGACTGTCCCGGTCTTGTCCAGCGATGCGACGAGCGTGTGCACGCCCACCAAGGTCCTTACGACCCCATCGGCGAAGGCCCGGCCCGATGCGCGGCGGGCGGCAACGCTAATGACATCAGCGTGGGTCATTCCGGAGCTAGGGCCGGCATCGATCGCGGCGGCGATTCTGCCGGCGATGCGAACGAATTCCTCTCGTTCCTTAGTGCCCGCCCTTGGCCTTAGGAACACACTTGCCACCGGCGGCGCTGAGTCGAGTGCGGTCAGGCCATCATCATCGTTCAAGATGAACCGAAGTCGCCCAAGATCCATCACGGAGATTGTGGACTGGTTTTCGATGGGGTCGGTCAGTGGGACCAGTAGGTCGCCTCTCTGATAATTAGGCGACGTCTGATTCTTTGCCATTGAAGCGTTCCTGCATGAGCCCACCCGAATGGCGCGATGGGTGGCACCAGTATCCAACTTGCGCCGTCAATACGATCTCGGTGGACCGCGATCAACGAGCACGACTTAGCTACGTCCTTCTTTCTCCGATAGCGCCCGGCCGACGTATACCGCAAAGCAGACAACCAAGAGAATGAGACCACAGAAGATCTCGTAGTCTGTGAGTAGCCTCGCCGCGACGCCGTGTGGATTGACGCCACCGCCTCCGCTCGTCGTGATGGTGCTGGCGCTGTAGAAGAGGTGGTCAGCGAGGGAGGCCGGTTCCGGTTGAAAGGCTCCCTTCGGCAGTAGGAAATACAGCAGGGCGAAGTCTACGATGAGCTCGGCGTAGCTGTTGAGCGCAAGCCGGAGGCGGCGCGCCCAGGAGAGGCTGCTCTTCGGACCACTTCGCGAAACGATCTTTTCGAGTGCGTCACGGTAGAACGCGTAGAAAACCTCGTTGCAGCGCGAGATGAGGTACGCGGCGACGATGATCCTTACCGGAAGCAATGCCGGACGGTGGATCAAGTTGCCGTCGATCATGGAGATTAGCTGCGCGATGGCCGCCACGCCGAGCGACACCCGTAGATAGAGCACGTTTCTGCTTCGTATCAGGCGCGACCTGGTGGCGCCCCGAAGATCGGCCTTAGCCGAATGGGCCAGCATCCACGTTGGTGACAGGAGCCAGCCAATTGCCACGCGTGGCCTTCGCCAGAAAGGTTTGTTGGTCAATCCACCCATCCTCCCCGTTGAAAGTCCGCGCCGGCCCACGTCAAGCGTCGTGCTCCGCAAACGTTTACCATTGGTCGTACCGAGCCTTTCGCATCTGCACGCAGACCATGGCGGCGACACCGAGCGTTCCCGCACGCCACGTTCTTGTATTTCCGAGGATGTCTCCTGGCGAACGCATTCAGGCGCTTCCCTGAGCTCCTAGCGTAGGGCAAGGCCGCGCGGTACCGGATCCTAGGCGCCGATAATCGCGCCGGTCGAACCTGGTGGACTGTTTCACCGGTCCCGCAGTCTCTTGAGCGCCGATCGGACATTGGATGATATCGACGCTCGCGTCGCAGGCGCCGCCGCCAGCGCCACGGCAGCGCTCAGGGCAAGCGGCGGTCGAGGCGCTTCTAGTGCCGCTCTGATGGCCGGCTCGTTCAGTTGCGGATCGAGCAGGCGGAAGCGCTGCATGTTGAAGATTCGTATCCACGTGGCGCGCGTCCAGTCAGCTAAGGGCTGTGCGAGCTGGCCACCAAATGCGGACTGCGAAGCCCAAAGGCAGAACCTGATCGTGGCGACTTCGATCACGGTCGGGTCCACCAAATTGTCACGATCGACCCTCATCTCCGCAATCGACTTGGCGACGGCGTCTTTAAGGTTGAGGATCTCGCTTTCGGCACCCATCATCACCTTGAGGAGCCGGCGCAGCTCCGGATGGGCCGATACCGAGCTACGAAGCTCGTCGAGATCAGCCTTCTGCGCCGTGAAAGCGACGAGCATGCCGTGCGTGAGGAGTAGGTCGATAGCGGCGCTACGCGCCGGTTCAATCTCCGAACCGTCAAGTATAATCGACGGCAGGTCGCCGCGAACGGGATGGAGGAGGTCGGCGCTCATCAGCGACGGGCCCTCGGTCATTAGATACGCGTTGCCCGCCGCATACGGCGCAAGCGCCTTCGCCACCTGTGCGGTATCACCCTGGGCGAGAGCAAAGTCGGCCAGATGCCTCTTCCGGGTCACCTCCAGCCCAACGATCGGCCCGTCGACAAGCCGTTCGTGAAGGTTGCGCGCGAGATCGCCGGAACCCATCGATGTCGCCGCATCGGCCAGCAGATACCATACGATGTCGATAGGTCCGAGAGGTCGCTCGAGGATCGCCTCCGATGGATCGGGATTGCTGCATGCGCCCGGTGGAAGGTCGGTCACTTCAACGTCCGAAGGCGTTGGACGCACGCGGGTCATCAGCCAAAGTACGGCATGGCGGACGACGCGGTGGCAGTAGGCGGCGGATAGCGATGATTCGGGGTCGAGACCGATAAGTTCGGTGAGGGTAAGGCTGTAGCCGGTGATCGCCGCATCCGTTTGGCCGGCCATGTAGGATGCCTGTGCCGCGTCCGCGCGAAGGCCAATCCGCAACGCTGGAATCGAGCCGAGGTCGAGAGAGGGGAGTGACTCCCGCGCCCGGTCGAACCATGTGCTCGCATCGGTCCAACGACCAATCTCCGCCGCACTGATTGCCGCCTCGCGCGCGACGAACGCTCGCTCCAGCGGATCGCCAGCCGTCTGACTGTCAATCCATACCGCCTCGAGTTCGCGCAGTGCGGTCACGTGGTCCCGCGACCGCCAGTGGACCTTCGCTCTTGCTCGCGACACCGCGGATGTCTGCCCAAGTCGGCTTTCGGCCTCTGCGAGTTCCTCGAGAGCGCGTGCTGGATTACCGAGTACCTCATCGAACATCACCGCACGGGCGGCATGGCAACGAGCGGAAAGCGCCCGGTCGCCCCAACCCTCCGCTAGTTCCGCCATTGCCCGGTAGTCATCGGCAGCCGCTTCCCCGTCGAAGCCGGGCGTCGAGGCGCTGCCCATCCAGGCCGTGTCGATGAGATGGCCGAAGTGCCCGATGTCTCCAGAGAATGCGGAGAAGAGGCGTCGTCTCTGATCCGATGTGACAGCGTCCAGCCGTTCGAGCGCTGCCCTCAGGTCCCTTGGCGAACCGAGCCTCATGGCCTGGCGCAGGAACGCGAAGCCCGACACTTCGCCGGGCGTGTGCCGCCCCGCCACTGCCACGTCCCGCGCGACCGCTTCGAGCCGTGCGTCCGTGAGGCATAGCTCGTCGAAGCGGATCACCAGATCGACCCATTCGGGGATTGCGTTCGAGATGCGTGTGGTGATCAGGATCTTCGACAGCACGACGGCCTCGAATTCGGCGAGTTCAGGGTCTGCCAGCTCCCTCTTCATGGCCTGCCAGACCTCGTTCGCGCGACCCCGGTCGCTGCCGGACAAAGTCACCAGCAGTTGGCCCAAGCGCAGCATCGCGTTCAGCATCGGCCGTCCCGGGGCAAGTGCGACCGTCGTGTCGTGC
Source organism: Sphingomonas sp. (assembly GCA_043775965.1). Taxonomy (GTDB): domain Bacteria; phylum Pseudomonadota; class Alphaproteobacteria; order Sphingomonadales; family Sphingomonadaceae; genus Sphingomonas. Next base: position 5,404 of record JAYVRZ010000363.1, read on the forward strand.
ATCGATATCATCGGTGAGTGGCGTGCGAGCAGTTCCAGGGTATCGCTGTCTGCCGAGACGACGGTGTGAGCGTAGCCGGCGAGTTGGGCGTCATCCCCGCCCGCGAGCGCATGGTGCAGAACCATGTCTCCCTCGGTCACTGATATCGAGCCGGATCTCAGCAGATGGTCCGCGATTGTACGATGCACTTTCACCTGCTCGGAAGGTGACAACGCCTCGACACCCGCGGCACCGACAAGTGGGGAAACCCTGAAACTCTCTCGCGTTGGTCGCTCGATCCACGGACCCACCAACCGATCCAGTTCCAGCCCCGGGCTCGATACCTGCGGATCGATCTCGGAAAGAGCCAGGGCCAGTGATCTGGGAAACCTGCCAAGGACCATGCTGGTGCGCAGAAGTAGGTTTCGGGCCGGTTCCGGTAACGCGGCGACGAACCGATCGCGGGCGGCGCGACGCTCCTCCTCGACATCGAGGATCTCGCCTGCGAGAAGCGCGCGGACTGCTCCGCGGGACCACGACGCGTCGCGCATATGGATGACCGTGGCTTGAATCAGCTGTGGATGTCCGGCGGCTCCCGCAAGATGCACAAGTCGTGCGAGCCTCCGATCCCCTCCCGCTTGTTCGACGATATTGGCCACCTCGTCGATGGTGAGATACGGCACCCCGACTGTGGTGGAGGATTCGCCACAGATCGACTGTATTGTCGTACCGGTGGGGTTTCGCGCGCAAGTCGCCACTACGCCGGAGTCACGTCGCCGCGCTGCGGAGACGATGCGCGCTACGCCCTGACGTACGCCTCTGTCATCCATCACGTCGAGGTCGTCGAGAAGGATCGTTCCTGGCTCTACGGTCACGAATTCACCTAGGATCGCCTGCAATCTCGCTGCGGCCAAGTCGGGCGGGAGCCCCCGGAAGTCGCAGACCATCCATGGACCGCGTCGTGCGGCGGCGCGCTCCGCAGCGTGTGTCTTGCCCATCCCGGTGCTTCCGGTCACGACGCTGAACGACGCCTTGTCGAGGTGAGACGAGATCGAATCGACGAGGTCGTTCCGCGACGTCAGAGGTATCCCGACATCCTGTACCTCCCCAGCAACTAGGACCGAGCTGTGCTTTGCACCGACGGGGGCCGGGGCTCCTCTCAGTAAGTTCTCAAGTTGGGCGATCGGCATCGATACGCGCCCGATCTGCTCACCCAGTTCGATGAGATCAGCCTTGCGGAGCTTTTGCGCTCCTGCCGTCGTGGTCGCCTTCAGCACGGCGGTCACTGCCTCGACCGCCATTCGGCGACCGATGTCGGATGGCAGCCGCAGATTTGCGGTCGCGAACTCGATCATGCCGGCGCGAAGGTCGTCTTCCAGCTCGCCCAGCGGCGGTCGTCCGGCATCCCAGTGCAGTCTGGACAGTAGCTCGGCGCGAAGCGCTTCGTCGGACCGCGTCCGGATAAAATCGAGCGTGTCCGGTTGCAGCGGAAGGCGGAGGAGGATCTCGCGCAATGAGGAGATTGACCCGCCACTCGCGGCGCGGCGCCAGTAGGCGAGGGTGGGGCCGTCCTCGACACGGTCCGCGATTGCACGCTCGCGTCCGATGGAAGCGGTGGTGAGATAGCGGATTGAAACCCGCCTGTCTGGATTGCGTCGAGTGAGATCGACGAGCGAATCGATGGCTGTGATCACGCCCTGGCTTCTGATCGTGACCGAGCCGCTGCCGGCGTCATCCTTGATCTGAGATCCCTGCAGGGCTTCGGTGGTGACGGTCGCGAAGTCCTCCGCAACCTCTAGGTACAGGAGCTCGCCTTCCCCCAAACCGAGCCACGCCAGCGCGGACGCATGCAACTGATAGGAGAATCCGCGAAGGGCGGCGATCGCTGAACGTGACGGATCCCCGGACGGCTCGCTGAGGCGTTCGCCTGCATTGAAAATGCTTCGATGGTAAGTCACCACGACGACGTCGTAGTAGATCGGACTCGCGTCAAGTTTGATTGGCGAGCACAACTGGATCCACGACGGATGGTCTTCGTACGTCGCTGGTTCAGTTTCCTAGGCCGTACCTCCGAATGAGCATGATCCGCACGGATGTCCGTGCTCGGTGGCGGACATGGAAACGCCAGGTGAGGACTAGCCTGACCTGGCGCACCGGATTCTGTGTCGAGGGCGCATGGCGTTAGCCAGTGGGGCCGCTTCGACTGCTGTTGGCCAAGTACTTCGCTGGGGGTTAATGTCAAGTGTCCGAGGCCGTGCAGGGGTCGACGCGCCGTACATGCTTGCCGTACATGCGAAAACACCAGGTGGGGACTAGCCCGACCTGGTGCTCCGAATTCCCGTCGAGGGCGCATGGCGCTAGCCAGTGGGGCCACTTCGACTGCTCAGGTAAACTTACAACCGCATGGCCGACAGTCAAGTTCCATACCCCTACCTCGCCAACCAGATTACCGCGATACGCGCGTCCATCTCGGAACCCCGCTTCGGCGCCTACTTGCACAAGGGCGGGGGCGACGTGGAGTACGCGCTTGGTCTGTATCTGTACAACGCGCGGCTGGCCAAGGCCTTCCTGTATCCGCTTCACGTGGTGGAGGTCACGCTGAGGAATGCGATCGACCAGTACCTCGTGTCCCGGTTCGGCCTGAACTGGCCTCACGAGCTTGCATTCCGCGACGGGGTACTCAGCGGTCCGGGACGAGCCAACCTTGACAAGGCGATGTCGCGAACAGGCGTCGGCGCGACTCGAGGCCAGATCGTGGCAGAGCTCACCTTCGATTTCTGGTCAAATCTACTGAGGCCTGAATATCACGCACTCTGGCGTACCGGCCTCAACATTGTCCTGCCGAACGTGCGGGCGCCCATCGGGCGTCACGAAGTGCAGGGGCTCGCGAGATCGATCAACCGGTTCCGCAATCGTGTCGCCCATCACGAACCAATCCTCGATCAGAACGTAGGCGACGTTCAGAAGACCATTCTCGAATTGATCGGGCTGCGCTGTGCCGAGACTGCGGCATGGACGAAGCATCACTCCACTGTGTCAAACGTCATGCGGACGAGGCCGCGCGGAGGCAGCGGTGCCACCGTGTTTGCTCGGCAGGCGCCCGATTTTGTCATCGTCACGCGAACGACGACGCTACTGGATGTGGTCGCCGCACTTGATCGCACTCGGCAGGCCGCAGTGTGCGTCGATGACAACGGCCTTCCATGCGCGGCTTTTTCGGCGCTCGATATCACCCGCTTCATCGCCATCGACGCTCCTAGGAACGCAGGTCTTTTTGCTCCTGGCGAGCGTAACGTGGGCGATCTTCTCGGTGAGATAGACGTCGAACAGCGCTGGACCTCAATACCGGATGATCAACCCATCGCGATCGGCATTGATCAGCTCAGACGTCCCCGCGTCGACGTTCTAGTCGGAACCCACGCGGTTGGCGGACAGCCGACCGGCACAATCTTGCGCGCACATCGGCGCTACTAGACTAGGGAAAACACGTGACGCGGTCGGGTCGGGCTATCTGATACGTCAACGACAAGTAAATGATTGCGTCACGATCGACTTGGTGGGAATATCGCGTATCTTCGGGGGGAGAAACGGCGATGGGGAAGCGCTTAAGTAGGGGAGATACGGTCCTCGTTCTTACGGACGACTGGTGCAGGCACACCAAGTATATCAGATGGTTCGAAGACGATCCTTGCCTTGATCGGGGCAGCGACCTGAACATGCTACGCTCACGTCTTGGCCAACCAGTCGATCTCGGCGGTGTTGCTGACTGCGAGAGCGGCACTCCCTTCCAGGTGACACGATGCAAAGTGATCTGAACAAGCGCGGTCTGCTGGCCGCCACCCCGTTCGCGACGGTTCTCCTGCTAGGCGGCTGCGCGCATCCCGAAAACTACCGCTGGAGCGACCTTGAAGCGGCCAGGTTCACTGGTAGGCCAACCGCGCCGGCTGGCTCATCCTTCAAGGTGTGGGGCACTCCCGCGGTGTCGGTTTACAGTTTCGCCACGGTATCGCCGAATACTCCGGACGCCACAGTCCGGGATTTGTCGGACCGCGGGCAGGCGGCGCTGATCCGGGCGATGACGGCGGCCGGCGCGGATCCCAACGCGATCCGCGACGCGCTGCTTAAGGCGCCTAAGGCTAAAGCCGAGCCGACCGAGGACGCGGTCACGACGGAGGGGACCTACAAGCGCACGCTGGTGGCCAACGTGACGAAGGGGTGGGACGCCGTGCCCGGAGAGCGGCTGGTCTGGACCTGGATCGACGTGCAGCCGGTCAACTTCGTCTTCGACGGCTACACCGTGGTAGCGACGGACAACCAACTGCTGAACATCGAGCAGATCACGAACGCGACCGCGGCGTCCCTGAATGCGTCGCTCGGGAAGTCGGGATCAGAGACGTCGGTGACGAACACGTCGGGGTCGCCGGTCTCGAAGGTGCTGACGGACGTCGCGGGCTCGACCGCCGGCGTCGGGGGCACCCTCAGCAACACCTATACGACGACTGCTCAGATCAATCAGCAGTACGTGAAGCTCGGGGCGGACATCCTGCCCGAGGAGCTTCGCATCTACCGTGAAAGCGAGCGCAACCTCGACGTTGCCGGAAACACGCTGATCGCGCTTACACTGAAGCTGGATCCGACGAAGTGGAGTGGCGTCGGCATGGACACGACGCTCCGCGTGGCCAAGCAGGATCTGGCGAAGCCGGACGGCTCGCTGAGTGATCCTGCCGACGTCACCTTCGAGGTGGTGCAGAACAAGGCGCCGCCACGGTGCGCGCTGCAGGCCATCGTGACGCTGCACTATCAGGCGAGGCGACCGAGAAATGGCCGCAGCTATGTCGAGGGCGAGCAGACGGTGACCTACGAGAAGGCATCGAGTGCACCCACGCTGGTGGACATCGTTCCTGCGGACGAGATCCGGAAGCCGACCTGGCGGGTCTACCCCAAGGCGAATAGCGAGATAGCGCTCCACGCCACCGGGCCTTTCGAGAACGACCTGCCGATAGAGTTCACGTCGTATGAGCAGGCTCGCAACTTCGCCGTATGGCTGGGCCAGATGGGAAGGAAGGTTCTCGGCAGAAGCCAGACAGCGATCGGCAATACCGGGCTTCGACTGATCAGCGGTCTACGTGACCAACCATTGTACACTGGCGATTATTTCGTCAGGCGCATGGCGGAACCGGAGAATATCCGGCAGCAGTGCCAAGGGATGCGAACTCGGGCTCTGCCCGCTCAGCAACAGGACCAGCCGCCGCAGCAGCAGCCGGCCACCAGGCAGTAGGTCAGCGATGCAATTGCGGGTTCCCCTCGAACACCTCGCCAAATTGGTGGGGCGGATTGCCGGGGGGCTGATTGTCCTTGCGGCGCTAGCCTTGACCCTGCCGGGAATGTCGTTCGCGCAGTCCGGTGGACCGGTCGCGGTCCATTCGCGCTCAACCGGCGTGGCCGAGACCACCATCCCGGTGACATCGGGCACCCCGACGTGATGGCGGCGCACTTCATCAACGTCGGCCAGGGTTCGGCCGCGCTTTTCGAATTTAGCTGTGGCCTGGTGCTTGTAGACACGGGCGGTCAGTCCGGAAGCGTCATCGACTGGCAAAGCCGTTTCGCCGATTACCTCGACGGGGTGTTCGCCCGGCGTCCCGACCTCAACCGCACGATCGACGTGGTCTATCTCACGCACCCGCATCCCGACCACACGCTCGGGGTGAGCAGGTTGATCGCGGACAACCGGTTCTCGATCCGCCACGTGATCACCGACGCTGAGACGGGTTCGGCCGGTCAGAAACAGCTGATCGCCTACGCCAACGTTAATAGGATTCCCGCCGCGAAGGTCACGACCGACATGATAACCGGACCGGAGGGGCTTTGGAGCAAGTACATCGATCCGTTGCGATGCAGCGGACCCGACCCCGACATCAACGTCGTCTGGGGGTCCTACGACCAGCGGCAGGCCTGGCCGGCTGCCGAGGCCAAGGATGCTAACAACCACAGCGTGGCGGTCCACATCTCACTCGGCGAGAGCACATTCCTGGTGACGGGCGATATGGAAGGACCTGCGACCAAGGCGATGGTGGCGAGGTTCGCTCACAAACCGCGGGTGCTCGACGTTGACGTCTACGTCGCGGGACACCACGGGAGTGCGAACGGCACCGACGGGCCATTCGTGCAGGCGATGACCCCGGAGATCGCCATCATCTCGGCAGGCGACCCGAGCGCTGCCGAGCCGGGGCAGTTCACCGCTTTCCACCATGGGCATCCCAACCGCAAGGCGCTCCTTGCGCTTTCGAACCCGACCTTCGGGGTCTCGATGTCACGACCTCCCAAGCTCGTCGGCGTTGGGGTCAAGGGCGCGCGACCTGGTGGGCTAGCTCCCGCCGAGTTCGCACGCGAGACCGTCAGCCGCGCGATATTCTCGACCGGCTGGGACGGCGACATCGTCGTCATCGCCGATCGGGCCGGCAGCAGCGCGTCATCATCGACTGAAACGTTCAGGCGTCGGATCGGCTCGCGTCGAACCACATCACGAAGTCCTTCGACGTGGACTCGACGGCACCTTCCAACGCGTCCAGGTGGTGGGCGTCGAATATGCCGGCCACGAATGGGGGCAGGTCGCCGCGACCGGTATTGGGGCAGCAGATGTTCGGGGCCTGGTCGTCGCCGCCGATGGTGAAGGGGTCCTGACGGCGGACCGGCTCCTCCTGAGAAGCGAGTTTAAACGTCTTCAGGTGGTTCAGGACGATGACGCCATCGACCGCGCTGAACGCTACACGGACGCCATCGCGCATATGCCATGACGAGTCCGTCAGCAGACCGGCAGCGGAATGGCTGAGCGCCGAAGTCGCCTCGAAGACGTGACTATCCCACAGCACAACCAGTACTCCCGCGCGTTCCCGCGTCGAGAAGTCAACGAACTTCGTCTGAGCGCTTTCGAGGCAGTCCTTCAGCGTGTTGTCGCGGGGTAGCGTCGCGGCTTCGGGCAGATCACACGCTCGCAGAGCTTCCGGCAGAAGATCTCGAACCCGTGCGTCTGGTTGCGCTCTGTGATTGTGTCGAGATGGAAGGCGAGCAGCGCGGCCCCGAGTTCGTAATCGACGCGGTCGGCGGTGTCGCTGTAGTTCTCGGGCCGCAGCCGGCGCATGTAATGCGACGGGAGCATTCCTTGGCCACGCGCTGCGGCGTCATCCTCTTCCTTATCGCTCGTCATGGAACGGGCATAGAACGGCGGCAGTCGGCGCGCGAGTCAGGCTCTGCATTCGGGCAGTCAGCAGGCGCTCGACCATCACGGCGATCAACCGATCGCAAAGCTCAGCGTCAGTAACCTATCTCGCTTCTTTGGGCCGGACGCGCGCCAGCGTGGTGGATCTGTGCGGCGTCCGATGAACGGATGTCCGGTTTCGGAGATTGCGGGACCGACGCTGAGCGTCTGCAAATGGGTCACCTTCCCCAAAGACCAAGGCGGCATGTAATTCGCTTAGATGCGCTCCCGCTCGCAGTGCGCAATAGGTGGTGTGTCCGACGCCTGGGAGAGCGCCATGGCTCTTGCCGAGCGCGAGACGCAGTATAGGCAGGCTCTCGACGGTTTAGCTGAGATAATAGCCAAAGGCGTTGGTTGATCCTCTCGGAACGCGTGCTAAGCTGCCCCCAACGGGGGAGAAGGTAAGTGCATAGGTGGATCGTCGTGAGCCTGCTCGCGGGCATGGCATCGCAGGCTGACGCGTCCGACAAGCCGCTGTACCAGCCTGTGCCTGTCTGGGTGAAGCCTGCGCCTGCGATCGACGGAACAACGCTGAAGCCCGATTCGCCGTTACTGCTCACCTACGACCAGCAAGCGCGGCTCGCGGACGGCATGTCTTGGGCGTACACCGACATCGCGACGCGATTAGCCAGTCCAGAGGTGGTGGCGCAAGCGGGCACCATCCGCTTGCCGTGGCAGCCTGCACATGGCGATCTGATCGTCCACCGCATCGAGATTATTCGAGGAAGCCAGCACATCGACCTTCTCGCACAAGGCAAGCGGTTCGAGGTGATCCGCCGCGAGGAGCAGCTCGACAGGCTAGCAATCGATGGCCAGCTCACCGCTACCATGGCAGTCGAGGGTCTCCAGGTCGGTGATGTGCTGCGCCTTACCGCCTCCGTCACGGACAAGGAGCCGGCGTTAAGGGGCGGAATGCAGGCTGCGGCGATGCTGCCGGTCGGCGAGAGTAATCCCGGGTTTGAGCGCGCGCGGATCGTCTGGCCCGCTAACGCCGGGGTAGAGTGGCGCAGCTATGCCGAGGGCGGTAAGCCGGTTGAGACAACAGTAGCGGGCGAACATGAGGTGCTGCTCGCCGGGCCGCTGCCCAAGCCCGCCGACCTTCCTGCCGACGCGCCGCTGCGCTTCCGCAACCTGCCGCTGATCGAGGCCTCGAGCTTCGGCGACTGGAGAAGTGTCTCGGCGACGGTGGCGCCGCTTTACGCTACCGAGGGAACGATCGCGCCGGGCAGCGCGCTCGCGGCAGAGGTCGGAGCCATAGCTTCCGGGCAGAAGGATCCTCTGAAG
>JAYVRZ010000364.1:0-13819 GCA_043775965.1 Sphingomonas sp.
CTGCTGCGTGCCATCGGCGTCTACAACGGCCAGCCCATGACCCGTGCGGCGCTGGCCGGGGCCCAATTGGAAAGGTGACCGTAACGGAACGCAGCCATCATTACCTAAGCCCCGCTGTTGGGCCCCGGCCTTCGCCGGGGTGGTGTTTTCGCCGGGGTGGTGTGGTCGCCGGGGTGGCGTTAGTGTTTGGGACAGCGCGGCTCGCCTCAACCGCCATTCGCCCGGAACAGGTCCAGCGTGCGCTGCTTCGCCAGATCGGCACTCGGCTCGTGATAGTCCTTGCGCCGGTCGGAATTGAACCCGTGGCCCGCTTCGTAGACGTACACCGTCGCGTTCGGCCAGTCCTTGGCGATGACCTGCTCGACGCCCTCCATCGGGATGCCGTGGTCGTGGCGGCCGAAGTGGAGGATCACCGGCACCTTGGGCTCGTCGTCCGCGGCGGCGGGGATCATGCTGCCGTAATAGCCGCTGGCTGCCGCGACGCCGGTGAGCTTGGTCGAGGCGAACCACGCGACCGAACCGCCATAGCAATAGCCGACCACGAACACCGGGCCCGCCGGCGCCAGCGTGTCGATGCAGGTCTGGACGTCCTTCAACGACAGCTCGAACGGGTGGATCAGGCGAGCGAGCTCGACCCCGCGGGCGAGGCCGTCGCCGGAATAGTCGGCCTCGAAGCCGGGATGCTCGCGGTCGAACAGCGCGGGGGCGAGGACTTCATAGCCGTCGGCGGCGTAGTCGTCGCACAGTTCGCGAATGTGGTCGGTGATCCCGAAAATCTCCTGCACCAGCACGACACCGCCCCGGCGATCCCCGTTCGGCTGCGCGTGATAGACCGCGACGGTCGCGCCGTCGGACATCGTCATCGTTTCCATCGTGCCGGTCATATTTGGGTCCTCTTCGAAGCAGGCTGCAACGGCAGCAGGCCGGGCGACTAGCCGAACGGCGATCTCCGGAACAGCGGCGCTTACGCGTAGGCAAATGACGGCCCGCACTCCGAAGGGATGACAAAACGGTCACAAACCGGCCTCCGCGACCCTCCCGCCGGGTTGCCAATGCAGCAACCCGATGCTACCCGCGCCGCGTCCCAGGAGAGGTGCTTTCGCGCCCTCTTCCCCCTCGGGACGACGAAATTCGGTTTCAGGCGAGGATTTACAAGTCCGTGGAGACATCCCCCGGTAATGTCGGCGGCGCTATTCAGGCGAGCCTGGGCGGGCGTTATGCGCTGGCTCTGTTCGAACTGGCGCGCGATGCCAAGACGATCGACGCGGTCGAATCGAGCCTGGCGAACGTGCGCGACGCACTGACCGCATCGGCTGACTTCCGTGCGCTGACGACCAGCCCGATGGTCTCGCGCGGTGCGGCCGTTAAGGTGGTCTCCGCGGTTGCCGACGAACTCGGCGTCGATGCGACCACCAAGAGCTTCCTCGGTGTCCTCGCCGAGAACCACCGGCTCGCGGCGCTGCCCAAGATCATCAAGGCATTCCGCACACTTGCCGCGCAGCATCGCGGCGAGATCGCCGCCGAAGTGACCTCGGCGCATCCGCTGAGCGACGAGCAGGTGATCGAGCTGAAGCATCAGCTCCGCCAACGCGTCGGCCGTGAAGTTTCCGTCGACCTCAGCGTCGACCCATCGCTGCTGGGCGGACTCGTCGTCCGCGTCGGCAGCCAGATGATCGATTCGTCGATCAAGACCCGTTTGAACACGCTCGCGCAGGCGATGAAAGGCTGACCATGGATATTCGCGCCGCAGAAATCTCGAAGATCATCAAGGATCAGATCGCCAATTTCGGCACCGAGGCCCAGGTCAGCGAGACCGGCCAGGTGCTGAGCGTCGGCGACGGCATCGCCCGTATCTACGGCCTCGACAACGTCCAGGCGGGCGAGATGGTCGAGTTCTCGAACGGCGTGCAGGGCATGGCGCTCAACCTGGAGGCCGATAATGTCGGCGTCGTGATCTTCGGCTCGGATGCCGAGATCAAGGAAGGCGACATCGTCAAGCGCACCGGCACGATCGTCGACGTGCCGATCGGCAAGGAGCTGCTCGGCCGCGTGGTCGACGGTCTCGGCAACCCGATCGACGGCAAGGGCCCGATCGTCACCGCAGAGCGCAGCCGCGTCGAGGTGAAGGCCCCTGGCATCATCCCGCGCCAGTCGGTCAGCGAGCCGGTCCAGACCGGCCTGAAGGCGATCGACGCGCTCGTGCCCGTCGGCCGCGGCCAGCGCGAGCTGATCATCGGCGATCGCCAGACCGGCAAGTCGGCCATCGCGATCGACGCGTTCATCAACCAGAAGACGGCCAACGCCGGCGACGACGAGTCGAAGAAGCTGTACTGCGTCTATGTCGCGATCGGCCAGAAGCGTTCGACCGTGGCACAGCTCGTCAAGACGCTCGAAGAGAATGGCGCGATGGAATATACCATCGTCATCGCCGCGACCGCGTCCGACCCCGCACCGCTCCAGTATCTCGCGCCCTACACCGGCGTCGCGATGGGCGAGTATTTCCGCGATCGCGGGATGCATGCGCTGATCTGTTTCGACGATCTTTCCAAGCAGGCCGTCGCGTACCGCCAGATGTCGCTGCTGCTGCGTCGTCCTCCGGGCCGTGAGGCGTATCCGGGCGACGTGTTCTATCTCCACAGCCGTCTGCTCGAGCGTGCGGCGAAGATGTCGGACGCGAACGGCGGCGGCTCGCTGACCGCGCTGCCGATCATCGAGACGCAGGCGGGCGACGTTTCGGCGTATATCCCGACCAACGTGATCTCGATCACCGACGGCCAGATCTTCCTCGAGACCGACCTGTTTTTCTCGGGCGTGCGTCCGGCGATCAACGTCGGCCTGTCGGTGAGCCGCGTCGGTTCGGCCGCTCAGACCAAGGCGATGAAGAAGGTGTCGGGCTCGATCAAGCTCGAGCTGGCGCAGTACCGCGAGATGGCGGCATTCGCGCAGTTCGGGTCGGATCTCGATGCGTCGACGCAGAAGCTGCTGAACCGCGGCGCGCGTCTGACCGAGCTGCTGAAGCAGGCGCAGTTCTCGCCGCTGCCGTTCGAGGAGCAGACGGTGTCGATCTTCGCCGGGACCAGCGGCTATCTCGACAAGGTGCCGGTCGCCGACGTGACCCGCTACGAGCAGGCGCTGCTGGCCGACATGCGTGCGAACCATGCCGACGTGCTGACACTGATCCGCGATACCCGCGATCTGGGTAACGAGGCGAAGGACAAGCTGAAGGCGGCGCTCGAAGCGTTCGCGAAGACGTTTGCGTAAGTAGGACTCCCTCTCCCCTGCGGGGAGAGGGTTGGGGTGAGGGGCTGTACCGGGCATTGCGCGTCGCAACTGCCCCTCACCCCGGCCCTCTCCCCGACGGGGCGAGGGAGCAGTACGCAAAAACCCGACCTCCTCTTTGAGGGGCGAGGGAGCAGGAAGAGACGATGGCATCACTTAAGGCCCTCAAGATCCGCATCGGCTCGGTGAAGTCGACGCAGAAGATCACCAAGGCGATGAAGATGGTCGCCGCTGCGAAGCTGCGCCGGGCGCAGGACGCGGCGGTTGCCGGGCGTCCGTATGCCGAGCGCCTCGAAGCGGTGATGGCGAGCCTCGCCGGCCGCGTCGGCATCGCGCCGGGCGCGTCGCCGCTGCTCGCGGGCACCGGCAAGGACCAGGTCCACCTGATCGTCATCGCGACGTCGGAGCGCGGCCTCGCGGGTGCGTTCAACACCAACATCGTCCGCGCCGCTCGCCGCAAGGCCGAGGAGCTGATCGCGGCGGGCAAGACCGTGAAGTTCTACGTCGCCGGCAAGAAGGGTCGCGTGATCAAGCGCTTCTTCCCGAACGACATTCTCGCCGATCACGAGATGGGCGCGATCAAGAAGCTCGCATTCAGCGATGCGCAGGCGGTGTCCGAGGACCTGATCAAGCGCTTCGGCGAAGGCCAGTTCGACGTCGCGCACCTGTTCTACGCAAAGTTCGTCTCGGCGCTGGTGCAGGTCCCGACCGGCATCCAGATCATTCCGATTCCCCTGTCGTCGATTCCGGGCGCGGAGCCAAAGGCTGGCGCACCCGCCGAAGCCGTGGTCGAATACGAGCCGGACGAGGAAGCGATCCTCGCCGACCTGCTGCCGCGCAACGTCGCGATCCAGATATTCCGCGCGCTGCTCGAAAACGCCGCGTCGGAGCAGGGTAGTCGCATGAACGCGATGGACAACGCCACGCGCAATGCGGGCGACATGATCACGCGGCTTTCGATCCAGTATAACCGTACCCGCCAGGCCGCGATCACGACCGAGCTGGTCGAGATCATCTCGGGTGCCGAAGCGCTGAAATGAAGCGCGCGGTCGCCTTGACCCTTGCTGCGATGCTGGCTGGCTGCGGCAAGCCGGCGCCGTCGGTGCGCGAGCAGGAGGCGGCGCAGACCGCCTCCGTCGCGACGCTGTCGGGCTGGGACCGGCTGTTCGCCGCCCCGCAGGAGACGATCGGTGCGATCAACCAGGCGGGCTTTGCGCTCGGCGACTATGCGGCGAAGGACGGTGGCTTCACGGCGACCGGCCAACCGCGGATGTTCTCCAATTCGAACGCGGCCAAGCCCAACACGGCTTCCGTCGTCGTTGCGGGCAAGACCGCCGCGGCGATCGATACCGTGACCTATGCGCTGGCGCTGACCGATCCGGTCGACGCGACCACCGCCCGGAAGCGGCTCGCGCAGACCGTCGGTGAGTTTCTCGGGCGCTTCAAGATCAAGGCGTCGCCCGACCTGCTACGTGCGATCCGCCTCGAGCAACCGCTCGATGCCGTGCCCGCCAAGGTCGCGATCGTGCCTGCTACCGACACCACGCCATCGCGCGTGGACGTGACTTTTACCCGTTCACCGGCTACCAACCCGGCCAACAACAAGACCCAAGGATAGTGTGATGGCAACCGCCGCTGAAGACATCCGCCCGACCGAGGGCAGCTCGAAGGCCACGAACAACACCGGCCGCATCTCGCAGGTGATCGGTGCCGTCGTCGACGTGCATTTCCCCGACAATCTGCCCGCCATTCTGTCGGCGCTCGAAACCGACAACAACGGCAACCGGCTCGTGCTCGAAGTCGCGCAGCATCTCGGCGAGAACACCGTTCGCACGATCGCGATGGACGCCACCGAGGGCCTGACCCGCGGCCAGACCGTCACCGACACCGGCTCGCAGATCCGCGTGCCCGTCGGCCCGAAGACGCTCGGCCGCATCCTCAACGTCATCGGCGAGCCGATCGACGAGCGCGGTCCGGTCGGCGCGGAGACGACCGCCCCGATCCACGCCTCGGCACCGTTGTTCGTCGACCAGTCGACCGAGAGCGCGATCCTGGTCACCGGCATCAAGGTCATCGATCTGCTTGCGCCGTATGCGAAGGGCGGCAAGATCGGTCTGTTCGGCGGCGCCGGCGTCGGCAAGACCGTGCTGATCCAGGAGCTGATCAACAACATCGCCAAGGGCCATGGCGGCACCTCGGTGTTCGCGGGCGTCGGCGAGCGGACCCGCGAGGGTAACGATCTGTACCACGAGTTCCTCGACGCGGGCGTTATCGCCAAGGATGCCGACGGCAATCCGCAGTCGGAAGGCTCGAAGGTCGCACTCGTGTTCGGCCAGATGAACGAGCCGCCAGGCGCACGTGCCCGCGTCGCACTGTCGGGCCTGACGATCGCCGAGTATTTCCGCGACGTCGAAGGCCAGGACGTGCTGTTCTTCGTCGACAACATCTTCCGCTTCACGCAGGCGGGCGCCGAGGTTTCGGCGCTGCTCGGTCGCATCCCGTCGGCGGTGGGCTATCAGCCGACGCTGTCGACCGACATGGGCGCGCTGCAGGAGCGCATCACGTCGACCAACAAGGGGTCGATCACCTCGGTGCAGGCGGTGTACGTGCCGGCCGACGATCTCACCGATCCGGCGCCTGCGACGTCGTTCGCGCATCTTGATGCGACGACCAACCTCAACCGTGCGATCTCGGAGCTGGGCATCTATCCGGCGGTCGATCCGCTCGACTCGACCTCGCGTCTGCTCGAGCCACGTGTGGTGGGCCAGGAGCATTACGATACGGCTCGCGCGGTCCAGTCGACCCTGCAGAAGTACAAGTCGCTGCAGGACATCATCGCCATTCTCGGCATGGACGAGCTGTCCGAAGAGGATAAGCTGACCGTCCAGCGTGCGCGGAAGATCCAGAAGTTCCTCAGCCAGCCGTTCCACGTCGCCGAGGTCTTCACCGGCATCAGCGGCAAGTTCGTGCAGCTCGAGGATACGGTGCGGTCGTTCAAGGCGGTGGTCGAGGGCGAGTATGATCACCTCCCCGAGGCGGCGTTCTACATGGTCGGCGGCATCGACGAAGCCGTCGCCAAGGCCGAGAAGATGGCTTCCGAGGCTTAAGCTTAGCTCCCTCCCCTTTAGGGGAGGGTTGGGGTGGGGCCTGACCGCGCGAGCGTCGCGCCTGCCGCACTCCCCCACCCCAACCCTCCCCTGAAGGGGAGGGAGTGAGAAGATAGACATGCTGCATTTCGAACTCGTCACGCCAGAAAAGCTCGTCCGGTCGGAAGAGGTCTACATGGTCGTCGTCCCCGGCACCGAAGGCGATTTCGGCGTGCTGGAAGGCCACGCGCCGTTCATGTCGACGGTCCGCGACGGCGGGCTTCAGGTGTTCCGCACGCCGAACGGCACGCCCGAGGTCATTGCCATCCAGGGCGGTTTCGCCGAGGTCAACGCCAAGGGCCTCACCGTCCTCGCCGAGCACGCTGACTGACCTTAGACTAATTTAGACGGGACAGGCGTTCTAGCCGAGTTAGCATTTGCCGCGCTGTTTCGTGGAGCGTTTCGCCGGCGATTCGATACATGGCTCGGGCCTTTTCGTCGTTTGCCTTCGCCCACTCGCTCTTCTTGGGGTCCTCGTCGTCCGAATAAGCGGCTGCACGGATCGTATCGATGGCTTCCTTGATCATGCCGCGCTTCTCATAGTCGGACGCGAGCACGTAGCGGATTTCGTCGTTTTGCGGGGCGATGGATAGCGCGTTGTGCAGCGTGTTCTGCGCGCCCGGCGTCGGCGCGATACCCTGGGCGACGAAACTGTCATAATAGGCGTAGAGGATCGCGGGATCGCCACGCCGCGCCCGGTTGGCGGCAATCAGCGTCTCGCGAACCGCATCCCAAGCCTTTGGGTCGACAGTCTTGTCAGCAACCAGGCGATCCTGCCGCAGCAGGGCGTCGTGGAGCATCAAGAGCGGCGAGTCCGGCTCGACCTTACGCCACGCAGCCAGAGCGACGGTACGGTCGGCACGGTCGCCCACGAGCCGGTCGGCTTCCATGCGCAATTGCAGTGCGCCAGGATCGTCGGGATAGCGGACCGCCAGCTTTCGCAGACTGTTGACGAACCGCTCGGCCCCGCGCGCGGGAACGCCGGCACTCATGCGGATATCGTAGAGCATCAATGCGGATTGCGCTGGGCCGACTGCCGTTACCGTTACCGGCGTATCCTTGGCAGCGGTCATCGGCAGCAGTTTGACCGTGAGCGTCTTGCGCCGGGCATAGGCATGTAGCTCCTTGTCGAGCGCGCTCAGATCGCCAAACGCGGTCCTCGCGGCGTCCGCATAAGGTTTGCCGGCGTTGATCGCCTGCAGATAGATGCGCAATTGACCTGAACGGGTCCCACCGAGCGTCAGGTAGTGCGTCAGCAGCCAGCCCTCCGAATAGATCAGGTCGCCGCGGTCGCCAAGGTTGGCGCCACTCGATGTCGCAAGCAACTTGCCCATCGAAATCCACGCGTATTTGCGCTCGCCTTGGAACGCGTAATATCGGTTGGCGGCGGGTTCCCCGACCCTGGCCACATCGTTAGCCTCGAACGTCGTGGTGCCGATAAAGTCGGCCAGCCCCTCACGGTACCAGATCGGATAGGCGGCGTTGAAATACTGAAACATGAAATGATGTGTGAGTTCGTGGAACAGCACGAACTGCGCCGGAAAGCCGATCGCCTTCGCGTCGGTCCGGGTGTTGACTGCGATCGGCCCTCGCACGCCTGCCTGATAATACCCGGCAACGCCGCGATAGGGCCAAGGCATGGTTTCCTGCACGGCGAAATCGTCGGCGAGCAGATATACCTTGACCTTGCGCGCACTGGGAACGGCGGCGGCAGGAATTCCAGCGATGAAACGCTGTACCCCGTCGAGTTTTTCGAGGCGCACCGCGGCATCGCGGATCACGGCGGCATCGGTTTCAGCGTAGACGATGAAATGTGCCGATTCGGCGCGCTGCCACGCCGCCGACGCAATCGAGGACGACGCCAGAAGCCCAAGCCCCGCTACGAACTTCAACATGTCCCGTTCCCTTTGACATGGAGGCTATCGCGTTGGTCCGGCGGTATCAAGCTGTCGTCAAAGGAAGTTGTAGGGATCCACGTCCACCGTCACCCGCGCCTTGGACGGCCACTCCAGCTTTCCCAGCCATTCCCTGATCACGTCCTGCACGTCCAGCGCGCGTCGCGCATGGACGAGCAGCCGGTACCGGTGCCGCCCGCGCAGCATCGCCAGCGGGGCGGGGGCGGGGCCGTAGACGTTCATGCCTTCGACCTCGGGCGCGCTGCGTCCGACGAGCCTGGCGGTCTCGTGTGCGCATTTCTGGTCCTCCGACGACACCACGATCGCGGCGTAGCGTCCGAACGGTGGCGCGCCCGCGTCCTTCCGCGCGTCCGTCTCGGCAGCGTAGAACGCGTCGGCGTCACCGGTGATCAGTGCCTGCATCACTTGCGCGCCCGGGCTGTGCGTCTGGATGAACACGTGGCCCGGCTTCTCGCCGCGGCCGGCACGCCCCGACACCTGGCGGATTTGCTGGAACGTCCGCTCCGCCGCACGCAGGTCGCCGCCGTCGAGCCCGAGGTCCGCATCGACCACGCCGACCAGCGTCAGGTTCGGGAAATGATATCCCTTGGTAACCAGCTGCGTGCCGACGACGATGTCGATGTCGCCTGCTTCCATGCGCCCGACGAACTCCGCCGCCTTGGCGGGTGACCAGATCGTGTCCGACGTCACGACCGCGGTCTTGGCTCCCGGGAACAGCGCCGTCACCTCGTCGGCGATCCGTTCGACGCCCGGTCCGCAGGCGACCAGCGTGTCCTCGCCCTTGCACTCGGGGCAGACTCGCGGCGTCGGTTCGGCGTGGCCGCAATGGTGGCAGGCAAGGCGGCTGGTCAGTCGGTGCTCGACCATCCACGCGGTGCAGTTCGGGCATTGGAAGCGGTGCCCGCACGTCCGGCACAGCGTCAGCGGCGCATAGCCGCGGCGGTTGAGGAACAGCAGCGACTGTTCGCCCCGCTCCAGCGTCGCCTGGATCGCCTTGACCAGTTTCGGCGCAAGCCAGCGGCCGCGCTCGGGCGGGTCCTTGATCAGGTCGATCGGCTCGATCGTCGGCATCTCCGCGACGCCGAACCGGCCGGGCAGCTTCAGTTCGGCATAGCGCCCGGTTACGACCTGTTGGCGCGTCTCGATCGCCGGTGTCGCCGAGGCGAGGATGACCGGGCACCCCTCGAACTTGCCGCGCATCACGGCCACGTCGCGCGCGTGATAATGCACGCCCTCTTCCTGCTTGAAGCTGGTCTCGTGCGCCTCGTCGACGACGATCAGGCCGAGATCGCGATAGGGCAGGAACAGCGCCGAGCGCGCGCCGACCGTCACCAGCGCCTCGCCGCTGGCGATCGCGCGCCAAGCCCGGCGGCGCTGGGTCGAGCGGAGCCCGGAATGCCACGCGATCGGCTCGCACCCGAACCTGTCGTGGAAGCGCTTGAGGAAAGGCTCGGTCAGCGCGATCTCGGGAAGCAGGACGAGCGTCTGGCGGCCGTCGCGGATCGCTTGCGCGACTGCCTCGAAATACACTTCGGTCTTGCCCGATCCGGTGACGCCGTCGAGCAGGGCCGGGTGGAACGCGTGCTCCGCCACGCCCGCGACCAGGACATCCGCCGCCGCGCGCTGGTCCTCGGACAGCGTCGGCTCGTGATGCAGCGGATCGGGGACGGGGTAGGGGCTGTCGATACTCACTTCGACCGCCTCGATCGCGCCGACCTTCACGAGCCCGCGGATGACCGCGTCGCTGACCTCGGCCAGCGTCGCGAGTTCGCGGATCAGGCCCTGGCGGTCGCCGATCCGCTCCAGCGCCTGTTCGCGCTGCGGGGTCAGGCGGGGCGGCACGACGCCGGTCGTGCGATATTCGATCGCGGTCCGCGCGCCTTCCAGCGCCGATGTTGAGGCGAGCGTCATCCGCAACACCGACGCCGCCGGTGCGAGGTAATAATCCGCGGTCCATTCGACCAGCCGGCGAAGCGGCGTCCCGAGCGGCGGCACGTCGGCGACCGCGAGCAGGTTGCGCAACCGGTTGTCGCCGACCTCCGCATCGGACGGCATCCGCTCCGCCTCCCACACCACGCCGAGCAACTGGCGGGGCCCGAGCGGCGCCACGACGATCGAGCCCGGCTCCACGGTCATGCCCTGCGGCACCCGGTAGTCGAGCGGCCCGAGGGCGGCGTTCAGGATCAGGACACGGGCGCGGGACGACATCGTCGCGGTATATGGGGTCTGATCGACTCGACGGAAACCGCTTTACGCAGGGCGCGAGCCCGGGTCGGTCCGAATCCGAGGTTTCAGGCGGCGGAGCGCCGATCGGTACGGCGGCGTTCGCCGACACGCGCGCGTTTCGCCTGGTAGAGGACGGTATCGGCGCGGTGGACGAAATCGCGGATCGTATGGCAATCGGGATCGAGCGCGGTGATCCCGACGGTGCCGGCGCTCACCATCGCCAGGCCGTTCAGGGCGATCGGAAAGCGCAACGCCTCCTCGAGTCGTGCGCGCACCTGTTCGGTCGTCGCCGAGAGCGTAGGGTCCTCGACGATGAGGGCGAACTCGTCGCCGCCGAGGCGCGCCGCGAAACTGTTCTTGAGCCACGGCGCCTGCAGCACGCGTCCGACGCCGCGGAGCACGTCGTCGCCCGCGGTGTGGCCCAGCGTGTCGTTGATCGCCTTGAACCCGTCGAGATCGACCAGCGCCAGCAGCAGCGGCGTGTCCGTCGCATGGGCGCGCGTGATCGCGCTGTCGAGTGCGCGGTCGAACGCCGCGCGATTGGCGATGCCGGTCAGCGAATCGGTGTCCGCCGAGCGTCGCAGCGTGACTTCGAGCGCATGGCGCTCGGTCACGTCCTGGAACACGCCGACCAGCGCGACCGGCGTGCCGTCGCCGCCTTCGCGCTCACCCATCACGCGGACCCGGCGAGGCGTGCCCTGGGCCGTGAAGAAATCGACCTCGATGTCGAACGGCACGCCGGTCTCGACGGTGAGGGTCAGCCCCGCGGTCACCTCTTCGCGTGCCTGCGGGGGATAGAAGCCCATCGCGATCGGCATCGGCGGCGGATCGCCGACCTGCAGGCCGTGGATCCGGTACACGCCGTCGGACCATTCGAGATGATCGTCGGCCAGCGTCACGCGCCACGATCCGAATGCCGCCATCCGCTCCGCCTGGCGAAAGATACGGTCCTGGCGCGTCAGCACGGCGGATTGGCGATCGGCGATCGTGGCGATGGAGATCGCCCGGTGCGCCGCCGTCCGCGCCGCGATCGTCGTCTCCGCCAGCGTCGCGAGATGCGTCAGCGCCCGGAGCCCCGCCGCGTTCAGGCTGCGCGGGGCGGTATCGACGACGCAGAGCGCGCCGATCGCATGGCGTTCGCCGAATTCGTCGACCGTATGGATCGGGACTCCGGCGTAGAAGCGCAGTCCGTCAGCAGACTTCACCAGCGGATTCTCTGCGAATCGCAGGTCGCCGCGGAGTTCGTCGATCACCAGCGGGGCGTGCCCACGAATCGTGTAGTCGCACATCCCGACGTTGCGGCGGATTTCTCCAAGATTACCGTCACTTGATGCCTTGATCCAGAGGCGATCACTGTCGACCAGCGTCAACATCGCCACCGGACATTCCAACATATCCGCGGCCAGAGCGACCAGCGCATCGAATTCACGCTCGGGTTCACTGTCTAACAGTGCGAGTGCATGCAATGCCGCCACGCGCCGCGTCTCGTCCGCGAACATATCTGTCGTGAGGTCTATTGGGGACATGGTGATTCAATATAGCGAGGATGTTAATTTTCTTTGCAGGGAGAACGCGATACTGTCCACCAATGGTATCCGGTAAAGACCCTGAGGCGCCGTCCGACGTCATGCCGCCGTCGATGATCTGGGCGGAGCATCTCGCGCGCGATCGGCGTCGCTCGGTGCATACGATCCGGGCCTATCGCGCCGCGGCGGAGCGGCTGACGGCGTTCCTGGTCGGCCATTGGGGCGAGCGGATCGACCGGCGGGCACTCGCGCGGGTCACGGCGATCGACCTGCGCGCGTATCTGGCGCAGCGGCGCGACAGCGGGCTTGGCAATGCGTCTGCGGCGCGCGAACTCTCTGCGGTGCGCGGCTTCCTCGCCTGGGCCAATGCGGACGCCGAGCAGCCCCGGATGCGCGGGCCGCGCGTCAAGGCGGGCGTGCCGCGGCCGATCTCGCCCGCCGAGGCCGTCGCGCTGGCCGAGGAGGTCGCCGACGATGCCGCCGAGCCGTGGATCGGTGCGCGCGACTGGGCGGTGCTGTTGCTGCTGTACGGGGCGGGCCTGCGGATCGGCGAGGCGATGACGCTGACCGGCGCGGTGCTGCCGCTGGGCGAGACGATCCGCGTGACGGGCAAGCGGGCGAAGACGCGGGTCGTGCCGCTGCTGCCACAGGTGCGGGCCGCGATCGAGGCGTATGCCGCGCAGACCCCGTGGCCGATCGCGCGCGACGCGCCGCTGTTCCGCGGTGCCAAGGGCGGTCCCTTGTCGGCGGTGGTCGTTCGGCGATCGGTGCGCAGCGCGCGCGCGCGGCTGGGGCTCGGCGATCGGACCACGCCGCACGCGCTGCGGCATAGTTTCGCGACGCACCTGCTGGGCCGGGGAGCGGACCTGCGCGCGTTGCAGGAATTGCTCGGGCATGCGAGCCTCAGCTCGACGCAGATCTATACGCAGGTCGATGCGGCGCACCTGATGGACGTATACCGCAACGCGCATCCGCATGGCTGAGCAGCGTGCCTAGCCCTTGGGTTTCCAGGTCAGCACGCGCCAGCCATAGCCGAGCACGATCAGCACCAGGATCGCCACCGCCACCGGGCCGACATAGCGGTCGAGTTCGGCAAAGTGCGAGCCGAGCATAATGCCGGCATAGGTGAGCACCGTGTTCCAGATCGCGCTGCCCGCCGCGGTCCAGACCACGAATTGCCAGATCGGCATGTAGGTCATGCCGGCCGGTAGCGAGATGACGGTGCGGAAGGTCGGCATGAAGCGGAATACGAACACGACCCAGCCGCCGCGCTTCGTGAAGAACCGGTAGAGCTTCTCGACGTCCGACCATTCCATCGTCAGCCAGCGGCCGTTCTTCTCGATGAACGGGCGGAATCGTTCGTAGCCGATGTTGCGGCCGATGAAATACCAGAAGTAATTGCCGACGACGGAGCCCGCGGTGCCCCAGGCGATCAGCGGTACGACACTCATGTCACCGCGCGCGACCGCCATGCCGCCTAGCCCCATGATGACTTCGGACGGAACTGGCGGGACGATGTTCTCGAGCGCCATCAACAGGAAGATACCGAAATATCCGCCCCAGGCGATCAGGTCGAGGATGAAGGCGGTCATGGGTATCCCATACTGCCGGGACGCCGAATGTGTTCCGCCGGCGTCTATTTCGCAAGCGTGCGAACAGATGCACCTCCCCGGCGAAGGCCGGGGTCCAGTTGGGGGACGGTTATGGCGAAGGATCGCGTTCCGTT
>JAYVRZ010000365.1:0-11898 GCA_043775965.1 Sphingomonas sp.
CCTCCAATAGCGGCTGACCAGAATGTGATACTAATTGAGATCATATTCTGGTCAGCCGTTGAGTGCGCCGGGCACGGGAGACTAGCAATGTGAACGAACGTTCGCTTCCCGGAGGCCGCATCAATCCCACGAACGGCTGACGATGTGTCGGCGCCGCCGTCACGCTGGCGGCCGGTATCGACCAAATCACGCCGTTCGTTGAGTAGCCGATGAATGTCCGCTCGTGCCGGACTCGGACATTCGCTTCCCAGTTCCTGAAAGAACGCGACCGTTTTCGACATTCAGTGTGTGGCCAGCGATCAATTGCTACCGCCCTCCATCAGCCGACGCAGGCAAAGATGAAGAGCAAGAACCAGTGCTGTAGTCCGGGAGCTTCGAGAACGGAGCAGTCTCGGCGATTCCTGAACAGCGCGTCTCCGACGCTGGATCACGGCGCCAGCTATCAGGTCGTGACATAGCCCAGGTAGATCGCGGTCATCACGGACCCGTCGAGCAGCGCATGTAGGACAATTCCCGCCCAGAGGCGACGGCCAGCGATGAGCCAGGTCCGGCCGAGCGCCAGCCCGGTTGCGCCCGCGACAATCATTCCACCGACACCTTGATAGAAGTGCAGCGCTCCGAAGATGACAGCCTGCACCTTGACGGCGGTCACGAACACCGGCACGCCCGGTGCGCCGCCAAACAGCCGTTGCAATGCATCCGTGAGGAAGCCCCTGAATATCAACTCTTCGCCGAACGCGGCGCTTCCCACGGTGACAGGCAGCAACCAGAACAGATAGTCTCCAAGGCTCCACTTGATGGGCGCGAACATCAAATAGTTGGGACCGGGCAGCCCAAACCGGGTAATGATCGCCTGGGCAACCTGGGCGAATACCACCACCATCAACAAACCTGCCGCAAGCGCGGTCAGGAAGCGTGCAAATTGGGCCGGCTCAGGCCGACATCCGCCCAGCGAAGTGATCTTCTGCGCAGCAGCCAGTGCGCGAAGGCGACAAGCGCCGCCACCCGAGCCAAAAACGCAAGCTTGACGAAAAGTCCTCCGGCTACCGTCTGGCCGGGGGTCACCAACGGAAGGACGACGGCTGCGGCGATGAGAAAGATCGCCAGCTGTGCTGCGACTAGGCGCCGGGTTGCCGGTTCGCTGCTTAAAGGCATCTAGATTCCATTCGTTTGCGCGTACTGTGGGTGATGCGCTGAGCATCGCCGGAGTAAATGGCGGCGATCGAAGGCTTTGGTTCTGCGGCTTACGGCCGCGCCGCGCAGCTATGGACTCAGAGCGCCGGATGGGCGCGGATACGATTGGACCAGAGCATGATCGCCGCCGCCGTGGCCTAGAGCGCCTCAAAAATGATGATCTCGGCGAGCACGCGCGGATTGATCGCACGGTCCAGCGTGCCGAGCATCGCCAGTGGGATAATGGCGAGCAGCTCGCCACAGATGCTCGCCCACCGCTGCCATCCCGATGAGAGCGCAAGCGCGACAGACCAGCTCAGCAGGCCAAGCGCCTGAAGCGCCAGTGCGATTGTGGTGAAAGCTTGAATCGCTGCCCAGGCGAAGGTCAAGGAGCCGGCAAGGCTGTTGGCGCACTGCGTCCCATCGCCGAAACAGCGCGATCCGAGCAACGGCGTGACAAAGCCATCGATCGTGCCGGGCACGAACATCAGAACCGTCGACAGGCCATAGAGGAGGCCGCCGGCGCGCACCCACAGGCGCGACAGGCCAAGGCGCTCGGCAAAGCTGTAGAGCCCAAGCGCCTGGACGGCGACAAGGACGAGAATGAGGCCGTGGAAGATCCTGGTCTCGGACGCGATACGGCCAATGCCGGTTGCTAGAGCGGCGCTGCCTTGCGTATCACCAAGCCGCAGAACAGGGTGGTGCAGCACCATCACGAGGGAAAGCAGGGCTGGTATGAAGATCAACACTGCGGCTGCGCGTTCGGTAGAGAGGGTCTTGGTCATTGCGTTCCCCTTGCTATCGCTGGTCGTAGCCGGGTTGGTGCCGCAGGTGCCGGACTTCGGCAGGGGTTTGTCCGGAAGGTGAGCGGGCCGGCGATAAGCGTAGGGCCTGCCGAGCGGGACCAGCATGATCCTCGCGTGCAACGCACCCGGGCAGCGCTGCGCACCGCATTCAACCGCCTGTTTATCGAACATGGCTACGGCTCGATCACGCCTGTCGCAATCGCGGCTGCCGCCGGCGTGGGACGCTCCACCTTCTACGATCATTATGCGGGGAAGGCGGCGCTCCTTCAGGATACCGTCACTGCCGTGCTTCGGCCGTTGGCCCAGTCGGCGGCTGGAAGCGAAACGCCGCTCCTCATCGAAACTCTACAGCACTTCTGGGACAATCGCACCGTAGCCCGGCGAATGATGACGGGCCGACCTGCCCTCATCATTCGTACCCGCCTTGCTGATCTAATTGAAGAAGCGCTGCGGCTCGACGGCATCGCCAGCGAGATCCCCCTCGCCTTGATAGCAACCGGTTCGGCGGCTGGTGCACTCGCTATGATCGAAGCATGGCTCACCGGCCGCCACGCTTGCACGGCCGCACAGCTTGCACATGCCCTGTCCGGGCAAGGTCGGCCATCGACGGCGGGGTCTGCTCGACGCTGTTCCTGACACTTGAGGCGGCAACCACGCCAGCACTCGCGCCGGTTCAGGCCTCGCGAACGGCTGCTATTCCGCAATCGTCATCTCAAACCAGCCAAGCCAGGGCGGCCAGTTATCCGCTTGCCCAGCGGTCACCTTAACGAACTGCCTAAGTCCGCGTTTGACGAACTCAGTCATTCGCCAGGTGCGTCCGAACGGCGGCTAAGTCCCCACGCGCCGCGATGTGGCCCCTCGCCGGAGGCGAGGAGCCATCGGGTCAGATTTCGATGTTTTCGGCCAGGGCGAGTGCGTCTTCGACGTCGATCCCGAGATAGCGCACCGTGTTCTCGATTTTGCTGTGACCGAGAAGGATTTGGACGGCGCGGAGGTTGCCGGTCGCCCTGTAGATGATCGATGCCTTCGTTCGACGAAGCGAGTGCGTGCCATACTCGCTTCGCATCAGACCGACCCCTGACACCCATTCATCGACAAGCCGGGCATACTGGCGGGTGCTGAGATGCCCGCTATGATCAACCCGGCTGGGAAAGACATAATCGTCCACCGAGCCCCCCCCGCCGCTCAAGCCAAGCCAGCAGGCTAGCCCGAGCGTCGGGAAGCAATTCGAACTGAACCGGTCGACCGGTTTTCTGTTGCATAACGATCGCACGCGTTCGGATCTGCCCGCCGCTGACAAGGTCCCGGATCTTCATCTGTACCAGGTCGCAGCCCCGGAGTTTGCTGTCGATCGCCAGGTCGAACAGCGCCCGATCTCGCAAGCGGCGGCGCTGATTGAGGTAAAATCTGATCTCCCATATTTGCTTCGGTTTCAGCGCGCGCTTCGCGCCGACGGTCCGTCCGGCATTCCAGACTGGGCGCTTTGTCGCGGTGGGTTCGGTTTCAGGCATCTCCATGATCATTCTCCGATGGCCAGAGTGGCCGTCCGAAGAACGCTTTGGCGCCTGAAAGCAGGAATGCCCTGAGGCACATGCCGACCAAAATATGCCGTTTAGCCATGTCGCCGCGAAGGTCCGTATCTGCCAGAAGCCGCCGTCCAATAACGGATTTTCCAGCGCCCGAGGAATGGCCGACATTGGGGACTTTGCTGCCTGGCAGCTTCAGTATCGGAACGACCGAAAGCAGCCACTAACGAGGGTGTCGCCGAGCTATGTCCGCTGTTGCTCCGGGTCACGATGATAGAATTCAAGCTGCATACGCATGGCTCGAAGCGGCTCGACAAAATGCGGCTGATCGGGAAGCACGAGCCCAGGATGGTCCGGGTCAAGGATGGTTTCGGTGATGGGATCAAGCACTCGGTAGCGTAAGCGGCCTTCCAGCACCCGGATGATGCCCACACGCCGGCCTTGGTGCGATGCTCTTTGCGCAGACCGCCAGGAAGCGTGTTCTCATCGCACACGGGCGTGCTCTTGTACGGCTCTGGCGCGCTCATGATGCCTGCACCGTTCGGAAGTGAACCGCGCGATCGACAAGATCAGTCATGTGATCGGCTGCCTGAATGGTGAGAGGATGCTGAGTGAAACCTGGTCTGGGCGAGATATAATCCGCCATCTCTCGCGCCACTTCCAGCTGACGATCCGAGCCTTCCGCCAAGACGGCGATCATCAGGTTTTCAAGCGCGATGATCGTCACGCAAATTTTCGCGTGCCGCTTCCAAAATTCCTTCGACGAATATCGTTTGGTCCCCTTGTCGCACCTAAGCGTCCAGCCGGATTTCCGTGGCATGTTGCGGATAGGGCGCGGCATGGGCGTGATCGACGGGTTTTCCGGCGAGCCTGCTGGCGAAGCCGTGATTGACATCGCGGTGGTGCGCTTCGTCGGCACGCACGACCAGCACGACGTCGCGCAGCGTGGCATCGTCAGCCATCTTCCAATAATGCTTGGCGATTGCGGGCGCAGGCACGTTCGGCGATCGCCCTTCGTCGATTTCCTTGAGATACAGCGTGTAGCTGGTCACTGCCTCCTCCTCGAAATAACCGACGACTCGGTGCGCGGTGCGTGATGAGACGAGGTAAAGGACCGAAAAACCGACAAGGAATACGCCCTGCACCAGCAGGATCACCATCCGCTCGAACCAGGTCGGCTTGGCAATTTCGATGAACGTCATGAGGTGCATGCGCTCGTTTTCGGCTTCCTCCATCAACGTCCGAATCCAGCCGTCGTCGTCGCGCATACGACGCAGGCAAGAGAGGTGAGTGAACATCGCACCGACCATCCCCGGCACGGCAGCTACTGTTTCCAAGACGATCGCCCGATGGCCGTAACGCTTGGCAAAGAACGTGTCGGCGCTGAAACGGAGGAGTTTGGTGAAGCCAAGCGCAAAGCGATCAGAAAATCCCTGTGCCTTATGATGAATGGCGGGCTGGCTCTCGCGTTCTTCGGCGAGCGCGCGCTCATCGGGGGTGAGGATCGAATTAGTCATAAATTGTCCTTTCAGGACGCCGCGACAACTGGTCGGGGTGTCTCCCCGGACGTCGGTGCCAAGCGGAAATACAAAGCCAGCTTGAGGCTTTCTGCGATGCGCGCCGCTTTGATTTGAAGCGCGATGGCAGCTTCGGGCGACAACTGTTCGTCGGTAACTTCGGTCCACAGCATCAGCCACCGATCAAACATCGACGGAGCGATAGAAGGCAGGTGCTTGAGATGCGCTGCGACCGGGTTGCCCTTGTAGCGCCCGCTGGTCAGCATAACCGACGACCAGAAGGCGACCAGCTTTTCGAGATGATGGTTCCAGTCGTCGATCGCGTTGTTGAATACGGGACCGATCACTGCATCGTCGCAAACGCGCGAGTAAAATTGCGGGATCAGTAATCCCAATTTATCTTCACTGATTAGGGGGTTGTTATTCATAATACTATTCCATCCCGGTGTTCGGCATTTCCCGGCTGCATCTGTACTCCCTACAAAGGTGGCAAGGCATTCTGCAGCCAGTTACCATGGAACCCCGGTTGCAGGATGTGGGGAATGTGGACACTTGCTTGCGGCGGGCCCTCGAAGTTGCGCGCGTCGAGGATGACCAAGTCCGTGGTTTCCGCTGTGGCGTCGATGACGAAACCGAACAACCAACCCTCGTCCTCGTCTGCGCCTTCATGCGCCGGGACGAACATGAACTCGCACGGATAACGGTTCGGTCCGAACTCGTGCGCCTGCCGCGTGCCGGCCACCAAATCATGTTTGAAGAGTCCCGTGCCCAGGAACGGGGCCGTCAGCGCCATCGTATATGCATAGCGATAGGGCTGGCCCAGGCGACGCTCGTCAGGCCGGGGAAATTCCTGCGGAGTCGGATCGATCACGGTGATTTCGACCGCCCTCGTTACCGGATCGAGGGTCCAACGCTCCAGGCCGGTGCGATGCGAGTCCGGGCCGGCCGTACTCTCTGAGAACATGCGATCATGGACGATGACGTCGAGGATCACCTTGCCATCGGGCGCGTCATACGCGTTCACGGCATGAAAGATGTAGCACGGATCAACGGGGCACCAGATGATGTCCTCAGCTTCGCCCTCGCGAGGGAGCAGTCCGACGCGCGCCTTGTGCGACGCATCCCAGCGGTACGGGAAGTCGTAGCCCGAAGCCGCTGCCTTAAGGGAAAATGCGACGGGCAGGTCGAAGATGATCGCGAAGCGCTGCGTGAACGTGGAGTCGTGGATCATCGGACCGTTCTTGACCGGTACCTTGACCTCGCGGCGGACGATGCCTTCGGGCGTGACGACGACATAGCGGATGGAGCTCCACTTGCTCGCGTCGTAGCAGATGCCGTGCATTTCGCCGGTGAGGAGATCGACATGCGGATGAGCAGTGAAGCTGCCGTGCAACGTACCGTCGAAATCCGTGTAGCATAGCGTATCAAGGGTTTCGCCGATCTCGACCGGCGTACTGCCCGCCTCGACCAGTCCCAGCGTCTTGCCTGCAAACCCGACGACGTTGGTATTGACCGTGTCGAACAGGTGGCGCGGTCCTACTGTGCGGGGTTCGCCGAGCGCCTTGGTCACCGCTTCGGAGCGGATCCAGCGGTTGCGATACCAGATTGCCCGCCCGTCCTCGATCCTGATACCATGGATCATGCCGTCGCCGGCGAACCAATGATACTTCACCGGATCGGGTGACATCGGGTTCGGTCCCATGCGCAGGTAGCGGCCGTCGAGTGCTGCCGGGATGGTGCCGGTGACGGCCAGATCCTCGATGGTCAGCTCCTCCTGCATCGGCGTGTGGACGCCGGTCAGGTACGGGTTGGAAGGGGCGGTGGGCGTGTCATCGATGGTGTCGGCGTGCAGCATATCCTGATCCTTCAAAGTGAGGTTGATGGGAAAAGTCCGTGACCGGGCGACGCTTCAGAATTCCTGTCCCGTTGGACGAAGGACGATCTCGTTGATGTCCACGTCCGCAGGCTGCTCGACCGCGAAGGCGATCGCGCGGGCGACGGCGCCTGCCGCGATCGCGACCTTGTAGAAGTCGAGAACGATGGGCTGCGCGCTGCCGGTCGTGCCGATCTTGAGGTCGCTCTCGACGTTGCCGGGTTCGATCGACGTGACGCGGATCTTGGGTCCGACTTCGTTGCGGAGCCCCTCCGAGATTGCCCGCACCGCGAACTTCGTGCCCGAATAGACGGTGGCGCCAGGCGAGAACACCTTCACGCCGGCGACCGAGCTGAGGTTGATGATATGACCGCTCTGCTGGGCGAGGAATATCGGCAGGACCGCGGCGACGCCGTAGAGCATGCCCTTGAGGTTGACGTCGATCATCGCGTCCCACTCGTCGGTGTTGACCTCAGCCATCGGACGGATCGGCATGATGCCGGCATTGTTGATCAGGACGTCGATCCCGCCGAGATCGGCGACGACCGCTTCGACTACCGATCTGACGTCGTCCTTGCGGACGACATCAAGCTGATAGGCTGCGGCTCGCCCGCCCGCCTCGGTGATCTGCGCGACGACGGTGTCGAGCCTGTCTTGGCGCCGTCCGGCCACGGCCACGATCGCGCCCTGCGAGGCAAGCAGGCGCGCCGTCTCGGCGCCCAGTCCGCTGCCGCCGCCGGTGATAAGCACCACCTTGCCAACAATGCCCTCGTTCATGATTGCTCTCCTTCGGCGAGCGTCCTCGCGCTTCGGGTCTTCCGTGCGATGTCCGCGGCGAAGAGCGGGGTCTCTCCTGCGACGTGCAGGCGCAGGAACAACGGCAGCAGCGCCAGTGTCGCCAGAATGGACAGCAACAGGGGGATGCGGGCTTCGACCGTGCAACGGAACAGCGCGCTTGCATCCCGGGGCTCGACCTCCAGCGTCCAGATCACTTCGATCGTGGCCGGCACCAGGTGCAGGAGATAGACCCGGCTGTTCGTCGAATGCATGACAAGCCGTTGCCGGGCGGTCGCCACGGCGAGGTAGTGCTGGATCAGCAGATGCCCGCCGACACTCTCGACGTTCACCGAACCCAGCCTTCCGTCCTCGTGGAAGGCGCCCCTGCACGATGCGCGGGCGAGCAAGCCTGATACTCGCGATCGGACAGGCTCGCGAGCCATCCCGGAAGGTCGATCCGTTCAACCGGGCAGTCGATCCGGAACTCGGACGACGTCTTCATCGTCCTCACGATCGAACTCGTCGAGCGTTGTGTATGAGGCAGAAGCAGGGCGGTCATTGCGCCAGGTACCCGCCATCGATCACCAGTTCGGTGCCGGTGACGAAGCTCGATTCCTCGGAAGCGAGATAGAGGCAGCCATGGGCGACCTCGATCGCCCGGCCGCCGCGCTTCATCGGGGTGGCACCGATAACGACCGCGTTGAGATCGGACGCTTGCGAGTCCGTGAGCGGCGTGTGGATGAAGCCGGGATGCACCGAGTTGACGCGGATTCCCTCGCCGGCGTAGGTCATCACCGCATTCTTCGACATGTTGCGCACGGCGCCTTTGGCAGCGTGGTAGCTGTGAGCCCCCGCGACCGCGGCGCTGCCCCAGATCGATGAGATATTGATGATCGAGCCGGACTGCTGGCGGCGCATTACGCGAACCGCTTCACGCATGCCCAGGAACACGCCGGTCTGGTCGACCGCGATCATCCTGTGCCAGTCGGCGAGGTCCAGCGAGTCGAGGGGTTGGTAGGCGATTACCCCGGCGTTGTTGACGAGGACGTCGAGGGTGCCGGCTTTCGCCACGACCCCATGGACCGCGGTCGCCCATGCTTCTTCGCTTGTCACGTCTAGGGTCAGAGCCTCGATGCCCGCGGAATAGGGGGTCGCGGGCACCGCGATGTCGCTGGCGAACACGTTCGCACCTTCGCTGGCGAATAGCTCAGCGATGGCGTATCCGATGCCACTTGCCGCGCCGGTGACGAGCGCTACCTTGCCTTTCAGCCTCATGTTCCGACTCCTGCTGTGGCTGCGCAGGCTCTCCGAGAGAAGCGTGCGGGCAATATCGCCGCAAGCGTTTCAGGAGATGCCTCGAACCCGTCAGGATCTGACTACGCCGTCCATGAGCCGCAATATTCTCCGGCCTTGCTAAGCTATGTGCAGGGATTGCTATTCCGCAGTCGTGACCGGGGCAGTCACGACGGGATTACCTTGACCTATGTAACTCGCGATACTGTCCCGGAGTACATCCCGTCGCGGTTCGAAACGCGCGCGTGAAGCTGCTCTGGGACTGGAAGCCGCTGTCCAAAGCGATTTCAACCAAGGACGAATGCATGCAGGCGAGTGACTTGCACGCCGCCCGAATGCGGCACTCGACCACATAGCGATGCGGTGACAGGCCCGTCGCTTCACGAAAGACCCGCGAGAAATGAAAAGGACTAAGGCAAGCCTCAGCCGCAAGATCGTCGAGCGATATGTCGTCCGCTAGGCGCGCCTCGATGAAGTCGAGCACTCGGCGCAACCGCGTCGCGTCCATCGAGGGCGCGCGTGTAGGCAGCCTGAGACGATTTACCGAGTAATTGCCCACGAGGTGTGCGGCCAAGGCCGTCCGCAAGCCATCGGCGAACATGCGGTCTACGGGCTGTGGCTCTCGTCTAAGCACCCCGTGGAGCAGAGCGCCGAACTGGTCGATCGTCGGGTCTAGAAAACCACCGATATAGCCAAGCTGAAGACTGGCCGGGTCCTGATCATAATCGCTAAGCGCGCTGTGTTCGAGCAGAGCGCCTGGAAAGTATATGTGCAGGCATTCCGTGGTGCCATCGAGTTCCAGCAATGTCTCATGCGTGCCTGCTGGAACCAGCCAGCTTGTGCCAGGTCGCGCCAGACCTTCCTGCTGCTGTCCGTCACCCTTCCGTCGAACCGTCGCTTGGCCCGACATGATATAGACAAGCTCGGTGCATTCAGAAGTCAGGCCGTTCTGCGCGCCATTCCCGACATGTCGATGCTCGACGCGCAACGTATCCCAAGCGTCGCTGCCACCCAGCAGTTCGCTAGTTCTATATTTACGATTGCCATAGGTCTCAGGCATTTAGCCGCCTGCCTCGACATAAAACCTGTCGGACCCGGGCTCGTATTGCATCCCGAGCGAGAGGAAGGTCGTCCATACTTACCGCCACCTTCCCTGTATCTCGCATACCGAACGGTCTAGCCGGGCTTGGCGAGTTAGATTGTAGGGTGACGGCGCGCTCGGTCTTTCAAATTCTTGCGAAAGCACGTGTCGCTTATCGACAGCTGTTAAAAGTGCATGGTCCAGTGAACCCAAGCAGCATAGAGATTGATTACGTCGGAGGCTTCAGTTGAAACGCACGTATTCATCATTGGATTTGAGCGCTGGGAAACAGGTATCCGCTCCGCATCCGGCTGATGATGCGCAAGCGTCCGGACTGGCATTTTGCCGAGCGGCGATCTCGCGTGCCTTGCCTCAGTACATGGTAGCTGACGAGATCGCACCTGTCCGGACAATCGGAATTGGAGAAGGGACTGCGCTTAAGATCAGCTTCTGGAACTCCACCGTCTCGGAAGTTCGTCAACCTAGCGATCCAGCGTTCGTGGGCCTATCGTTGAGAACGACAGAGGCGAAAGCCTGGTGCGATGCTTTACCATCAGGCACTATCTCCATGCTTCCGTTCGAGGGCGCGCAATGGCGATTTGAACAACCCCTGAGCTTTGTGCAATATTACCTGCCTTTTCATCTATTGGTCGACGTATGCGACACGCTGTTCGATCTGGATCTTACCCAAGCCGATATGAGAATGTCAGCCGACGTCTTGAATACTCGGCTTCAGAGATGTCTGAATGGCATCAAGGACACTGTCGCCTGGATCGAACCGACGAATCTCCTGCTCGACAGTTGGGCGCTGATCCTGTCCGAGACGCTGCTACGGCGTTTGTCGAGCCACAGCGAGCATCAAGCACGCATGTCTTACGGAAGGATCACAGGCCGCCGTATCGCGGATGTTGTGGATTATATTGAAGTCGGTATCGATCAGGATTTGCGGCTGCAAGCGCTTGCCGATGTGGCCGTCATGAGCGTGCATCACTTTGCGCATTCCTTCAAGGAAACCGTTGGCATTTCGCCCCATGCCTATGTGCTCGAGCGGCGCATTAGCCGGGCACGCGCAATGCTCGGTCGCGGCAGCGATCAATTGGCGTACATCGCTCTGGCTTGTGGCTTTTCAAGCCAAGCTCATTTGACCACTGCATTTCGCTATCGGCTAGGCGTGACGCCAGCGAATTATCGTCGGAGCCTGTGAAATCACGTTTGGCGAAGATCCGCGCCCGCACGCATTTGTGCACGCGTCCTTCATCCTCGGCGTGGTCACTTCCCAAGGCGAAACATTTCCGCCACTCATAGCGGTTTGTACCTGGTCAAAACCGGTCGGTTGTGACGCTGCGGCACCTACCACGACCTTCCAAGGGTTTGCGTGAGTCAGAACCCCCGGTTCAGAATGTCCGCTCCCGAGATCGGCAACGTGCCTGGGCTACGACCGACTTTGGGTTGCTAGCCGACCGGCAGGTCATGCGCCGGAAGCCGCCATACGACTGAGCCGCAAGGAACGGCAGATTTGTCCCGAGGCTGTGTAAAAACGCTGGAATATGGTATCGTTCTGCGGGGTTTCGGGAGGCTTTGAGATGGGCCGTTTCGTAGAGTGTGCAGACCGCCGTCAGGACTTTCTGCTACCGGCATCGCTTGATGATTACGTATCGGAGGACAACCCGGTTCGGGCCGTCGAGGCCTTTATCGATGCGCTGGATTTGAAGGCGCTGGGGTTTGCCGGGATGACACCGGCTGAGACAGGGCGCCCGGCCTATCATCCGGCGACGATGCTCAAGATCTACCTCTATGGCTATCTGAACCGGGTCCAGTCGAGCCGTCGGCTCGAGCGTGAGGCCGGGCGCAA
>JAYVRZ010000366.1:0-3297 GCA_043775965.1 Sphingomonas sp.
CGCATCCTTACGGCCACACCACGATCGGCTCGATGGCGGATCTCGACGCGGCCTCGCTGACGACGGTGAAGGACTGGTTCAAGGATCATTACGGTCCGAACAACGCGGTGCTGGTGCTGGCCGGCGACGTCGATGCGGCGACCGCCAAGCGCCTGGCGGAGAAGTATTTCGGCGGCATCGCGCGCGGTCCCGACAGTATCGTCCCGCCCGCACCGATCCCGACCCTGCCGGCCCCCGTCGCCGAGACGATCAAGGACCGCGTCGCCGCGGTGATGATCAGCCGCAACTGGGTGGTGCCCGGCCTGAACGACAAGGACGGCACCGCGCTCACCGTCGCGGCGGGCGTGCTCGGCGGTCTCGCCAGCAGCCGGTTCGATACCGCGCTGGTCAAGAAGGAGAAGCTGGTCACGCGCATCTCCGCGTCGAACAACAGCTTCAGCCAGCTCGGCATGTTCCAGATCGAGGCGATCGTCCGGCAGGGCGTCGACCCTGCGCTGGTGTCGAAGCGGATCGACGAGATCCTCGCGGACTTCCTCAAGAACGGCCCGACCGCCGATGAGGTCAGCCGGGTCGCCACGACCACCGCGGCGCGGACGATGGAGGGCCTGGAATCGGTCGGCGGGTTCGGCGGCAAGGCGGTGACGCTGGCCGAGGGCGCGCTCTATTCGAACGATCCCGGCTATTACAAGAAACAGCTGTTGCAGCTGGCAGCCGAGACGCCGGCGAGCGTGAAGGCGGCGGCGAAGTGGCTGTCGCGCCCGGCCTATTCGCTGACCGTCGTACCGGGTGCGCGCGATGCCTATGCCAACGCGGTCGTGCCGCCCAAGGTCGACGTCGTCCCCGCACCCGAGGCACCACCAAAGGGTACGCGGGGGCCGTTGCCCGGCGTCGGCACGGTCGCCGGCCTGAGCTTCCCGACCGTCGAGCGCACCCGCCTGTCGAACGGTATCGAGGTGGTCTACGCACAGCGTACGGCCGTGCCGGTCACGCAGGCGGTGCTGAGCTTCGATGCGGGCGTGGCGGCGGACGTTCCGACCAAGCTCGGCACGCAGAAGCTGACGCTGTCGATGATGGACGAGGGCACGGCGACGCGCGATTCGGTCGCGCTGGCCGAAGCCAAGGAACGTCTCGGCGCGGATATCGGCTCAGGTGCATCGAACGACCGGACCTTCCTGTCGCTCCAGGTGCCGAGCGCGAACCTTGCGCCTGCGGTCGACCTGTTCGCCGACATCGCACAGAATCCTGCGTTCGCCGATGCCGAGGTCGCGCGCGTCAAGAACCAGCAACTCGCCCAGATCGCGCAGGAGCTCACCAGCCCGCAGGGACTGGCGACGCGTGTCCTGCCGAAGCTGCTCGGACCGACCTCGCCCTATGCCAAGGCGCAGGGCAGCGGCGATCCGAAGGCGGTGGCGGCGCTGACCCGCGCCGATCTCGTCGCGTTCCAGCAGGCTTGGCTGCGGCCCGACAAGGCGAAGATCTTCGTCGTCAGCGACCGTCCGCTCGCCGAGGTGAAGGCGGTACTCGATACGCGGTTCGGGACATGGCGCCCGACCGGGGCGGCGGGGACCAAGGTCTTCCCGGCGAGCGTCACGCCGTCCGCGCCGAAGATCGTGCTGATCGACCGGCCCGACAGCCCGCAGTCGTTGATCATCGGCGGCGTGCCTACCGGGCTCAAGGGCACGCAGGACCTGTTGCCGATCGCGACTGCAAACGATGCGCTCGGCGGCAGCTTCCTCGGCAGGGTCAACATGGATCTGCGCGAGAGCAAGCATTGGTCCTACGGCGTTTCCGGCCGCTTCCAGCAGTCCGAAAACGCCGCGCCGTACATCCTGTCGGCGCCGGTGCAGGCGGACCAGACCGGCCCCTCGATCGCGGCGTTGCGCAGCGACGTCGCCGCGTTCCTCGGCAAGGAGCCGATGACGCAGGCCGAGTTCGACCGCGCGATCAACGGCGCGATCCGCTCGCTGTCGGGCAATTTCGAAACGTCGGACGCGGTGCTGAGCGCGATGCAGCAGAACGACCTGCTCAAGCGGCCGGACGATTACTATGCGACGATTACCCGCCGCTATCAGGGACTTAGCTTGCCGCAGCTCAACACCGCGATCCAGCAGGCGATCGACCCGGGAAAGACGATCTGGGTCGTGGTCGGCGACGCGAAACAGGTCCGGCCGCAGCTTGACAGCATCGGCCTGCCGGTCGAGGTCATCACCGCGGCGTCGGTTGCCGGCGCCCGATAATTCAACGGAAGAGAGATGTAATGGCGAACGTCGATGGCAGCTGGGATTGCGTGGTCAAATCGCCCCTGGGCGATCAGAAGATGACGCTGACCGTCAACAGCGCAGGCAGCACTTTCACCGGTGCAGTGTCGGGCGCGATGGGCGGCATGGACGTCGATGGCACGGTCGATGGCGATACGATCACGTGGAAGCAGAGCATGACCGTGCCGATGCCGATGACGCTCGACTGCAAGGCGACCGTCGAGGACGACGTCCTCAAGGGCAGCGTCGCGGCCGGCGCGTTCGGCAGCTTCCCGCTGACCGGCACGCGCACCGCGTAACGGTGTAGTCGAAGGCCTTGGACCTCTGTCTGCCCCGCCTGCCGTCGTCCACCTCGACCCCGTCATCCCAGCGAAAGCTGGGATCTCATCGAGCGGCCACCGGCACCCGCCAAGCGGGATACCCCAGCGTCTGCTGGGGCGACGGGGTGCGGCGGAGGACGGTCGCGCGATCGACCCACTGACTACGCTATGAGAGAGGCTCGTATTTCCACCGCGGAAAGGCGAGCCTTTTTCTTTTTCGGTCCGGGAGGGAAGGAAGAAGAAAAATGAAGTCGATGACCCGTCTGCTCACAGCCTGCGCGATTGCCGCAGTCGCTGCCGCCACCACCCCCGCGACCGCCCAGAATTACGACGAACGCCCCGCCAAGATGGCGCCGCGCGACGTCGGCTATGATTATGTCCGCAAAGTCGTCGAGATCCCGATGCGCGACGGCGTGAAGCTCCACACCGTCATCATCGTGCCCAAGGGCGTGAAGGACGCCGGCATCCTGATGACCCGCACGCCCTATGATGCCGACGGCCAGACCAAGGTCGACAGCGGCACCTATGCGGGGATCCTCGAGCATGGCGACGGCGCAGGCGACGTGATCGCTGCGGCGGGGTATATTCGCGTGATCCAGGACGTCCGCGGGATGCATGGGTCGCAGGGCATCTACATGATGAACCCCGCGCGCGCCGGCACGCCGCAGAATCCGACCAAGACCGACGATTCGACCGATACCTACGACACGATCGACTGG
>JAYVRZ010000367.1:0-30912 GCA_043775965.1 Sphingomonas sp.
TCGACGCGTTGTAAGCATCGAATGCAGCGGTTGAACCGGATTCCGGTTGTCGGCAACGGGGCGCCCTTGCTTACGAAAAGGGTCCTCAATGCAGAAAATAGTTCAGGTCGTTTGCGTCGTCCTCATCGCCGCGGCGGTGATGTTCGGCGGCCGCTGGTACATGTACGTCGCCCGCGCACAGAGCCCGTATGACGAGGTCGGCATCGCGCTGAACGGTTATGCACCCGGGCCGATGCGCGCCTGGGGCTGCCACAAGATGCAAGCGCGCTTTCCGGGGCAGTTGCCGCCGTATGGGTGTGCCGGGCCGGATGGGCGTAGCTGGCTCTGAACGAGGCGTCGTCGAACAGACGCGTCTCTACCCATCCGTAATCAGCCCCCGCAGTCAAACTCCCTGTCGTCAAACTCCGCCGCGATCAAACATCCCGCGATCAAACCTCCCGTCATCCCAACTATCCCGTCATCACAACTATCCCGTCATCCCAGCGAAAGCTGGGATATCCCCGTGATAGCGCGCGCACTTGCCGCGGGAGATCCCAGCTTTCGCTGGGATGACGGATGGGGGGGCGGCGTAGCTCGGCCCCGTTAGGCTGGGCTGGGCTGGGGCTGCACCGGGCGTGGCGGAGCATCACGATACGTCATTTAGCGTAGGAGGGCAGCGGCCGGTTCACGCCATAGAGTGCGGCGTAAACGGCAGCACCGTCTCATACTGCGCAAGCGGCGGCGCGCCCGCCACCTTAGCCCCCGCGCGCAGCAGGAAGGCATGGCGCACGATCTCGCCCTGCTGCTCGATCCCGTATCGGTGCAGCGCAACCCCCGGCCGGAACGCATAGTCGTACCGACACCACGGATGCCGCGCCAAGGGCAAGAACACGCCGCGCTGGTGTTGCCAGATATGCGTCATCTCGTGGACGAACAGCCCCTGCAGCGTCAGGTTCGCGCCCGC
Source organism: Sphingomonas sp. (assembly GCA_043775965.1). Taxonomy (GTDB): domain Bacteria; phylum Pseudomonadota; class Alphaproteobacteria; order Sphingomonadales; family Sphingomonadaceae; genus Sphingomonas. Next base: position 944 of record JAYVRZ010000367.1, read on the forward strand.
GAAGTCGTCACACCACAGATCGCCCTTGGGATGAAAGTGGATGCACCCCCGCGGCGCCATCACCGTGTCGCGCGGCTGGAAGAACGCCCATTTGCTGCGCGCCAGGCTCACCTGCGCATAGTCGATCGCGCTCCCGAACACCGACGCCGCCAGCGCCGTTTCCCCGTCGGTCAGCGCCCGCTTCACTTCCCGACCGACGTCCCCGCAGCGACCACGTTCGCATTGTCCAGGATCCGCGTCCCGTCGGAAAATGCGAACGTCAGCATCGTGCGATCGCCAGGCTTGATGCCGGAATTCATGCTGAACAGCATCACGTGCCGGCCGCCCGGTGCGAAGCTGACGTCGGTATTCGCCGGGATCTCGACGCGGGCCAGCGGCGCCATCGACGTGACGCCGCCCTTCGCCATCGTCTCGTGCATCTCGGCCTTGATCGCGACATCGGTGGTGACCGAAATCAGCGTCGCCGGGGTTGGCCCGCCATGGACCGTGAAATACGCCGCCGCCGGTCGCCCCGCCACCGCGCCCAGCCGCACCCAGGCGCCGTCCACGGACAATTGCTTCGGCGGCGAGCACGACGCCAGTGCCATCGCGGCAACACCCAGTCCGAAAACGATACGCATAGGTTACTTTTCTCCGGGCGCTGCCTCTTGCGCATCCTATGGCTCATACAATCTTGCGGCAAGCGCGAGGCCACCTATATCGCGCCCATCATCAGAAAGGTTCCACTGCCGTAACGGGGTGGAACCGGTTTCGTATTTTCGTTCAAGTGAGGGGCTAATTAGAACTCATGGCTAAAGTAATCGGTATCGATCTCGGCACGACCAACAGCTGCGTTTCCGTCATGGAAGGCGGCAAGCCCAAGGTCATCGAGAATTCCGAGGGCGCGCGCACCACGCCGTCGATCGTCGCCTTCGCCAAGGATGGCGAGCGACTGGTCGGCCAGCCCGCCAAGCGTCAGGCCGTCACCAATGGCGACAACACCATCTTCGCGGTGAAGCGCTTGATCGGCCGTCGTTTTGACGATCCGATCACCAAGAAGGACACCGAGCTCGTCCCGTACAAAATCTCGCGCGGGCCCAACGGCGATGCATGGGTTTCGGCCGGCGGCAAGGATTACTCGCCGTCGCAGATCTCGGCGTTCACGCTGCAGAAGATGAAGGAAACCGCGGAGTCGTATCTCGGCGAGACGGTCACGCAGGCGGTCATCACCGTGCCCGCCTACTTCAACGACGCGCAGCGCCAGGCGACCAAGGATGCCGGCCAGATCGCCGGCCTCGAAGTGCTGCGCATCATCAACGAGCCGACCGCGGCGGCGCTGGCGTACGGCCTCGACAAGCAGGACGGCAAGACGATCGCGGTCTACGATCTCGGCGGCGGCACGTTCGACATCTCGGTCCTCGAGATCGGCGACGGCGTGTTCGAGGTGAAGGCTACCAACGGCGACACCTTCCTCGGCGGTGAGGATTTCGACAACAAGATCGTCCAGTACCTCGCCGACGAGTTCAAGAAGGCGGAAGGCATCGACCTCGCCAAGGACAAGCTCGCGCTGCAGCGTTTGAAGGAAGCCGCCGAGAAGGCGAAGATCGAGCTCAGCTCGGCGCAGTCGACCGAGGTCAACCTGCCCTTCATCACCGCGGACCAGAACGGTCCGAAGCATCTGGTGAAGTCGATCACCCGCGCCGACCTGGAGCGGATGGTCGAGGATCTGGTCAAGCGCACGCTCGAGCCTTGCCGCAAGGCGCTGGCCGATGGCGGCCTGAAGCCCGAGGATATCTCGGAAGTGGTGCTGGTCGGCGGCATGACGCGCATGCCGCGCGTCCGTGAAGTCGTGAAGCAGTTCTTCGGCAAGGAGCCGCACACCGGCGTCAACCCGGACGAGGTCGTCGCGATGGGCGCCGCGATCCAGGCCGGCGTGCTGCAGGGCGACGTCAAGGACGTGCTGCTGCTCGACGTGACGCCGCTGTCGCTCGGCATCGAGACGCTCGGTGGCGTGTTCACCCGGATGATCGATCGCAACACGACGATCCCGACCAAGAAGTCGCAGACCTATTCGACCGCCGACGACAACCAGGGCGCGGTGACGATCCGCGTATTCCAGGGCGAGCGCGAGATGGCGGCCGACAACAAGATGCTCGGCAATTTCGATCTCGTCGGCATCCCGCCCGCACCGCGCGGCGTGCCGCAGATCGAGGTCACGTTCGACATCGACGCCAACGGTCTGGTCAGCGTGTCGGCCAAGGACAAGGGCACCGGCAAGGAGCAGCAGATCCGCATCCAGGCGTCGGGTGGTCTTTCGGACAACGACATCGACCAGATGGTCCGCGATGCCGAAACCTTCGCCGAGGAGGACAAGAAGCGTCGTGCCGGCGCCGAGGCGAAGAACAACGCCGAGTCGCTGGTCCACACCACCGAGCGCCAGCTGGCGGATAACGGCGACAAGGTCGACGAGTCGCTGAAGACCGAAATCCAGGCCGCGATCGACGCGACCAAGGCTGCGGTCGAGAGCGGCGATGCGGATGCGATGACCGAGAAGAGCACCGCGCTCGCCCAGGTCGCGATGAAGCTCGGCCAGGCGATCTACGAGAAGCAGGCCCAGGCGGACGCATCGCCCTCGGCCGACGGCGACGCGGCGAAGGAGGACGACGACGTCGTCGACGCCGAGTTCTCGGAAGTCGACGACAACCCGAAGGCGTAACCAAAACTCCCTCTCCCCAGGGTCCCATGAAAGTAATACTTTCATGGGTGCCCGGTCGGGGAGAGGGCCGGGGTGAGGGGCAGTTCCGCGCGCTGTCGCCCGGAATTGCCCCTCATCCAACCCTCTCCCCGGAGGGGAGAGGGCTAAGAGGGCCGCTATGAGTACCCAGACCGACTATTACGAACTGCTCGAAATCGAGCGGACCGCGGATGCGGGGACGATCAAGTCGTCCTATCGCAAGCTCGCGATGAAATATCACCCGGACAAGAACGCCGGCTGCAAGGATTCCGAAGCGCAGTTCAAGGCGGTCAGCGAGGCCTATGACTGCCTCAAGGACCCGCAGAAGCGCGCGGCCTATGATCGCTTTGGCCACGCCGCATTCCAGAACGGCGGCCCCGGTGCCGGCGGCGGTGCGCAGGATTTCGGCGGCGGTTTCAGCGACATCTTCGAAAGCGTCTTCGGCGAGTTCATGGGCGGCGCCCAGCGCGGCGGCGGTCGCTCGGCCGCACGGCGCGGTGCGGATCTGCGCTACGACATGGAAGTCACGCTCGAGGAAGCGTTCCACGGCAAGGCGACCGAGGTCACGATCGACGTCTCCGCGCAATGCGATACCTGCGACGGCAGTGGTGCGCGGGCAGGAACGCGTGCGAAGACCTGCCAGCATTGCGGCGGCCACGGCAAGGTCCGCGCGCAGCAGGGCTTCTTCGTGGTCGAGCGCGCCTGCCCGGTTTGTGGCGGTGCGGGCGAAGTGATCGCCGATCCCTGCCCGGATTGCCGCGGCGAGGGCAGGGTCGACAAGACCAAGACGCTCTCGATCAACGTCCCCCCCGGCGTCGACGAGGGCACGCGGATCCGCATGTCGGGCGAGGGTGAAGCGGGCGCACGCGGCGCCCCGGCCGGCGATCTCTACATCTTCCTCCATGTCACCAAGCACATGCTGTTCGAGCGCGAAGGCACGACGCTGTTCGCGCGCGCACCGGTCAGCTTCACGGTTGCCTCGCTTGGTGGATCGCTGTCGATCCCAGGGCTCGATGGCCGCACGCACGAGATCAAGATCCCGGCCGGCATCCAGTCGGGCAAGCAACTCCGCCAGCGCGGGGCCGGCATGCCGGTGTTGCAAGGGCGGGGTCACGGCGACTTGGTGGTGCAGATCGACGTGGAAACGCCGACGCGCCTCAGCAACCGCCAGAAGGAGCTGCTGGAGATGTTCCGCGAGACCGAAACCGGCGACGAATGCCCGGCTAGCCAGGGCTTTTTCGCGAAGTTGAAGGGCGTGTTCGCGGGGGAATGATTGGTCTCACACGGAGATAAGCAACCGTGCCCGTACCCCCGCGAAATTGTTCACGTAATTGGAACTGCCGGCACGCTGATTAATTCAACTGTGCCTTTTTGACCGCGGAGACCGTCGGCGGCGTTCGCACCGCTTGTGGGTCTGCTTCCGGGTGCCCCGCCGTCGCCCCCGCCGCAGTGTATGCTGCCATGGCCACCGGGGCCGCCGTAGCCTGGGCGGCCCGCTCGCCCGCCGGGCCCGCTGCCACCGCCCGTGCCGCCTTGGTTGAGAATCGAAGCATAACCGAACTGACTGACTCCAAGAGGAGTCGATACGAAGCTTAGTGAAGCCCCATCGCCTCCTTTGCCGCCCTCGCCGCCCGTTCCACCGATGCCGCCATCGCCGCCGCGGCCGCCATCACCGCCTCCATGTTTGCAATCGAAAAACCCGTCCGACCCTTTATGGCCCTGCGCTCCGTCACCACCATCTCCGCCCGCACCTCCGCGGCCCCCATCGCCACCGGTTACGCCACGTAGTTTCAGTGACAGATTAATCAGACGTGGCTTCGCATTGTTGCCAATCGAAAAGTGATCCACGATCAAATAGACGTGCGGCAGCACTCGCGTAAGGCTCGCGCCTCCGGACTGTCCAACTGCACCAGCCGCGCCAGATCTACCTGTAAAATTCTCCTCGCCTTGGCCGTTGGCTCCTCCCGAACCATCTGGTCCATTGACGCCATCCGCCGCTGGCGCATCTACGAACCTGACCCGATAGCTTGAGTCCGAATCGGGAAATTTCACGTCGCGTGCGGCAATAATTATGAATGGTGCGGTCGAGTTTTGGAGAACCAGTTCACTGCCTGGGGAGAAGCTGATTACATCCGCCTTCAACACAGTGCCTGCGAATGGCTCCGATCCATTTACAGGAAATAGCGATTGCACGGTTGTCGCGCTTGCCAGCAATTGACGCACGTCGTCCGGCAATGCGGCGTCCAGCGATGGTCGAGAGAGCGGCACTTCATCCTGTGCCTGAGCGGGCAGCGCGAAGAGCGCCGACGTTAGCAAAACCTGATGCAGCCGCATGTCCGTTGTCCCTGATGTCGCCGAGCAAATCTTCGCCGGGCTGACAGGAACAGTGAAGGAACATCGAGGGAACCGCTATCGGGAGCGTAACCGTTTCGAAGGCGTACTACGGGTGATTGATCCGGTTCGGACCTACGCTGGCTGCCGTCGCGAGAAATTCGCGCCCTAGCCGCGCCCCCTCGGGAGGGGGCGGGCGGGCCGATGGGTCAGAGGGTGGAAATGACCACCCCGACCACCAGCGCCTGGGCCGCGATCGCCAGCATGGTGCTGGTCACGGTTTCGAACATGCGCATTGGTAGGTCTCCGACGCCGGAGAAATATCCGGCAACGGAGATATGGCTATAATTGCGCGCCGTCGCAATTTTGTAACGTACAATCGTAATTGCGTTGCGCGCAATCGCCTAGTCAGTCGGTAGGATTAGGCGGCGCCGAACACCCGGGCGAAGATCGTGTCGACGTGCTTCAGGTGATAGCCGAGGTCGAACTTGTCCTCGAGTTCGGCATCGCCCAGCGTCACTTCCGGGTCCGCCTTGAGCAACTCCAGCAGCGAGAGCGCGCCGTCCGAATCCCACACCTTCATCGCGTTGCGCTGCACCAGGCGATACGCGTCCTCGCGGCTTACCCCCGCCTGCGTCAGCGCGAGCAGCACGCGCTGCGAATGGACCAGCCCACCCATCTTGTTGAGATTCTTCAGCATCCGCTCAGGGTAGACGACCAGCTTGTCCATCACCCCTGTCAGCCGCGCGAGCGCGAAGTCGAGCGTGATCGTCGCGTCGGGGCCGATATAGCGCTCGACCGACGAGTGCGAGATGTCGCGCTCATGCCATAGCGCGACGTTCTCCATCGCCGGCGTGACATAGCCGCGCACCATCCGCGCGAGCCCGGTCAGGTTCTCGGTCAGCACCGGATTGCGCTTGTGGGGCATCGCCGACGAGCCCTTCTGGCCGGGCGAGAAAAACTCCTCGACCTCTAGCACTTCGGTGCGCTGGAGATGCCGGACCTCGGTGGCGAGCCGCTCGATCGAGCTGGCGATCACGCCCAGCGTCGCGAAGAACATCGCATGGCGATCGCGCGGGATGACCTGGGTCGAGACGGGTTCGACCGACAGGCCGAGCTTGCCGGCGACATACTCCTCGACGAACGGATCGATGTTGGCGAACGTCCCCACCGCGCCCGAGATCGCGCAGGTCGCGACGTCCTCGCGCGCTGCCACCAGCCGCGCCCGGTTGCGCGCGAACTCGGCATGCGCCTGGGCGAGCTTCAGCCCGAACGTCACCGGCTCGGCGTGGATGCCGTGGCTGCGGCCGATCGTCGGCGTCATCTTGTGTTCGCGCGCGCGGCGTTCGAGCACCACCAGCAACGCGTCGAGATCGGCGATCAGGATGTCGCTAGCCTTGGCCAACTGCACCGCGAGGCAGGTGTCGAGCACGTCCGACGAAGTCATGCCCTGGTGCATGAAGCGCGCTTCCGGCCCGACATGCTCGGCGACGTTGGTCAGGAAGGCGATGACGTCGTGCTTGGTCTCGCGCTCGATCTCGTCGATCCGGTCGACTTCGAACGCCCCCTTCGCCCAGATCGCGGCGGCGGCTTCCTTGGGGACGACGCCCAGCTCGGCGAGCGCGTCGGTGGCGTGTGCCTCGATCTCGAACCAGATCTTGAAGCGCGCCTCGGGCGTCCAGATCGCGACCATGTCGGGGCGGGAATAGCGGGGGACCATGGATTTACCTCGGAGGCTGAGTGTCGGGACGCGCGGTGGCGATCGCAGGCCCGGTAGCAGGCCGCGCGCCAGGGTTCAAATGGCGGGGAGGGCGCGCCCGCGCCTTGATCCGGAACCTATCGGAAGAGCCGATGGTTGGTGCCATCGTGTATCTGTCGACCGATCCAAAGGATCCGCGATGGGTACGATAATAAAACAACGGAGAGACGCAATGTTTAAATATGCTCTGCTTGCAGGTGCTATGACCTTTGCTGTACCCGCGATGGCTCAAACATCGACTGCGCCTGGACAAGCTGCTGCCGAAAGTGGTGGCAATGTCGTGCAGACGCCATCGACGACTGTTATGAAGACGACGCCAACCGATGCGACGCCCATGCAGCCTGCGACCGCCGCGTCCACGGCCACGCAAGCCGGTCCCGTCCAACCCGCTGCCACGCAGCAGGCCGCGATGCAGCCGGCCAGCGGTGCCCAGGTCGCACAGGTCGTCGACACCGAGTTTGCAAGCTACGACAAGAACGGCGACGGCAAGCTCAGCACGGTCGAGTTCGGTGCATGGATGGTCGCGCTGAAGACCAAGACCGATCCGTCGACCAAGGCAGGAACGCCCGAGACCAAAAAGTGGGTCGATGCCGCCTTCGCGCAGGCCGACACCGACAAGAACAAGTCGTTGTCCAAGGCCGAAGTCACCGGCTTCCTGTCGCAAGGCTGATCGGTACACGGACCCCGCCACACGGGATGCGAGGCTGCCGCGTTCGCGCGGCAGCCTTTTTCCGTCAGACGCCGATCGGTCCGGCCGCCATCAGCGTCAGGAACGGGTTGCGAACGCCATCGGATGCTCGTGTCAGCAGGCGTCGTATCCGCACGTCGTAGACGTCCGCCGGGTCGTTCGACCGCCGATGGGCCATCGTCCAGCCGCCGAACTGGCGCTCGGTGATACGGACGTCATGCTCGACGATCAGATCGTAATGGCGATCGTCTTTCACGATGCGCGCGAAAGTCGATTCGATGCTTGCGGCGGGGCCCTCGATGACCTGCATGAAACGCTGGCCATCCGACCACAACAAGCCGGTAACGGTATCGATCGCGTTGTTATGACGCGATTGTTCCAATATTCCGACGAGATCGGCCTTGTCGCCGGGGATCGTGCTCGAACTCACATAGAGAATTTGACGCATCGGACCCCCGTTTATGACCCCGGCCGATAAGTACCGGGAAACGAGGATCGGTGTCTTGCGATAGATCAATGCACCTTGCGGGCATTGATCTCTTCGGCGGCACGGGCTTTGGCCAGCAACTGACCTTGCGCTTCGACGGCAGCGTGGAGCAACCGGTCCGACGTCTCCGCGGCCGCGTCCGGCGTCAGCGACACCGCGACCCCATCGGGGCCATTGACCATCACTTTACCGTTCTCGGCGACGACGCTCGAGGCTTCGTCGTGCAGTTTGCTGTCCATTAGGCATCTCCTTAACCACGACAACGAAGACCATCGTCAAAAGGTACGTGGCCGCGGGCAAAACCTGGTTTTTTCACGTTAAACTAGATCAACCCCCGCAAACTAGATCAACCCCTGCGCGCGCAGGCTGACATGGCCGCCCGTGCCGATGACGATGTGATCGTGCACCGCGATGCCCAGGCGCTTGCCCGCCTCGGCGATGGTGCGCGTGATCTGGATGTCGGCAGTGCTGGGGGAAGGGTCGCCGCTCGGGTGGTTGTGGACGAGGATGATCGACGCCGAGCCGAGATCGATCGCCCGCCGGATCACTTCGCGGACATACACCGCGGCCTGGTCGATCGAACCCTTGCTCATCACTTCGTCGCGGATCAGCATGTTGCGAGTGTTCAGATGCAGCACCCGGAAGCGTTCGATCGCGTGGTGCGCCATGTCGGCGCGCAGATAATCGAGCAGCGCCTGCCAGTTGGCGAGCACCGGCCGGTCGCTGATCTGCGATTGCAGCAGGCGGATCGCGGCGGCGTGCGCGATCTTGATCGCCGCGGTCGAGATCTCGCCCATGCCCTTCACGCGCCCGAGCGCTTCGGGATCGGCGGTGAGCACGCCGCCGATCCCGCCGAACTCGCGCATCAGCGACTTGGCGAGTGCCTTGGTGTCGCCGCGAGGAATGGCGATCGCGAGCAGATATTCGACGAGTTCGTGGTCGAGCAACGCCTCGCCGCCGCCCTCGAACAGGCGCTTGCGCAAGCGCCCCCGATGGCCCTTCAGATCGTCCCCCTGGACGGTAGCGTCGTCGTCCGGATCGGCCATGTCGCGATGCTAGCACATCCGCGCGCAATTGCATGACGCCCCCGCTCCCGCCTATGCAGAGACGATTAAGCGTGGCGGAGTAAGCGGTTGACCGAGACGAGCGAGACAGGGGCCGAGCCTCGCCGTTTCTCGTCCGCGCGCCGGGTGGCGCTCGCGATCGCGCTGGTCCTGCTTGCGGGGTTGATCGCGCTATGGCTCGTTCGCAAGCCGATCGCCGAGGGGTTCATCGATCGCGAACTGGCAACGGCGGGCGTGCCGGCCAGGTACGACATCGCCGATCTCGCGCTGGGTGGTCAGCGGCTCACGAATGTCGTGCTGGGCGATCCCGCGCATCCCGATCTGGTCGCGGACTGGGTCGAGACGCGGACCGGCGTCGGGCTGTCGGGCCCGTATCTGGAAGGCGTGCGCGCGGGAAAGGTGCGGCTGCGCGGGCGACTGGTCGGCGGCAAGGTCTCGCTCGGCGCGATCGATCGGTTGCTGCCGGCGCCATCGGGCAAGCCGTTCGCGCTGCCTGCGCTGGACGTGTCGGTAGCCGACGGACGGATGCGGCTGGAGACGCCGTACGGCGTGGTCGGACTGAAACTGGCGGGGTCTGGCAAGCTCGACGACGGGTTTCGCGGCACGCTGGCGGCGATCGGCGAGCGGCTGGAGGTTGGCGGCTGCGTCGTCGATCGGCTCGCCGCGACGGTGAAATTGCGGATCGATGCGGCCAGGCCGACGATCACCGGGCCGGTACGCGTCTCCCGGCTGGCGTGCGGCACGGCGCGCGCGGACCGGATCGTGGCGGATCTGAACGTCGGCCTCTCGGCGGCGCTCGATCGCTGGCAGGGACGCGCGACGCTGAAGACGGGGGCCGCACGGACGCCCGGCGCGACGCTGGCCGCGGCGGCCGGCACGATCGACTTCGCCGGCAGCGCAGCGGCGACCGGCGGCAAGGCGGACATCGCCGCCGACAGCGTGCGTACCGCCGAGGGGAGCGCGAGACGCGTCGCGGTTTCGGGCACGTATCGCGTCGGCCAGCAGACCGCGTTCGCTGGCCGGATCCAAGCGAGCGGCGCAACCGTGGCGCAGACGCGACTCGCGCAGGTCGCAAGCCTTGGCGGCGCGGCGGCTGGGACGCCGGTCGCACCTCTGGCCGTCGCGGTCGGCCAGGCGGTCGCGCGCGCGGCGCGCGGATTTGCCGCGGACGGCGACGTGTCGGTGCGGATCGTCGGCGGGCGCGGCAAGGCCCTGCTGTCGCGTCTCGCGCTCGCCTCCGCCAGCGGCGCGCGCATCGCGCTCGGCGGCGGGAGCGGCGTCGCGTTCGGCTGGCCCAACGGTGGTGTCCGGCTCGATACCAACCTCGTGACGCGGGGCGGCGGCTTGCCGGAAGCGCGGGTGTCGCTCGCGCAGGCGAAACCCGGCGCGGCGATCCGCGGCACGGCACGGTTGGCCCCCTATGCGGCGGGTGGCGCTCGGCTGGCGTTGACCCCGGTTACCTTCAGCGCGACACCCGGTGGCGCGACCTCGGTCGCGACGCGCGTCACGATCGATGGGCCGATAGGAACCGGTCGATCCGCCGGCCGCGTGGACGGGCTGTCGATGCCGCTCACCGCGCTGTGGGACGGACGCGGGCGACTGGTCGTCAATACCGGCTGCGCCCCGCTCGCCGTCCAGCGGCTGGCGATTTCGGGACTGGTGCTCGATCCGGCAAAGCTCAGCCTCTGCCCGATCGAGGGCGCCTTGGTGCGTATCGACGGTGCAAGGATCGGCGGCGGCGCAAAGATCGCCGCAGCGATGCTGACCGGACGGCTCGGCACCACGCCGATCAGCGTTGCTACTGCCGGATCGACGCTAAGGCTCGCCGATCGCGGCTTTGCGATCGACGGCGTCCAGAACCGGATAGGCGCACCCGGGAGAGTCACGCGGCTCGATTTCGGCACCGTAACCGGGCGCATGACGGCGCAGGGGATCGCGGGCACGTTCACCGGCGGGTCCGGCCAGATCGCCAACGTGCCGCTGCTGCTGGGCGAAGCGGCTGGCGACTGGACGCTCGTCGGCGGCGCGCTGAAACTCACCGGCGCAATGGGCGTATCGGACGCCGCGCCGAGCCCAAGGTTCAAGCCGCTCGCCGCCCGCACCGTGACGCTGGCGCTGGTGAACGGCACCATCACCGCCGCCGGAACGCTGTTCGAGCCGACCACCGACACCAAGGTCGCCGACGTCACGCTGAGCCACGCGCTCGGGGCAGGCACCGGCCGCGCCGACCTGAGCGTGCCGGCGATCGCTTTCGCCAAGGACAGACTGCAACCCGACGCGCTCACCCCGCTGACCTTCGGCGTGATCGCAGACGTCAACGGGTCGGTCGGCGGCGAGGGGCATATCGCCTGGAACGCCGCCGGCGTGACGAGCACCGGCGTGTTCCGCACCGCCGGCACCGATCTCGCCGCCGCATTCGGCCCGGTCACCGGGATCGCTACCGAGATCCATTTCACCGACCTGCTCAACCTCCGGAGCGCATCGGGGCAGGTGGCGACGATCCGCACGCTCAACCCCGGCATCCCGGTCACCGACGGCACGATCCGCTACCAGACGCTGCCGGGCGCGCGCGTGCAGGTCGAGGGTGGGGCGTGGCCGTTTGCGGGAGGATCGCTCACGCTCGATCCGACGCTGCTCGATTTCTCCGCGCAGTCCGAGCGGCGGATGACCTTCCATGTCGTCAACATGGCCGCCGACCAGTTCCTCCAGCAGTTCGATTTCAAGAATCTCGACGCGACCGGCATCTTCGACGGCGTCCTGCCGATGATCTTCGATGAAACCGGAGGACGGATCGAGGGCGGCGACCTGCGTGTGCGGCCGGGGGGCGGTACGCTCGCCTATGTCGGCGACCTCAGCCAGAAGGACCTCGGCATCTGGGCGAACATCGCGTTCCAGGCGCTGAAGTCGCTCCGCTACCAGTCGTTGCGCGTCGGCATGAACGGGCCGCTCGCGGGCGAGATGGTCACCGACGTGCGCTTTGCCGGGATCAGCCAGGGCGAGGGGGCGAAGTCGAACTTCATCGTCCGCCGGCTCCAGAAGCTGCCGTTCGTGTTCAATATCCGGATCAAGGCGCCGTTCCGCGGGCTGCTCGATTCGGCACAGAGCTTCTATGATCCCAAGCGGCTGATCCAGCGCAACCTGCCCGCGCTGCTCCAGCAGCAATCGGCACCGCCGTCGCCCAAACCCACGCCCATTCAGCCTCCCGCAAGCAGGATCGTGCCATGACCGAAACAGGATTGAAGAAGCTGGAGCAAAGGCCGATCTTGCAAACGATGACGAGGACGATCTTTATTGTCGGGCTGACGGCCGCCTTGCCGGGCTGCATCAACGTGTCGGCGCCCGACAAGCCGATCGAGATCAACCTCAACATCAACGTCACGCAGGAAGTGGTCTATCGTCTCGATGGCGAGGCGAAATCGTTGATCCAGCAGAATCCGGGGATATTCTAAGATGAAAAAGGTCCTTGTCATGATTGCCGCAGCCGCGGTTCTCGGCGGCCTTTCGGTGGCGGCATCCGCGCAGCGCGACCCGGCCTATGCCGCGGCGCGGGCGGGCGGCGAAGTCGGCGAGCAACCCGACGGGTATCTCGGCCTTGTCGGTGCGGCGAGCGGCGACCTGCGCGCGCTGGTCAACAACATCAATATCCAGCGCAAGTCGGCGTACACGCAGAAGGCGCAGGCGAGCGGCGCGACGGTCGAGCAACTCGCCTTCACCAGTGGCTGCAACCTGATCCTGCAGACCAACGCCGGCGAGAAGTACAAGACGCCGGATGGCGTTTGGAAGACCCGCACCGCCGGCGCCCCCGAGCGCGATTCGCGCTGCGTTTGAGAACCCTTACGTAACCGCCCCTTTCCCCAAACCCCCGTCACCCCAGCGAAAGCTGGGGTCTCGTGCGGCGGGGGGACGCTTCATTGCCGGGATGCCCCAGCTTCCGCTGGGGTGACGGGGATCGGGGGGGCGATGAAGAGGGGCCTTCCCCCCGCGGCGTGAGGTCCCGGCTTTCCCCGGGATGACAGAGAGTGTGGTCGTATCGACGTCGGCTCTAATCCTCGCCCGCCAGGGAGAGGGGGCGACAACGTAGGTTGCGTGTCCGCCCCCTCCGTCACCTTCGGCGACACCTCCCCCTGGCGGGGGAGGATCGAATGCCCCCGTTGATGACGGACCTGTCACACCGGTTGACTTGCACCCCCCCCTTTTCTAAACGGACCGCGCCTTGGCGGGATCGCTCGTCGCTGCTTGCTTCCTCCCCGATGCGAAATCAGGTGGAGGAACGTGCGTGGCGGAGATCGAACCCGGACAGGACCCCCAGGGTGTTGAAGATCCGCGACTTTCCGCGCTCGATGAGCGATTGAGAGAGGTCAAGGCTCGGGAAACGCTCGTTAAGGGGCAGAAGGGGGCGGATGCCGAGCGGGGATACTCGCAAGGCAATCGCGTCATTTCCGCCCTGATCGGGAGTCTCGTCGGCAGTGCGCTGATCGGCTGGTTGATAGACCGCTGGTTCGGCACTGGCCCTTGGGGGCTGATCGTGTTGCTGTTCCTCGGGATAGCGGTCGCGTTCAGGCAGATCATTCGAATTTCAGGCGAACGCCCGGAGTAACCGGGCGTTTGTCGTATCAAGACGGCAGGGATTCCACGTGGCGGCAGAACAGGGCGGCAAGATCGATCCGATGCACCAGTTCCTGATCGAGCCGGCGTTCGGCTCGCACTGGATCGTAGGTGGTTATGACCTGTCGTTCACCAACTCCGCATTGTGGATGGTGGTGACGCTGGTCGCATTGTGGGCGTTCATGATCGGCGGGATGAAGCGCGAGCTCGTCCCCGGTCGCTGGCAGATGGCGGTCGAGGGCTTCACCGGCTTCATCTCGGGCATGCTCGAACAGAATGTCGGCCCCGGCGGCAAGCGCTTCGTGCCCTACGTCTTCTCGCTGTTCATGTTCATCCTGTTCGCGAACATCATCGGGCTTCTGCCGTTCGGCATCGTTCCCGGCGTGCATCCGTTCACCGTGACCAGCCACATGACCGTCACCGGCGTGCTGGCACTGATCAGTTTCGCGATCGTGCTGCTCGTCGGCTTCGGCAAGCATGGCTTCCACTTCTTCTCGCTGTTCGTACCGAGTGGCACGCCCGCGCTGATGATCCCGCTGATCTTCGTGGTCGAGTTGATGTCGTTCCTGGTGCGTCCGTTCTCGCTCGGCCTGCGACTGTTCGTGGCGATGACCGCGGGCCATATCCTGCTGAAGGTGCTGGCAGCGTTCGTGATCAACGGCCTGAACCTCGGCGGGATGTATATCGGTCTGGTGAGCGCGCCGAGCATGCTGCTGATGATCGGCATCACGCTGCTCGAGCTGCTGGTCGCCGCGATCCAGGCCTATGTGTTCGCGTTGCTGACGTCGGTCTATCTGAACGACGCGGTTAACCTTCACTAAGTTTTCTAGTCACCTAACTGATTTTCAAAGGGAATTTATCATGGACGTCAACGCAGCAAAGATGATCGGCGCCGGCCTCGCAGCGATCGGCATGGGCCTCGCGGCACTCGGCGTGGGCAACGTGTTCGCCCAGTTCCTCGCCGGCGCTCTGCGTAACCCGGGCGCAGCCGACAGCCAGCAGGGCCGTCTGTTCATCGGTTTCGCAGCAGCAGAGCTTCTCGGTCTGCTCGCATTCGTCACCATGATCATCCTGGTGTTCGTCGCCTAACCACTCGCTGATTTGGCCGGGCAACCGCGCCCGGCCGGATTAACGCAGGACAGACCAATGCCCCAGATTGCCCAGATAGCCGCTACCTACGCCTCGCAGATCTTCTGGCTGCTCCTCACCTTCGGCATCCTGTATTTCGGGATCGGCAAGGGAATGGTGCCGAAGATCGTGTCCAACGTGGACTCGCGCGAAGGCAAGATCGCCGGCGATCTGGCGGCGGCGGTCGCTGCCCGTGCGCAGGCCGATACGGTCCAGGCGAACTGGCAGGCCGAAATGGACGCGGCCCGCGCTGCGGCGCAGGCCGAGACCGCAGCAGCAGCCAAACGCGCGGCTACCGCGTTCGAGCAGCAGGTCCACGCGGCCGATGCCGAACTCGCCGAGCGCCTAGGTCATCACGATCTGGCGGTCGCGAACGCGAAGGCCGAGGCGCTCTCGAACTTGCAGGGCGTCGCCGCCGAAGCAGCACAGCAATTGGCCGCCAAGGTAGCCGGCCTCCAGGTCAGCCTGGACGCGGCGACCGACGCGGTACGCAGGACGACGGCGCATGGCTAATCCAGATTCGGCCGCAAAGGTCATCCACGGCGAGGGCATGGCGCCCGAGGGTGCGATCGATAACCAGGGCATCCAGGGCCACACGACCGCGCCCGGCGGCGTCGAGCATGTGCCCGATCCGACCGCCCTCGGCCTGACCTCGACCGGCTGGGTCGCGGTGGCGATGATCGTCGTGATCCTGCTGATGATCTGGAAGAAGGTTCCAGGCATGATCGGCAAGATGCTCGACACGCGCATCGCCGGCATCCGCGCGCAGCTCGACGAGGCCAAGGCGCTCCGGGCCGAAGCCGAGGCGATCCGCGCCGAATACGAGGCGAGGGCCAAGACCGCGCATGTCGAAGCCGAGGCGATGAAGGCGCATGCCCATCACGAGGCTGCCGGGATCATCGCCAAGGCCAAGGCCAGCGCCGAGGACCTGATGACCCGTCGCGCCAGGATGGCCGAGGACAAGATTGCCGCCGCCGAGCGCGCTGCAATCGCCGAAGTCCGCGCGCGGGCCGCAGATGCCGCGGCAAAGGCGGCTGGCATGCTGATCGCCGAGCACCACGACGCCGCCGCCGACCGTGCGATGGTCGATCGGTCTATCTCCGGGCTCGCGCGCCTCAACTAAATTTGGTTCCCCCGCGAAGGCGGGGGGCCAGGATCTCAAACGATAACGCCCGCAACACTGGACCCCGCTTCCACACGGAACGGCAGAGCGTCTGATGCGCTATGCCCCACGATATGTCCGCATCGCTCGATGCGTCGACACTCACGACATCGACGGCCGTCTCTTCCCGGGTTTCCGGCGGTCGCTTCTCCAATCTGAGCCCGTTGGAGAATACACATGTCCTGGCTCATCCTCGGCATCGCCGTGATCACCGAAATCAGCTGGGCGCTCAGCCTGAAATGGGCCGCCACGCTCGCCACCTGGCAGGCATCGAGCGTCCCGATCGTTCTCAGCTTCGTCAACATGGGCCTGCTAGCCCTGGCTATGCGCGGCCTTCCCGCCGGCACCGCCTACGCGATCTGGACGGGGGCGGGTGCGATCGGCGTCATCATCGGCGGCGTCATCCTGTTCGGCGACAAGGTCACCAGCACTCAGGCGAGCTTCATGGCGTTGACCGTGATCGGTATCGTCGGCACCAAGGTCTTCGCCCAAGCCTGAGCGTCTTTCTCCGCCTGCAGGGCATTGAGAGGGTTGGTTCACGCGCAGGCGCAAAGAGAAACAAGATTGATTCGCGCAGAGGCGCAGAGCGCGCGGAGGAGGTGCGCTCCGGACTGACGATCGGAGTGTCAAAAGGATCTTGAGCCTTCGGCGGTTTGGGAGCGGACGTTAATTCCGATCGCCCCTTCTCTCAGCGTCCTCAGCGTCCTCTGCGCGAAAACAATCCTTCTCTTCGCGCCCCTTCGGCGGAGTTCAGGACAGGCTTTTGCACCTTCGCGTGAAAATCACGTGTACCCGAGACACAGACGATCGCTGGCATAACCCCCTCGCACTCCCTAGATTCCTCAGCAATGTCCTCCCCCAATTCCCCCGACCGTTTCAACGAAGACAAATCCACGTTCGCCGTCCGCGGTGGCGGGGAAGCGCCCGATCTCGCGGCGGGCGTGGCGGCGATCCGCAACGTGCTCGACACGCTGCCGATCCGTCCCGGCGTCTACCGTATGCAGGATGCGCGGGGCGACGTGCTGTACGTCGGCAAGGCGCGTGCGCTCAGGAATCGCGTCGCCAATTACTGCCAGGTCGAGCGGCTGACGAAACGCCTCCAGCGGATGGTGTCGCAGACGCGGTCGATGACGATCGTCACGACCAACAACGAGGCCGAGGCGCTGCTGCTCGAATCGCAGCTCATCAAGCGCTATCGCCCCGCCTACAACGTGCTGCTGCGCGACGATAAGAGCTTCCCGTTCATCCTGCTGCGCGACGATCACGCCTTCCCGCGCGTCCAGAAACACCGCGGCGCCCGGCGCGCGAAGGGCAATTACTACGGGCCGTTCGCCAGCGCGGGCTCGGTCAACAACACGCTGAACGCACTCCAGAAGCTGTTCCTCCTGCGCAGTTGCACCGACAGCTTCTTCAAGACGCGCGACCGGCCGTGCCTGCTCTACCAGATCAAGCGCTGCTCCGCGCCCTGCGTCGGCCGGATCGACGAAGACGCGTACAAGGAACTCGTCGAAGACGCGAAGGCGTTCCTCGGCGGCAAGTCGACGGGCGTGCAGGCCAAGCTCGGCGCGCAGATGCAGGCCGCCGCAGAGAACATGGACTTCGAACTCGCGGCGCTGCTCCGCGACCGCCTCCGCGCGCTCACCTTCATCCAGGGCACGCAGGCGATCAACGCCGAGGGCGTCGGCGATGCCGACATCTTCGCGATGGCGTGTAAGGACGGGCTGATCGGAATCCAGGCGTTCTTCATCCGCGGTGGCCAGAACTGGGGGCATCGCAGCTTCTTCCCGCAGCACACCAACGACGTTCCCGAGGACGAAGTGCTGACGAGCTTCCTCGGCCAGTTCTACGAGGAAGTTCCCCCGCCAAAGCAGATCCTGCTCGACCGCGAACTGACCGAAGGCGCACTGCTGGCCGAAGCCCTTGGCGAACGCGCCGGCTACAAGATCGCGTTGCAGGTCCCGCAGCGTGGCGATCGCCGCCGCCTGATGGACCAGGCCAAGCGCAACGCGATCGAGGCGATCGAGCGGCGCCAGGCCGAGTCGACGACTCAGGCCAAGCTGCTGCGCGAAGTCGCCGACCTGTTCGACCTCGCCGAGCCGCCGGAGCGGATCGAGATCTACGACAACAGCCACATCCAGGGCACCGCAGCGACCGGTGCGATGGTCGTCGCCGGGCCCGAGGGGTTCCGGAAAGGCCAGTATCGAAAGTTCAACATCAAGAACAAGGATACCGCGCCCGGCGACGATTTCGCGATGATGCGCGAGGTCTTCACTCGGCGCTTTTCCCGCGCGCAGGCCGAGGACCCCGATCGCGACTCCGGCGAATGGCCGGACCTGGTGCTGATCGACGGCGGCAAGGGCCAGCTCAACACGGTCAAGGCCGCGCTCGAGGAGATCGGCGTCGAGGACGTGTGCCTGGTCGGCATCGCCAAGGGCCCCGAACACGGTCGCGACGGGCGCGAAGTGTTCCATATGCTCGACGGCCGCGAGTTCCAGCTCCCCGTCAACGCGCCGGTCCTCTTCTACCTCCAACGCCTGCGCGACGAGGTCCACCGCTTCGCGATCGGCGTCCACCGCGACAAGCGCAGCAAGGCGATCGGCGCCAGTCCGCTCGACGAGGTCCCCGGCATCGGCCCCGCACGCAAGAAGGCGCTGCTGATGCATTTCGGCACCGGCCGCGCGGTCCGCAACGCGAGCCTGCAGGACCTGCAACAGGCGCCGGGAGTCTCCGCGGGCGTCGCGCAACAGGTCTACGACTTCTACCACTCGCGGTAACGGAAGGGAGGCGTGACCGCTGGCCCCAACTCCGCCGCCTGTCACGCTGCCTAGGCCTCGGCAGGACAATCTATCCGATACCCATCCGAGGCGGGAGCGTCACGCGGGATGCCCTCCCACTCCCGATCCCCTGTTTCCGCGCCCCCTGCGAAAAATTGCAACCCAATCTTCACGACGGTTTGTTACACGGGCGTCCGTGACAACGCCCGTCTTCCTGACCGTCGATACCGAGTTCGCCTGGCGCCATCACGCCGCGCGGCTCGGTTGCGACGATATCTATGCGCGGTCGCTGGAACCGGCGGGCGTCGGGCTCAGCTATCAACTGGACGAACTTGCGAAGCACGAGTTGAAGGCCTGTTTCTTCGTCGATCCCATGCCTGCGCTCGTCTACGGCCTCGCGCCGGTCCGACGCATGGTCGAGACGATCCTGGCCGCCGGACAGGAAGTGCAGTTGCATCTCCATCCTGGCTGGGCCGGCGCCAGGCTGGGCGATGGTGGCGCGGATCACGGTCGGTTCCAGCTGTTCGACTACAGCCTTGCCGAACAGACCGAACTGCTGGTGCGCGCGACCGACCTGCTGGTCGAGGCCGGCGCACCGCGACCGATCGCGTTCCGCGCGGGCAGCTATGCCGCCAACGACGACACGCTGGCCGCACTCGGCGCGCTGGGTTTCAGCTACGACAGCAGCCACAACGGCTCCGAGGCACCGGGGTCGAGCCGCATCTCGCTGGCGGCGCGCCACATCGCGCCGATCCGGCTATCCGCGCATAGCGACCTGATCGAAGTGCCCGTGACCGTGATCGAGGACGCGCCGGGCAAGATCCGCACGTTCCAGCTCTGCGCGCTGTCCGCCGGCGAAAGCTACGACGCGCTCGAACACGCCGCGGTGTCGCACCACGCCGCGGTGACGATCGTCAGCCACGGTTTCGAACTCGCCAACCGCAGCGGGACGCGCGCCAACGGGGTGCATGTCCGCCGCTTCCAGGCCTTGTGCGCGATCCTCGGCGAGATGCGCGACGTGCTGCCCACGCATCATTTCGCGGACCGCCCGCCGCTCGCGCTCGACAGCGCCGACGTGCCGCTCGCGCCGGACCAGTTGCGCAAGCGCTGGCGACAGGCCGAACAGCTCTGGTCGAACTGGGTATCGGAACGATCGCGGCTCCGACGCCGGTAATGCCTGGCCCGGGCGAGGCCCTACGCATCCCGCTGACGTTTCGGATCGGCGCGCGAACGCTCGCCGCGATCCCCAGACGGCTGGTGCGCGTGGCATTGTCGCTCGACTCGGTGCTGGCCGCGACTCGCCCGGTCCTGCCGCCGCTGCCGGACGATGCCGACGGGTATCTGGTGACGTCGTTGCCCGAGATGTTGCGCGCCGACCTCGACCACGAGGGCCTGCTCGCGTTCGTTCGCCAGCGCTACGTCCGCTATCATATCGATCTGGCGGCGGGGGAGGGGGCGTGGCTGGCGGGGCTGTCAGGCGGCGCGCGGTCGACGATCACCCGCAAGGCGAAGAAGCTTGCCGCGGCCACCAATGGTGGCACCCTGGACATCCGCAGCTACCGCGGCCTCGAAGCCTTTGCGGCCTTCTATCCGCTCGCCCGCGGGGTGTCCGTCACGACCTATCAGGAGAAGCTGCTGGGATCGGGACTGCCGACGGATGCGCAGGAAGTGGACCAGCTCCGGCTCTGCGCGGCGGAAGACCGTCTCCGCGCGTGGCTCCTGTTCCTCGACGGCACGGCGATCGCCTATCTGTGTTGCACGGCGGAGGGCGCATCGCTCCGCTACGATCATGTCGGGCACGACCCGGCGTATAACGACCTGTCGCCCGGCGCGGTCCTCCAGGTCGAGGCGCTGCGTGCGCTGTTCGCGGACGGCCGCTTCGCCCGCTTCGATTTCACCGAGGGCGAGGGCCAGCACAAGCGCCAATTCTCGACCGGCGGAACGGCGTGCATCGACCTCCTGCTCCTGCGTCCCACGCTGGCGAACCGCGCGACGATCGCGGCCTTGCAGACGTTCGACGCAGCAGCGGAACAGGCCAAACGCGCCGCGACGCATCCGGTCGTCAGGCGTGTCGTCGACAGGGTCAGGCGCTGAAATCCCTCTTGTCCTCGCGGGTGGCGGGCTAAGGACGGCGCATGCATCTCCGCGCAGCCGCCATCGTCGTCGCCGTCCGCCAGCATGGCGAGCACGGTGCGATCGTGCGTGCGCTCACGCGCGACGACGGGGTCCAGCCGGGGTATGTCCGCGGCGGCCGCTCACGCGCGATGCGGCCCGTGCTGCAACCGGCGAACGTCATCCAGGGCGAATGGCGCGCGCGCACCGGCGAGCAACTCGCGTCGCTGACCGCCGAGCTGATCCACAGCCGCGCCACGCTCCATGCCGAACCGCTGGCGGCCGGTGCGCTCGAATGGGCCACCGCGCTGGCCGCCGCCGCGCTGCCCGAGGCGCAGCCCTATCCGCATATCCACGACGCGCTCGGCGGCGTGCTCGGGGCGATCGAGGCGGCGCCCTCGGCCCGCGGTTGGGCGGCGGCCTTGGTGCGCTACGAACTGCTGATGCTCGCGGAACTCGGGTTCGGGCTCGATCTCGATCGCTGCGTCGCGAGCGGTGCGGCGGACGATCTCGCGTTCGTCAGCCCCAGGAGCGGTGCGGCGGTCTCGCGCGGAGCGGCGTTCGGATATGAGGCCAAGTTGTTGCGATTGCCGCCGTTCGTGAAGACCGGCGAACCGGCGGACTGGCCCGACATCTTCGACGGCCTGCGTCTCACCGGCCATTTTCTCGCCCGCGACATCCTCGTCGACCGACGCGCCGATCCGTTGGCGGCGCGCGACCGGCTGGTCGATCGTCTGAAAAGGGCGGTTGCGTGAGCGCGTCCCGCCCGGCAAGGGCGGCGGCGGAGAAACGCATATGCCCCTGATCGCGATACTGGCCGGCGACGGCATCGGACCCGAAGTCACCGCGGAAGCACGCCGCGTGCTCGACACGCTCGGCCTCGATCTCAGCTACGAAGAAGGCCTGGTCGGCGGTGCCGCGTACAAGGCGGTCGGTCATCCGCTCCCGCCCGAGACGCTCGAACTCGCGCGGCGTGCCGATGCGGTGCTGTTCGGCGCGGTCGGCGACCCCGATTGCGACGGGCTCGACCGTCATCTCCGACCCGAACAGGCGATCCTCGGCCTGCGCAAGGATCTCGGCCTGTTTGCGAACCTGCGACCCGCCAAGCTGTTCGCCGGCCTGGAGGACGCCTCCGCGCTCCGCCCCGATATCGCGCGGCAGATCGACATGGTGATCGTCCGCGAGCTGACCGGCGACGTGTATTTCGGCGCGAAGGGCATCCGGAAAACCGCGGAAGGCTTGCGCGAAGGCCATGACGAGATGCGCTACGACGAACGCGAGATCGCACGCATCGCCCGCGTCGGCTTCGAGACCGCGCGGACGCGGAAGGGCAAGCTGCTGTCGGTCGACAAGGCCAACGTCCTGGAAACTTCGCAGCTCTGGCGCGACGTCGTGATCGAGGTTTCGGCCGACTATCCGGACGTCGCGCTCAGCCACATGTATGTCGACAACGCCGCGATGCAGCTGGTGCGCAACCCCGGCCAGTTCGACGTGATCGTCACCGGCAATCTGTTCGGCGACATCCTGTCCGACGAGGCGTCGATGTGCGCAGGCTCGATCGGGATGCTGCCGTCGGCCGCGCTCGATGGCACCGGTCGCGGCATGTACGAGCCGATCCACGGCAGCGCGCCCGACATCGCCGGGCAGGGCAAGGCCAACCCGTGCGCCGCGATCCTGTCCGCGGCGATGATGCTGCGCCATTCGCTCGACATGCCCGAGGCGGCGGATCGGATCGAGGCGGCGGTGGC
This sequence comes from Sphingomonas sp., assembly GCA_043775965.1. GTDB lineage: Bacteria > Pseudomonadota > Alphaproteobacteria > Sphingomonadales > Sphingomonadaceae > Sphingomonas. Next base: position 23,515 of record JAYVRZ010000367.1, read on the forward strand.
GGCTGCGATCCTCGGCGGTGCGCGCACGCCCGATCTCGGCGGTACGCTGACGACCCGCGCGATGGGCGATGCCGTTCTCGCCGAACTCGTCTGATCGCGCGGTGATCGCCGACCTTCTCGAACTCGCGATCGTCATCCCGACGTTCAACGAGAAGGCCAATGTCCCGACGCTGATCGCCAAGCTCGACCAGGCGCTGGTCGGGCGCAACTGGGAGGCGATCTTCGTCGACGACGACAGTCCCGACGGCACCGCCGACGCCGCGCGCGAGATCGGCCGGCTCGACAAGCGCGTCCGCGTGATCCAGCGGATCGGTCGGCGCGGGCTGTCGTCGGCGTGCATCGAGGGAATGTGCGCGACCGCCGCGCCGTTCGTCGCGGTGATCGACGGCGATCTCCAGCATGACGAGACGCTGTTGCCGGCAATGCTCGATCTGTTGAAGGGCACGGCGGAAGGCGAGGACCTCGACGTGGTGGTCGGCTCGCGGTTCGTCCTCGGCGGCGGCACCGGCGAATGGGACCGCGACCGCGTCGCCAAGTCCGCGCTCGCCACCAGGCTGTCCCGTCGCGTCCTGAAGGCGGACCTCAGCGATCCGATGAGCGGCTTCTTCATGATCCGCACCGACATCGTCCGCCGGCTCGCGCCCGAATTGTCCGCGATCGGGTTCAAGATCATGCTCGACCTGCTCACCGCGTCGCCCCAGCCGCTCCGCTTCGTCGAGCTGCCCTACACGTTCCGGTGCCGCACCGAGGGCGAGAGCAAGCTCGATCACGTCGTCGCGATGGAATATCTGATCGCGTTGTACGATCGGATGTTCGGCCGGTTCGTGCCCGTGCGGTTCGCGATGTTCTCGGCGATCGGCGTGCTGGGCGTCGGCATCCATATGGGGCTGCTGACGGCGTTGTTCGTCGGGCTCGGCGCCCAGTTCGTGCTTGCCGAGATCGTCGCGACGCTGGCCGCGCTGACCTTCAACTTCTTCCTCAACAACGCGCTCACCTACCGCGACCGGCGGCTGAAGGGCTGGCGGCAACTGGTCGACGGCTGGGTGTCGTTCGCGGTGATCTGCTCGGTCGGCGCGATCGCCAATGTCGGCATCGCCGCCTTCCTGTACGAGACGCGCGACGGGACCTGGGCGGCCTCCGCACTGATCGGCGTGCTGGTCGGCGCGGTCTGGAACTACGCGCTGTCATCCAAATTCACCTGGGGTCGGTACTGAACATACCCTCGATCCTCCCCCGCAAGGGGGAGGTGGCACCGAAGGTGACGGAGGGGGAGGGCACGGAACCCAGGTAATCGCTGACCGCCCCCTCCGTCTGGCAAAGCGCCAGCCGCCTCCCTTGGCGCGGGAGGATCGACACACTCCGCCCCCCGTCTTCACACCCGCAAGGCTTCTCCCCGGGGTTGTCATCGCGGCTCCCCCCCGGCAAAGCGGCGCGCATGAAGCGCAAGACCGGCCAGGATCGTTCGATCACTCAAAATTGGCGTCCCGCGACGCGCGCCATCCGCGGCGGCACCGCCCGCAGCGAATATGGCGAGACGTCGGAGGCGTTGTTCCTCACCTCGGGCTATTGCTACGACAAGGCAGGCGACGCCGCGGCGCGCTTTGCGGGCGAGCAGGAGGGGATGACCTATTCCCGCCTGCAGAACCCGACCGTGCAGATGCTCGAGGAGCGGATCGCGCTGCTGGAGGGCGCCGAGGCGTGCCGGACGATGGCGACCGGCATGGCGGCGATGACCGCGGCGTTGCTGTGCCAGCTCCAGACCGGCGATCACCTCGTCGGCGGTCGTGCGGCGTTCGGCTCGTGCCGCTGGCTCACCGATACGTTGTTGCCCAAGTTCAGCATCGCCACGACGATCGTCGATGCGCGCGATCCGCAGGCGTTCCTCGACGCGGTCCGCCCCGAGACGAAGGTGTTCTTCTTCGAGACGCCCGCCAACCCGACGATGGACATCGCCGACCTGAAGGCGATCTGCGACATCGCGCGCGAACGCGGCATCACGACGGTCGTCGACAATGCGTTCGCGACGCCGGCCTTGCAGCGGCCGATGGAGTTCGGCGCGGACGTCACCGCGTACAGCGCGACCAAGATGATGGATGGGCAGGGCCGCGTGCTCGCCGGCGCGGTCTGCGGGACCGAGGATTTCATCACCAACACGCTGCTGCCGTTCACGCGCAACACCGGACCGACGCTCTCGCCGTTCAATGCCTGGGTGGTGCTCAAGGGCCTCGAGACGCTCGACCTGCGGATCCACCGCCAGTCCGAGAACGCGATGAAGGTCGGCGAATTCCTCGAAGGCCGTGTGCCGCGCGTGCTGCATCCCTTCCTGCCGAGCCATCCGCAGCACGAACTGGCAAAGCGCCAAATGGACGCGTGCGGTCCGATCTTCGCGTTCGAGGTCGAGGGTCGCGAGCAGGCGCATGCGTTGCTCGACGGGCTCGAACTCGTCGACATCTCGAACAACATCGGCGACTCGCGCTCGCTGATGACGCATCCTGCGTCGACCACGCACGCGAGCGTTTCGCCCGACAAGCAGATCGAGATGGGCGTGACCGAGGGGCTGTTGCGGATCAACGTCGGGCTAGAGGATGCGCAGGACGTGATCGATGACCTCGACCAGGCCCTGACCAAGGCCGGTCTATGAGAAGGCTGGGGCTGTGAAAGCGCTGTTCCCCAACGCGGCGACGACCGATGGGGTGACGGTGCGCGTGTCGGTCAGCTACCTCCCCGAACAGTCCGAACCCGAGCGGGGTCGCTGGTTCTGGGCGTATCACATCCGCCTCGAGAACGAGGGCGACGAGAGCGTCCAGCTGCTGACCCGCCACTGGGTCATCACCGACGGTCGCGGCGCGCGACATTCGGTCGAGGGCGAAGGCGTGGTCGGCGAGCAGCCGGTGATCGAGCCGGGTGCGAGCTTCGACTATGTCTCGGGCTGCCCGCTCGCGACGCCTTCGGGGGCGATGCAGGGGAGCTATCAGATGGTCCGCGAGGACGGTGCGATTTTCGCGGTCGAGATCCCCCGCTTCGTGCTCCTCGCACCCGCGGTGCTGCATTGATGCGCGTCTCCGTTGGTGAGCCGACCCGCCCCCAAGTCCGTCACCCCAGCGAAAGCTGGGGTATCCCCGTTGGCAGTCGTCACGCCTGCCCCATGAATATCCCAGCTTTCGCCGGGATGACGGGACAGGGCCGATGACGAGCAAAGGGCTGGTCCAATGAAGCGCACGCATCTTCCCCTGAACGGCCTGCGCGTGCTCGACGCGGCGGCGCGGCATCTGTCGTTCACGCGCGCCGCAGACGAGCTCGCGGTGACGCCGGCCGCGGTCGGCCAGCAGATCCGCGCGCTGGAGGATACGCTCGGCGTCGTGCTGTTCCGGCGGACCACGCGCGGGCTCGAACTGACGCCGGAGGCCGAGGCGGGGCTGGGCGCGTTGCGTGGCGGTTTCCTGCAGTTCGAGGAGGCCGTGCGCGCGATGCAGGCGGGGCAGTCCTCGAAGTCGCTGACGATCGCGGCGCCGCGCGACCTGACCGAGAAGTGGCTGATGCCGCGCCTCGCGCAGATCGCCGAGGCCGACCCCGAACTGCGCTTCGTGCTGATCACCGCGGACGAGAATGTCGACTTCACCGAGGCCAATCTCGATCTCGCGATCCGCTGGGGCGACGGTCCGGGCGAGCATGAGGGCGAGGCACTGGAGTCCGAGGGCATGGTGACGATCGCCGCGCCGGGCAACGACGGCGACTCGGCGATCGCATGGTCGGGAGAAGACGGCGTGGCGCTGGTCCGCGTCACCGATGCCGGGCTTGCCATCGACGCGGCGGCGGCGGGGCTTGGGCGCGCGACGGTGCCCGAACTGCTGGCGCGCCGCGACCTGGCGCAGGCACGGGTGCGCGTGATCGGCGAGTCCCAGCCTTCGAAGGGCGGCTACTGGCTCGTCGCGCCGCTCCCGCAATGGCGGCAGAAGAAGGTCCGTGCGCTCGTGGACGCGCTGACCGCGTGAGGAAGCCCGGACGCAGACCGCGGCGCGCAGGGGTTTCGCCGGTGCTCGAGACGCGGCGGCTGCGCTTGCGTCCGCTCGTCGCGGCGGACGCGTCTGCGTTGCACCCGATGCTCGCCGATGCCGAGCTGATGACCTATTCCGCCGATGGCCCGCTCGACAGCGTCGACGACGTCCGTACCTATCTCGCCGAGGAGGCTGCGCCCGGCAACCAGCGGACCTGGGCGATCACCCGCACCGGCGACGATCGCGCGATCGGCTGGGTCTCGGGCAGCGAGGCCGATGGCGCGGGCGTGACCGAGATCGGCTTCATCCTGGCGCGTGAGGCATGGGGACGGGGGATCGCTAGCGAAGCGGTCAGCGCCGTAATCGACCGGCTGTTCGCGGAGGGCCGCAGCCGCGTGTTCGCGGATGCGGATACCGAGAATGCGGCGTCGATCCTGCTGCTGGAGCGGCTCGGGTTTCGTCGCGAGCGATTGCTGCGCGACGAATGGGAGACGCATCTCGGGTCGCGGGACAGCTTGATATACGGGTTGAATGCCGAGCGCTGGGAAGCAACTGGACGGGCCTAGGTCTTCTTCACAGCCGCTGCGAAACTGTACCACCCCCGCGAAACTGTACCACCCCGGCGAAGGCCGGGGCCCAAATGGAAAGGCTGGCGTAACGAAGCGCCGTCCTTCGTTGGCAACGTCCCCCAATTGGCCCCCGGCCTCCGCCGGGGTGGTCGCAGTACGACGGACGGCTCTGCGCGCAACCTACTACTGCCGTTCTCCCGCGAAGGCGGGAGCCCAGGGTTACGGGCGATGCCATTTGGTATCCTGGGCCCCCGCCTACGCGGGGGAGCAGTTATGGGGCGACCCGCCTACCGCGCCGCCAGCAACGCGAGAGCGCGCCCCATCAGCCCGACGAACTTCACCTCGTTGACCGGACCGTCCGCGCGGTGCCAATTGCCCGTCGCGGCGTACCAGCGGCCGTCCTTGGCCTGCACCAGATAGTTGAGCGTGATGACGCCGGGCTCCCCGCCGCCCTTGAACCCGACATAGCGGAAGCGCGACGCGATCGCCGGGTCGGTGCCCGCGTTGATCGCCAGGACCGCGCGCGTCGTCGCGTCCGCGGTGCGCAGCCGATCGAGCAACCCCGCCATCGCCGCAGGGCTCGCGAACCATTCGACGCTGTCGATCGCGACCGGTTTGCCCGCGAAGACGCTGGCGTCGAGCTTCGTTCCAGCGATCCGCGCGGCATTGGTCGCGAGCAGCGCGCCGCGTTGCTCCGGCGATCCCGAAGCCCATGCCGCGGTCAGCGCCTTGTCCGCCTTGATCGCGAACATCTCCCGCGTGGTCATCACCGGCGCACTGCCGCCGGCCGACGTCGCCATCGCATCGACCTTGTCCCGCCCGAGCGTGGTCAGCAACGTGTCCGCGGCGGTGTTGTCGCTGATCGAGATCATCATCGACGCCAGCGTTTGAAGCGTCATCGGCGACTGCGCCGGCCAGGTCTGCAACACGCCGGATGGCAGCGACGGCAGTCCCAAGGGTATCACGAGGTTCCACTGCCGTTCGCCTGTCGCGACCTGTCGCGCGAGCTCGGCGAGGATCCAGAGCTTGAAGGCGGAGCCGAGCGGGGCGGCCTGATCCGCATTATACCCGTTCAATACCAGTGGCTTGGCGTCACCGAGCGCATAGAGCCCGAAACCGCTCGCGCCGGGCAACGCGCGGAACTCGGTTTCGAGCTTGGCGAGGCTGTCGCCGCGCGGCGCCGTACCCGTAATCAGCAGTCCGGTGGCGGCATGCGGCAACGCCGGATCGATCACCAGGCGGACGCTGGCCGTGCCGCGCGCGTAGCCGACGGTCAGGTCCGCCGACCATTCCGAGGTCGCGGCGAACGCCTCGATCTTCTGCGGGGCGCCGAGCGACGCCTTCAGTTGCGCGGCGATCACCGCAAACTGCGCCGCCGGCACCTTGTCGCGGAAACTCGCCGCGAAATACGTCGCATACGACCCGCGACCGTCGAGGATCGCGACCAGCGCATCGGCCTTGGCACGCAACGCCGGGTCGGGCTGGCCCCCCTGCGCCACGGCGCCGACCGGCAGCAAGGCCATCAGGATCGCGAGCAGCCGAAGCGCCAGCCCGCGCATCAGTTCTTGAGCTTCCAGCCGGTCTTCAGCAGCCGGTAGCAGAGCAGGGCGAGTGCCAGATCGATGGCGAGGATGACGACCCCGCCGATCATCACCGGCGAGTCTGCGATCCCCAGGAACCCGTAGCGGAAGCCGGAGATGATGTAGAAGAACGGGTTGGCGTGGCTGAACGCGCGGAACGCGGGCGCCAGCTTATCGACCGAATAGAAGGTGCCCGAGAGCAGCGACAATGGCGCGATCACGAAGTTGGTCACCGCCGCGGCATGATCGAACTTGTCTGCCCAGATCGAGGTCAGCACGCCGAGCAGCGCGAGGAAGATCGAGCCCAGCAGCCCGAACCATATGATCGCGAGCGGTGCGTGCGGCGTGACGTGGACGCCGGGGTACAGCGCCATCGCCGCCCAGACGACGATACCGACGATCACCCCCCGCGTCACCGCGCCGCCGACCAGCCCGGCCAGCAGTTCGCCGGTCGACAAGGGTGGCTGGAGGTAATCGACGATCGTGCCCTGCATCTTGCCGACCAGCAGCGAGAAGCTCGCATTGGCGAACGCGGGGCCCATCATGCCCTGTGCGATGATCAGCCCCGGCGCGATGAAATCGGCGAATGCGACGATCTGGCCATCGACCGGCACCGGGCTTTTCGCACCGGTCGCGATGGTGAACACGATCAGAAACAGCAGCGTGGTGATCGCCGGCGCCCACACCGTCTGAAGCTGCACCTTGAAGAACCGGCGCACCTCCTTGATATAGAGGGTTCGCAATCCCTCCCAGTTCACGCTCTTAATGACGGGAACACCGGGAGCGGAATGTACCGCCGACTGGATTTCACCGATTGGGGGCTGGCTGCTCATGGGAGTTGCGGGTAATCCCTGCCGCTGCCGCCCGCAACCCGGCTTGAAGATTGGCCGACCGACCGAGACTAAGGAACGAGCATGTCCTGGACCGACGAGCGCATCGAGACGCTCAAGACGATGTGGGAGGCCGGCCAGACCGCCAGCCAGATCGCCGAAGCATTGGGTGGCGTCAGCCGCAACGCCGTGATCGGCAAGGCGCACCGCCTCGAACTGCAGGCGCGCCCGTCGCCGGTGAAGCCGAACGATCCCGAGGCGAAGGCGGCTGCCGCAACGGCCGCTGCTGCTTCGCCGGCTGCTCCGGTCGCGGCGGCGGCGGAAGAGCCGGTGTTCGTGTCGCCCGAGCCGGCGCCGGTTGCGCCGCCCGTGGTCGTACCGCCGAGCGCTGCCGCGAAGTCCCCGATCGCGTCCGAGCCGGTCG
>JAYVRZ010000368.1:0-20610 GCA_043775965.1 Sphingomonas sp.
GATCAGGGTAGGGTGGGCTAGGTTGAGCGATCCATCATGCGCTATACCGAGCCTCCTTGTTCTCCCGCGAAGGCGGGAGCCCAGGCTGGGTCCCCGCCTTCGCGGGGAAACATTCTTGACTAGCGGCTCGCCCAACTAAGCCGCACGGAGCGACACTTGTCCGACTACGACGCGATAATCCTCGGCGCAGGTGCCGCCGGCCTCATGTGCGCCGCCGTCGCGGGGCAGCGCGGGCGGAAGATCCTGCTCGTCGACCACGCCGAGCAGGCGGGCAAGAAGATCCTCATCTCCGGTGGCGGGCGGTGCAATTTCACCAATATCCACACCGCCGCCGACCGCTACATCTCCGCCAACCCGCATTTCGCCAAGTCCGCGCTCGGCCGCTACACCGCGCAGGACTTTATCGCTTTGGTCGAGTCCTACGGGATCGCGTGGCACGAAAAGACGCTCGGGCAATTGTTCTGCGACGGCTCCGCGAAGCAGATCGTCGAGATGCTGCTCGACGAATGCGACAAGGGCCGCGTCGACCTGTCGCTCGGGCGCCCCGTCACCGGGGTCGAGCACGCAGACGGGCGGTACCGCGTGTCACTCGACGGCCGCACCGTCACCGCCCCCGCGCTGGTGATCGCGACCGGCGGGCCGTCGATCCCGAAGATGGGCGCGACCGGCTTTGCCTATGATCTCGCGCGGCAGTTCGGGTTGAAGGTGGTCGAACCACGCCCGGCACTCGTGCCGCTGACGCTGGGCGGCGACGAGATCCTGTTCCGCGAATTGTCGGGGGTCGCCGCCGACGTTGTGGCCACGGCCGGCAAAACCGCGTTTCGCGAGGCGGCGTTGTTCACGCATCGCGGCCTGTCGGGGCCGGCGATCCTCCAGGCATCGTCCTATTGGCGCAACGGCCAGCCGATCGGGATCGATTTCCTCCCCGATCGCGAGTCCGGCTGGCTGCCGGCGGCGAAGCGTACCACGCCGCGCGCGACTCTGCGCAAACTGCTCGGCGGCACGCTGCCGGACCGACTCGCGGAGACTTTGAGCGAGAAACTGGCGCTGACCGGCGAAATCTCGACCGTCACCGATCGCAAGCTCCAGGACGCCGAGCGTGCGCTAAGTCATTGGCAATTCAAGCCGAACGGCTCAGAAGGCTATGCCAAGGCGGAGGTGACCGCGGGCGGAATCAGCACCGCGGACCTCTCTTCGCAAACAATGCAAGCCAAACGCGTACCAATGCTGTATGCAGTCGGCGAAGCGGTCGATGTCACAGGGTGGCTCGGCGGCTACAACTTCCAATGGGCATGGGCGAGCGGGTGGGCCGCGGGTCAAGTCCTGTAGGGACAACCTTGCCAGTGCCTTGCCGTTGCGTAAGCCGGCCACCAATTAGGACGTACATGCCTTTTACAAATATTCCGTCGCTTCTTTCCGAGGCGCTCGAAGCGCGTGGCTATACCGCGCTGACCCCCGTCCAGAGCCATGTGATCGAGGACAATGCGATCGGTCGCGACCTGATCGTGTCCGCGCAGACCGGCTCGGGCAAGACCGTCGCGTTCGGCCTGGCGATGGCCGGCGAGCTGCTCGGTGAAGCCGGCGAGGACGGCGTCCAGCGCCTGCCCGCGCCGCACAAGCCGCTCGTCCTCTGCATCGCGCCGACTCGGGAACTCGCGCTCCAGGTCAGCCGCGAGCTGATGTGGCTCTATGCCAAGGCCGGGGCGCGGATTTCGACCTGCGTCGGCGGCATGGACGCCTCGAAGGAGCGTCGTTCGCTAGCGCACGGCGCGCATATCGTCGTCGGCACGCCGGGCCGTCTGCGCGACCATCTCGAGCGTGGTGCGCTCGACCTGTCGGCGTTGAAGGTCGCGGTGCTCGACGAGGCCGACGAGATGCTCGACATGGGCTTCCGCGAGGACCTCGAGCAGATCCTCGACGCGTCGCCCGAGAGCCGTCGCACGTTGCTGTTCTCGGCGACGATGCCGCGGCCGATCGTCGCGCTCGCCAAGCGCTACCAGCGCGACGCGGTGCGGATCTCGACCGTCGGCGAGGATCGCGGTCATGGCGATATCTCGTACCAGGCCGTCACGGTCTCGCCGTCCGAGATCGAGCATGCGGTGATCAACCTGCTGCGCTTCCACGAGGCGGAGACGGCGATGCTGTTCTGCGCCACGCGCGACAACGTGCGTCACCTGCATGCGAGCCTGGTCGAGCGTGGCTTTGCCGCCGTGGCGCTGTCGGGCGAGCATTCGCAGAACGAGCGTAACGCGGCGTTGCAGGCGCTGCGCGATCGTCGTGCGCGTGTCTGCGTCGCTACCGACGTTGCGGCTCGCGGGATCGATCTGCCGACGTTGTCGCTGGTCGTTCACGTCGAGCTGCCGCGCGATGCCGAGACGTTGCAGCATCGCTCGGGTCGTACCGGTCGTGCGGGCAAGAAAGGCACCGCCGTGCTGATCGTGCCGTTCCCGCGTCGCCGTCGCGTCGAGATGATGCTCCGTGGTGCCAAGATCAACGCGGAATGGGTCAACGCCCCGACCGCCGAGGACATCCGCAAGAACGACCACGAGCGGCTGATCGGCATGCTGTTGCAGCCGGTCGAGGTCGAGGAGGAGGATCGCGCGCTCGCCGTCCGCCTGATGGCCGAGAAGACCCCGGAGGATATCGCCGCGGCGCTGGTACACATGCACCGCGCGACGATGCCGCAGGCCGAGGATCTGATCGACCAGAGCAAGCAGCCGACTCAGGACGAGCGTTCGCAGGGGCCGCGCGCAGGCTTCGAGGATACGGTGTGGTTCCGGATGGACATCGGTCGTCGCCAGAACGCCGATCCGCGCTGGATCCTGCCGCTGATCTGCCGTCGCGGGCACATCACCAAGTCCGAGATCGGCGCGATCCGGATCGGTCCGAACGAGACCGCGTTCGAGATTCCGCGCGTTGTCGCGGCGCGCTTCTCGGCGGCGATCCAGCGTACGGCGCAGGCTGGCGAAGAAGAGAGCGGCGTGGCGATCGAGGCGATGCAGGGCGCGCCTGAGAGCGGTGCGCGGCATGACGGTGGCGGTGGCGGTCGCAGCAATGCGAGCGGCCCGCGCTCGACGCTGCACCGTGCGGCCCCGCGGGGCGGTCCGGCCCCGGCGCGCAAGCCGCCGTATCGTGGGAATCGCGAGCGGAGCTGAGTAACCGGCCTGCCGTCACCCCAGCGAAAGCTGGGGTATCCCCCGTGGCTCGCGACGTGCGCCAAACAGGGAGATCCCAGCGTTCGCTGGGATGACGGTTGGGGGAATGGCGCCGACTGCCTCGGACTCCGTCACTCCAGCGAACGTTGGGGTCTCCCTCGTGGTTCGCGACGCGGGCCAAATGGGGAGATCCCAGCTTTCGCCGGGATGACGGTGGGGGAATGGGCCGACTGCCTCGGACTCCGTCACCCCAGCGAACGCTGGGGTCTCGCTCGTGGTTCGCGACGTGCGCCAAACAATGAGATCCCAGCTTTCGCTGGGATGACGTGTGGGGGTAAGATGACGGGTGGGGGTAGAATGTCGGAAGTATATAGTATTCCGACGGGTTCTTTGCATCATGACTGACCACGCGTCCTTACCCACACCCAAACCCACCTTCCGCGTCCTCGTCGACGCGGACGCGTGTCCGGTGAAGGATGAGATCTACAAGGTCGCGTGGCGGCACGAGGTGCCCGTCACGATCGTGGCGAACAGCCATTTCCGGATCCCCGTCCACCCGCTCATCTCGCGCGTGGTCGTCAGCGACGGGTTCGACGCGGCCGACGACTGGATCGCCGAACAGGCCGATGCGAAGTCGGTCGTCGTCACCGCCGACATCCTGCTCGCCGACCGCTGCGTGAAGGCGGGCGCCACGGTCCTCGCCAATACCGGCAAGCCGTTCACCACCAGCTCGATCGGCGGCGCGATCGCCACCCGCGCGATCATGGCCGATCTGCGCGCGGGCGGCGACGTGATCGGTGGCCCCGCGCCGTTCTCGAAGACCAACCGCTCCAGCTTCCTCTCCGCGCTCGACGCCGCGCTGGTCCGGTTGAAGCGCGGTTAACCTATAAGCGTCGCTCGACTTTTATAAACTCTCGGGGCAGGCATGGCGCATGCGCTCCCACCTCCTCGACCGTGAAGAATTGCTGGCGCGCCAAGCGTTTCAGCTTGCGCTGGTCGACCTGTTCAGGACGATCGCACGCCCCGAGGATATCATGGCTGCTGCTGCCGCTGCCTTGGGATCGCATCTCGGTGTAGCGCGCTGCGGCTATGACGAGGTATCGGCCGACGGCGCCGTCATGCATGGGCCGGTCGACTGGACGAGCGGCGAATTGCCCAGCTTGGCGGGCACGCCGTGCGTGCTGGGTGAACTCGGCACCGGGGTGTTCGACGACCTGCACGGCGGGCGCACCGTGAGCGTCGGTGACTGCGAGGACGATCCGCGTATCCGGGAGGCCGCCAGCGCCGCGAACTGGGCGCAGATCGGCGTTCGCGCGCTGATCAAGGCACCGTTCGTCCGCGACGGACGGCTGACCGCGATCCTGTATGTTCACCAGGCGCACGCGCGGCAGTGGACGCAGGCCGACATAGCGTTGGTCGAGGATGTCGCGCTGCGCACCGCGGATGCGGTCGACCGGCTTCGCGCCGAACTTGCGCTGAAGGCCAGCGAAGTGCGGTACAAGTCGCTGTTCGAATCGATCGACGCGGGGTTCTGCGTGATCGAAGTGCTGTTCGACGGACAAGTCGCGGTCGATTATCGTTTCCTGGAGGTCAACGCGGCGTTCGCGCGCAATACCGGGATCGACGATCCGGTCGGCCGGACGATGCGCGATATCGCCCCCGATATGGAACAGCGCTGGTTCGATCTCTACGGCCGGGTTGCGACCACGGGCGAGTCGCTGCGGTTCGAAGACCCGGCCGCCGCGCTCGACGATCGCTGGTACGAGGTCTATGCCTACCGCGTCGATGCGCCCGACGTCCATCATGTCGCGGTACTGTTCAACGACATCAGCGCGCGGCGCCGCAACGAGATCGCGCTGGCCGAAAGTCGCGAGGAACTGGAGCTGGCGACACGGGTCGCCAGGCTTGGCCGGTATGATTATCATCCCCGTTCCGGTCGACTGAGTTGGGACGACCGGTGCTGCGAACTGTTCGGCCTGCCCGTCGATACGCCGGTGACGTACGAGACGTTCCAGGCCGGCGTCCACCCGGACGACCGCGCGCGGATGGACGCGGTCGTCGCCGCGGCACTCGACCCCGATGGCACACGCAGTTTCGACGCCGACTACCGTGCGGTCGGGCGCGACGACGGAATCGAGCGGTACATTTCGGCGCACGGTATGGCATTCTTCGACGGACGCGAGCCGATACGGCTGATCGGGACGGTGCTCGACGTGACCGAGGATCGCAAGGCGCAGGCAATACTGCGCGAGACGAGCGAGCGGCTGCGGCTGGCGGGGCGCGCGACCAACGACGCGATCTGGGACTGGGACCTGCGCCGCAACCACCTGCTGTGGAACGACGCGCTGACCGCCGCCTACGGCCACGACCTAGCGACCGTCGAGCCGACCGGCGACTGGTGGATCGGGCATATCCATGTCGACGACCGCGCGCGGATCGATCGCAGCATCCACGCGGTGATCGACGGCGGTGGGAGCGACTGGAGCGACGAATATCGTTTCATGCGCGCGGACGGCAGCTTCGCCGACGTGCTCGACCGTGGCTACATCATCCGCGACGAGCACGGCGCACCGATCTGGATGATCGGCGCGATGCTCGATCAATCGGCGCGCAAGGCGGTCGAGCGGCAGTTGCTCGCGGTCAACGAAGGGCTGAAGGAGGCGGTCGTCGCCTCGAACGCCGACCGCGACCGGCTGTGGGACCTGTCGTCGGACATCATGCTGCGCGCGCAATACGACGGCACCATCGTCGCGGTGAACCCGGCCTGGACCGTGATGCTCGGCTGGGAGCTGGACGAGCTCATCGGGCGGCCGCTGTTCGGGTTGCTCCACCCCGACGATGTCGCGCAGACCGGCAAGGCCGCGGCGGGGATCGCGCGCGGCGAGGTCATCAGCCGGATCGACAACCGCTATCGCTGCAAGGACGGCAGCTATCGCTGGATCAGCTGGGCCGCGCAGCCGGGCGACGGGATGATCAACGCGGTCGGCCGCGACATTTCCGAGGAGAAGGAAAGCGAAGCGCGGCTCGCCAAGGCCGAGGATGCGCTGCGCCAGGCGCAGAAGATGGAAGCCGTGGGGCAGCTGACCGGTGGCATCGCGCATGATTTCAACAACATGCTTACCGGCATCATCGGCGGTCTCGACATGGTGAAGCGGCATCTGCCCGCCGCGCGGCACGAACGGGTCGATCGGTACATCGATGCGGCAACCGTCTCGGCGAACCGTGCGGCAGGCCTGACGCAGCGCCTGCTCGCTTTCTCGCGCCGCCAGTCGCTCGACGTGAAGGCGGTCGACGTGTCCGGGCTGGTCGACGGGATCGAGGACCTGCTGCGGCGGACGCTCGGCGAGAATGCAGGCCTCGAGGTTAGGCGGCAGGCGGGGATCTGGCCGGCGTACACCGATGCCAACCAGCTCGAAAGTGCGCTGCTCAACCTGGCGATCAACGCGCGCGATGCGATGCCCGATGGCGGATTGCTGACGATCGAGACCGAGAACGCGCATCTCGACGCGCATTATACTGCGACGATCGACGACCTGGAGCCGGGCGATTTCGTCGTGATCGGCGTGTCGGATACCGGCACTGGGATGAGCGCGGCTGTGATCGCCAAGGCATTCGACCCGTTCTTCACGACCAAGCCGATCGGGCAGGGCACGGGGCTCGGGCTATCGATGATCTACGGCTTTGCGCGGCAGTCGGGCGGGCATGTGCGAATCTATTCGGAAGTCGGCCAGGGCACGACCGTCAAGCTGTACCTGCCGCGGTTCCGGGGCGCGGCGGAGGTGGCGGCGGAGATCGCCGATGCCGACCTGCCGCGCGCGGATGGCGAGCGGGTGCTGGTGGTCGAGGACGACGCCGCGGTGCGGATGCTGATCGTCGATGTGCTGGAAGGTCTCGGCTACGGCGTCCTGCAGGCGGCGGACGGGCGTGCCGCGCTGCCGTTTCTTGAGAGCGATCGGCGGATCGACCTGCTGGTCAGCGACGTCGGCCTGCCGGGGATCAACGGTCGCCAGGTGGCGGAGATCGCGCGCCAGCATCGTCCGGGACTGAAGGTGCTGTTCGTCACCGGCTATGCGGAGAAGGCGGCGGTGCGGGGGGACTTTCTCGACGAGGGCATGGACATGATCACCAAGCCGTTCGCGCTGGACGTGCTGGCGAACCGGATCCGCGCGATGATCGGGGGGTAGGGGCTTTTGCTGCGGTCCTCCCCCTGGCGGGGGAAGGTGGCGCGAAGCGACGGAGGGGGAGGACACGAAACAGAGGTTGCGTTTACCGCCCCCTCCGTCGCCTACGGCGCCACGTCCCCCTGGCGGGGGAGGATCATTGGATCCGCCAAACCCGTCCGATCTGCACCGCAAGCGCACGCACGGGGTTGCCATCCCTTGCCCCGCATCGGCATAGGCGCGCGTTCATTGAAGGACGATGCGATGCAGACGGATGCTGGCGGCCCCGCCTTGGGGCTGGATTTCGGCACGACCAACAGCGTCGTGGCGCTCGGGACGCGCGGCGGCACGCCGGAACTGGTGACGTTCGCCGCCCCCGCCGAGACGAGCCCGGTGTTCCGCTCGGCCTTGTGCTTCTGGCAGGACGACAGCGGCAAGGGGCTCGCGTCGGATGCCGGGCCGTGGGCGATCGCGGAATATATGGAATATCCGCTCGACAGCCGGTTCATCCAGTCGTTCAAATCGGTCGCGGCGATGAAGAGTTTCGAGCAGGCCTCGGTCTTCGACAAGCGCTATCGCTTCGAGGAGATGGGCAAGCTGTTCCTCGACAAGCTGATTGCCCACGCCGGCGGCCGGCTCGACACGCGGCCGCAGCGGATCGTGGTGGGGCGGCCGGTCGAATATGCCGGCGCGCGGCCCGACGAGGCGCTCGCCCGAACGCGCTACGACGCGATGTTCAAGGGCTTCGGCGCCGAGATCCACTATGTCTACGAACCGCTCGGCGCGGCGTACAGCTATGCGACGCGGCTGACCGAGCCGGCGACGATCCTGGTGGCGGATTTCGGCGGCGGGACGAGCGATTTCTCGGTCGTGCGCGTCGCCGAGCCGGGTGCGGCGCGACGGTGTACGCCGCTCGGCCATGCCGGCGTCGGGATCGCGGGCGACCGGTTCGATTACCGGATCCTCGACCGGCTGGTGCTGCCGATGCTGGGCAAGGGCGGTGCGTACAAGTCGTTCGACAAGGAATTGGAGATTCCGCGCGCCTATTTCGCCGATTTCGCGGACTGGTCGCGCCTCGCGCTGATGCGCAACCGCAAGACGATGGCCGAGCTCGAGCGGTTGCAGAAGACCGCGGTCGATCCGGTCGCGATCGGGCGGATGATCGCGGTGATCGAGAACGAGCTCGGCTATCCGCTGTACGATGCGGTCGGCACGCTCAAGCGCGCGCTGTCGAGCGGCGAGGACGCGCATTTCCACTTCGCGGGCGCGGGGCTGGAGATCGAGGCGGACGTTACGCGCGCTCAGTTCGAGGGCTGGATCGCCGACGACGTCGTGCGGATCGAGGCGGCGGTCGACTGCGCGCTGGCGGTGGCGAACGTCGGCGGCGGCGAGATCGACCGGGTGTTCCTGACCGGCGGGTCGTCGCTGATCCCGCGCATCCGGCGGATCTTCGTCGAGCGGTTCGGCGAGGACGCGATCATGAGCGGCGGCGAACTGACCTCGATCGCGCACGGTCTCGCGCTGATCGGCGAGCAGGACGATATCGCGGCGTGGTCCGCATGAGAGGGTCGGCCTGATGGTGCCGCGGGTTCTGCTGGGGACGGCGCAGGTGCCGGGCGGGGGTGAACTCCGGTTGCTTCAGCGCGGCGCCGAGTTCTCGATCATGCTCGGCGCGAACGAGCTTATGAACAGCCGGCTGAGCGGGTCGGAAGAGGCGCTGGCGGAACAGGCATGTGACCGGCTTGGCGCGCGGCCGGGTTTGCGGATGCTCATCGGCGGGCTCGGCATGGGCTTTACCCTTCGCGCGGCGCTTGCGCGACTTGGACCCGACGCCGAGGTCGCTGTTGCGGAGATCGTGCCCGCGGTGATCGAATGGGCGCGCGGGCCGATGGCGGGGCTGCACGGGGACAGCCTGACCGATCCCCGCACGCGGATCGTCGAGGGCGATGTCGCCGCGGTGATCGCCGAGGGCGATTGGGACGCGATCCTGCTCGATGTGGACAATGGGCCCGACGGGATTTCGCGGCCGGGTAACGACCGGCTTTACGGTGCACGAGGCCTTGCCTTGGCGCGCGCGGCGTTGCGGCCGGGCGGGGTGCTGGCGGTGTGGTCGTCCGCCCCGAGCAAGCCGTTCGCCACGCGCCTGGCGGAAGCGGGTTTCGCGGTCGACGAGGTGATCGCACGGGCGACGCGGAAGGGCGGCGCGCGGCACACGATCTGGTTCGCTACCAAGGCATGATCGGACGCTGGGCCTTGCTGATCGCGCTGTCGGCGGTGATCGCGGGGCTGCTGGAGGTCGTCGGACTGCCGGCGGGGTTGCTGCTTGGGCCGATGATCGCTGCCGTCGTGTTGGCGGTGCGCGGCTGGTCGCTGAGCGTGCCGACGTCGGCCTTTCGTGGTGCGCAGGCGGCGGTCGGTACGCTGATCGCGGGGTCGATCACGACCGGGATCGTCGCGACGGTGGCGGATCACTGGCCCGTGTTCCTGATGGTGAATTTCGTCACGCTCGCGGCCAGCAGCGTGCTCGGATATCTGCTGAGCCGGTGGCAGGTGTTGCCGGGGACCGTCGCGGTGTGGGGATCGACGCCGGGCGCGGCGAGCGCGATGGTGTTGATGGCGCAGGCGTACGGCGCGGACTCGCGGCTGGTCGCGGTGATGACCTATACGCGGGTCGTCAGCGTCGCGGTGGTCGCGTCGGTGCTGGCGGCGGTGATGGTCGGCGGCGGGAGCGGGCATCATGTCGCCGGGGCGTGGTTCGCGGTGGTCGATCCGGTCGTGGTGCTGCGGACGATCGCGATCGCGGGGGGCGGTGCGGGTGTCGGTGTGGTGCTGAAGCTTCCCGCTGGCGCGCTGCTCGGGTCACTGGTCGCGGGCGCGGCGCTCAATGTTACCGGCGTCGCGCAGCCGATGTTGCCGCAGTGGTTGCTCGCGATCAGTTATGCGGTCGTGGGGTGGCGGATCGGGCTGTCGTTCACGCGCGATACGTTGCGGGCGGCGGGGAAAGCGATGCCCCGGATCCTGCTGTCGGTGGCGTTGCTGATCGCGTTCTGCGGCGGGATCGCGGCGGCGTTGACGCGCTGGTGGGGGATCGATCCGGTCACGGCGTATCTGGCGACGAGCCCCGGCGGGATGGATTCGGTCGCGATCATCGCTGCGTCTAGTCCGGTCGATGTGCCGTTCGTGATGGCGCTTCAGGTGTTGCGGTTTCTCGGCGTGCTGCTGATCGGGCCGCCGCTCGCGAAGTTCGTCGCGACGCGGCAGGGCGGGGTGTTGCCGCCGGTCATTCCGGTTTAGGTTTGGATCGACGCTCACTGTCGGCGCCCCTGATCCTCCCCCGCCAGGGGGAGGTGGCTGGCGCTTGCCAGACGGAGGGGGAGGAAAGGCATACCCTCGGTTCCGTGTCCTCCCCCTCCGTCGCTCCGCGCCACCTCCCCCTGGCGGGGGAGGATTGAGAATTTAGCCCTTCACGGGCCGATACGCCTCGACGTCGATGTCGTGGCGCTTGAGTTTGTCGTAGAAGGTCTTTCGCGGGATGCCGAGCGCCGCCAGCGCGGAGCGGACATCGCCGTTGACCTGTTGCAGGGTGGCGCGGATCGTCGCTTCCTCGAACTTGTCGACGCGCGCGGGGAGGGGGATGTCGCTGTCCTCGTCGGCGGGGTCTTCGGCCTCGACGCGGAGCACCAGGCGCTTGGCGAGGTTGTCGAGTTCGCGGACGTTGCCGGGCCAGTCGTGCTGGCCGAGATAGGCGAGAGTCGCGGTGTCGATCGTCGGCACCTCGCGGCCGAACCGTTCGGCGGCTTGGTGGAGGAGGTGGCCGAACAGCAGCGGAATATCGTCGCGGCGCTCACGGAGCGGCGGGATTCGGAGCCGTACCGCGTCTAGCCGGAACAGCAGATCGGCGCGGAAGCGACCTTCTTCGACCGCCTGTTCGAGCCCCGGCTTGGCGGCGGCGATCACGCGAAGGTCGAGCGCGCGGGGGAGGTCGCCGCCGACCGGCATCACCTCGCGCTCCTCCAGTACGCGGAGCAGTTTTGCCTGGAACGCGGGCAGCGTGCTCTCGATCTCGTCGAGGAACAGGGTGCCGCGGTTCGACGCCTCGATTCGACCGGTGCGCGGCAGGCGGGAGTCGCCGTCGTGGCCGAACAGCTCGATCTCCGCGACGGCCTCGGGCAGCGCGGCGCAATTGACCGCGACGAACGGCCGCGAGCGGCGGTTGCTCCAGCGGTGGAGCAGGACCGCGACGAGCTCCTTGCCGGTGCCGGTCTCGCCTTCGACCAGCACGTCGATATCGGCCTGCGCGATCTGCCGCATGGTTTCGCGGAGGCGGACCATCACCGGGGTTTCGCCGATCAGCGGCTCGGCACCGATCGTTTCCTCGGCGGCGGCGCGGAGACGGCGGTTATCGAGGACCAGGCGGCGCATTTCGAGCGCGCGCCGCGCCCCCGCGATCAAATGGTCCGTCGCGAACGGCTTCGGGATGAAGTCGAACGCGCCGTTCTTGAGCGCGGCGACCGCCATCGCGACGTCGGCGTGGCCGGTCATCAGCAGCACCGGGATCTCGTGGTCGATCGCGGCGATCCGGCGGAAGAGTTCGAGGCCGTCCATCTTCGGCATGCGGATGTCGGACACCACCGCCCCGTCGAACCCGGCATGAACGCGCGCGAGCGCTGCGGTCGGGTCGCGCTCGGCGATAACGGCGATACCCGCGAGTTCGAACGATTGCTCCAGCGCGCCACGCAGGACGTCGTCGTCGTCGACTAGCAGGACAGCTTGCTCGGTCATGCTTTCACCAGGATCATGCGGAAGATCGCGCCTTCGGGAGCTGGGACGAGGTCGAGCGTGCCGCCGAACTCGGTCATGATGTCGCGGGCGATGCCGAGGCCGAGCCCGAGGCCGTCTTTCTTGCTCGTCTCGAACGGGGTGAAGAGGTGGTCGGCCATATCGGGCGCGATGCCGGGGCCGTTGTCGGCGACGGTCAGTACGACGTCGCGGCCTTTTCGACCGACGGTGACGCTGACTCGCGCATCGTGCTGGTCGGCGACTGCGTCAAGCGCGTTCTGGAGCAGGTTGACCAGCACCTGCTCCAACCGGACACGGCCGGCGATGACGGTCAGCCTGGCCTCGGGGCCGGTGGGGAGGTCGAGCGTCACACCTTTCGCGCGGAAGCGGTCGCCGATCAGCAGGCGGACGCCGTCGATCGCCTCGTCGAGTGCGACCGGGCCGATCGAGCCTGCGCCGCGCCTTGCGTAGCGGCGGAGGCCGGCGGTGATCGTGCCGATCCGGCTGGTGAGGTCGACGATCGCCTCGAGGTTGGCGGCGGCGCGGTCGGGGGCGCCGCGCGCGAGGAACGCCGCGGCGTTGTCGGCGAAGGTGCGGATCGCGGCGACCGGCTGGTTGATCTCGTGCGCGACGCTGGCGGTGATCGTGCCGATCGAGCCGACCCGGTTGGCGTGCGCCAGTTCCTCGCGCGCCTGGCGGAAGCGCTGGTCGGAGGCCTCGCGCTGCTCGACCTCGATCTGGAGGCGATCGGCGGTCGCCCTGAGCTCGGCGGTGCGGCGTGCGACTTCGGCTTCGAGTTCGGCCCGCGCGCCCGCGTTGCGCTTGCGGCGTTCATATGCCCACCACGCCGCCAGCATCGCCGCGACGGTCGTGAGCGCGGCGATCGCGGTCGCCCAGCGGGTGCGCGCGGCGGCGGTGCGCAAGGCGGCGTCGAGCGGCTCCATATGCACTAGTCGCCAGCCCGCGATCGGCACCGGCAGCGCGATCGCGACCGCGGGCGTGCCGTCGACCAGCCGCGAGCGTCCGTCGTCGAGCCGAAGCGGCGCGGGGAGGAGCGGGGAGGTGCCGAACTGGCGCGTGCGGATCAGCGCGTCTCGGCGCGCCGCGGACAGCGGGTGGGTGGTGCGGAATTGCAGGCGCGGGTCGCTGGAGATCAGGATGATGCCGTCGCGATCGGTGACGAAGGTCGCCATGTGGTCCTGGATCCACGCGCGCGCGATCTTGCCGAATTCGACCTTCACCACCACCACGCCGAGCGGGCGTCCACCCTGTTCGATTCGGCGCGAGAGATAGAGGCCGGGGCGCCCGCTGACGCTGCCGAGCGCGAAGAACTCGGTCGCGCCGGAGGCCATCGCGGCGGTGAAATATTCGCGATAGCGGTAGTTGTGGCCGAGGAAGCTGTCGGGGCGGCCGGCGTTCGAGGCGGCGATCGTCATCCCCTGCGTATCGAGCGCGTAGATCACCGGGGCGCCGGTTCGCCGGGCTAGCATCGCCAGCTTCTGGTTCAGCGCGGCGTCGGCGCGACCCGAAGCTAGTGCTGCACGGACGTCGGGATATTCGCCGAGCATGACCGGGAGCAGGCGATAGGTCTGCAGCTCGGCCTCGAGCAGGCGGAGGTTGCTGCGGGTCTGCTGGACCGCACGCATCCGCACCGCCGCAGTCGCATCGGCGTCGGCGCGCGGGCCGTAGATCGACGCGACCCCGGCGACGATCACGCCCAGCGCCGCGAACGCGAGCAGGACGACCAGCGCGGTCGCGACCAGCGGGGGGCGGAGTCGATTCATTTGTGCGGATTATCACACACATCGGCGGTGCGCCACGACTGAAAATCGGCATTATCCGCACATCTGAAGACTGGGTATGTCGATAAACCACGCAAAACTAGCGTTTTATCGGGGTGTCGACGCACTCTTGTAGTCCGCGGTTCGGCCCGGCATTACCGTCGCACATAACGTCCCGCGTGAGTGGACGAAGTTTCAGGAGGCGATGTTGACCCTACCATCCCAGACATATGCGGTTGCGGAAACGCCTGCACGCAAGCGCTGGTCGAGCCAGTTGTATCTCCAAGTGCTGGTGGCGATCGCGCTCGGTGCGGCGCTCGGGCATTTTTATCCCGCGTACGGCGCGGCGTTGAAGCCGCTCGGCGATGCATTCATCAAGCTGGTGAAGATGATCATCGCGCCGGTGATCTTCCTGACGCTCGTCACCGGCATCGCCGGGATGAAGGAACTGGGCTCGGTCGGCCGCGTCGCGGGCAAGGCGTTCGCGTATTTCCTGTTCTTCTCGACGCTCGCGCTGATCGTCGGCCTGATCGTCGCCAACCTGGTCCAGCCGGGCGCGGGGATGAACGTCGACGTCTCGTCGCTCGATACCAAGGGCATCGCCGACTACACCGTGAAGGCGCACGAGACGACGATCACCGGGTTCCTGATGAGCATCATCCCGGACACGATGGTCAGCGCGTTCACCGACGGCAACATCCTGCAGATCCTGCTGATCGCGATCCTGTTCGGCATTTCGCTGAGCCTGGTCGGCGAGCCCGCCAAGCCGGTGCTGAACTTCCTCGAACGCCTCAGCCTGATCGTCTTCCGGCTGGTCGGTATCCTGATGCGCGCAGCCCCGCTCGGCGCGTTCGGTGCGATCGCGTTCACGATCGGCAAATACGGGATCGGCAGCCTCGCCAATCTCGGCGCGCTGGTCGCGACCTTCTACCTGACCGCGGCGCTGTTCGTGGTCGTCGTGCTCGGCACGGTCGCGCGCCTTACCGGCTTCTCGATCTTCAAGTTGATCCGTTATCTCAAGGCCGAACTGCTGCTGGTGCTCGGCACCTCGTCGTCGGAAGCCGCGCTGCCGAACCTGATCCTGAAGATGGAAGCGGCGGGCTGCGAGAAGTCGGTCGTCGGGCTGGTCGTGCCGACCGGCTATTCGTTCAACCTCGACGGCACCAACATCTACATGACGCTGGCCGCGCTGTTTATTGCGCAGGCGACCAACACGCATCTGACGCTCGGCCAGGAATTGTTGTTGCTGGTGGTGGCGATGATCTCTTCGAAGGGTGCGGCGGGCGTGACCGGCGCGGGGTTCATCACCTTGGCGGCGACGCTGTCGATCGTGCCGACCGTGCCGATCGCGGGGATGGCGCTGATCCTCGGCGTCGATCGCTTCATGAGCGAGTGCCGCAGCCTCACCAACTTCATCGGCAACGCGGTCGCGACGATCGTCGTCGCGCGCTGGGAGGGTGGCCTCGACCGCGAGAAGCTCGACGCCGCGCTGTCGGGCAAGCTTCCTGAACTGGCACCGGCCGCGATCCCCGCCACGACCTGACCCGACTCTGTCCGATCGCAAGGCTGCAGTCGGACAGGGCCATCCGAACCAAGGTGTTCCCAATGACCCGATCTTTCATGGGTGGTAGCGTTTGCGCGCTCGCCGTTGCGATCGCATACCCCGCGTTTGCCCAGACCGGCAGCCCGTCACAGGCGGGCTCCGCGCAGACCGACCCGACTTCGGCGAACGTACCGGTCAATGCCGATACGGGAGCAAAGTCCGCAGGCGCCTCCGCTGCCAAAAAGGCGCCGGCCTATCCCGCCGAAGCCGAGGGATACGGCGCGACCACCGGCGGCTATAATATCTCGCGTTGGGCCGAGGACTGGACCAAGTACAAGGATTCCCAGAAGCGCGACGACCCACTCGACGCGCTGAAATACATCTCGATCGACTCCGCCTCGAACAGCTATCTGACGCTGAGCGGCGAAATCCGGGCGCGCGTGAATTTCACGAGCAACCAGGGCCTGGTCGAGACCGATGCGCAGCGGCTCGACATCCTGCGGGTGGTTGGCGGCGCGGATCTTCATCTGGGCGATCACTTCCGCGTGTTCGGCGAACTGGCCAACGGTACCGTCGATGGTGTGAATACGGGCGCGGTCGCGGCGACGCAGCGCAACGACCTGTTCCTGCAACAGGCGTTCGCCGACGTGTACGGCAAGGTCGGAAACACCGAAATCGGCGTACGCGGCGGTCGCCAGGAATTCACCGACGGGATCAGCATGCTGGTTTCCGCGCGCGACAACAACGCGCTGATGTTCGTGCTCGACGGCGTTCGCGCCTGGGCGAAGAGCCCGACGTTGCGCGCCGACATATTCGACCTCAACTTCGTGACGCCGGGTACCGAAGGGCTGTCGGACGACAAGACAGACAAGGATACACGGTTCAGCGGCATCAGCCTCGGTGTAGTGTTGCCCAAGACTTTGTTCGGCGGATCGAAGCTGTTCTTCGACCCGCTATTGTGGCGGTTGCGCAGCCGCAACCAGAGCTGGGGCCAGGTTAGCGGCGTCGAGGAGCGTATCTATTATGGCGGGCGCCTGTGGGGCACGGCGGGGCCGGTGACCGTCGACTACACCGTCACGCGCGAGGAGGGGAACTTCAACGGCCGCCCGATCAAGGCGTGGCAGGTGTTCGCGGCGCAGACTTATCGTCTCGGCAAGGACACGACCGCGCCGCGGATCGGGCTGCGCGGCGATTACGGTAGTGGCGGCGACGCGTTCGACCAGACCAAGCCGCTGCGGACCTCGTTCTCCCCGTTCGGCAACAACATCTATTACACGTACGGCGTGTTCGTCGGGCCGATCAACTTTCTCGCGGCCGCGCCGAACCTGTCGTTCCAGCCGATCAAGAAGGTGCGGGTGACCGCCGAATACGAGTTCATGTGGCGGTCGACGTTGCGCGACGCAGTCTATCGCTCGAACGGGACGCCGTATGCCGGGACGCAGAACGTCGGGGGGCGGGCGATCGGCCAGGCGGCGCGGCTGCAGGCGGTGTGGTCGATCACCCCGCGGCTGTCGTTCACCGGGCGGCTCGAGCATTTCAAGGCCGGCGATGCGCTGACCAACGCAGGATATAAGAGCACCAACTTCGGCGCGGGCTGGCTCAGCTTCCGGTTCTGACGCTGGAATGACGGTTAGCGAGGCTTAGGGCAGGGCCGCAATACCGCTGAGATTAACTTGCGGCACATTGCCGTAGGATCATACCGATTTTCAGCATACCGGTCCTTCAATTCCAGGACCGGCTGTGGCACATAGGCTCTGTCATCAGGAGTCACATGGTCATGGATCTCAGCTTCACGCCCGAGGAAGAATCGTTCCGCGAAGAGGTTCGCGTATTCTTCCGCGACAAACTCCCCGCACGCCTCTCGACGCTGGTCCGCGAAGGCAAACGCCTGCGCAAATCGGACATGGAGGAGTGGCACGCGATCCTCAACGAGCGCGGCTGGCTGGCGAACCATTGGCCCGAACAGTGGGGCGGTCCGGGCTGGAGCGTGATCCAGCGCTTCATCTTCGACAATGAGTCCGCGCTCGCGCACGCGCCGCGCGTGGTGCCGTTCGGGGTGAACATGCTCGGGCCGGTGCTGATCAAATACGGCTCCGAAGAGCAGAAGAAGCATTGGCTGCCGCGAATCCTCGACGGCTCCGACTGGTGGTGCCAGGGGTATTCCGAGCCGGGCGCGGGGTCCGATCTCGCCGGGCTGAAGACCACGGCGGTCAGGAAGGGCGACGTCTATGTCGTCAACGGCCAGAAGACCTGGACGACGCTGGGTCAGCATGCGGACATGATCTTCTGCCTGGTCCGTACCGACGCGACCGCGAAGAAGCAGGAGGGTATCTCGTTCCTGCTGATCGACATGAAGGCGCCCGGCATCGAAGTCCGCCCGATCACGCTGATCGATGGCGAGCAGGAGGTGAACGAGGTGTTCTTCACCGACGTGGAGGTGCCGGTCGCCAACCTCGTCGGCGAGGAAAACCAAGGGTGGACCTACGCCAAGTATCTGCTGACCTATGAGCGCACCAACATCGCCGGCGTCGGCTTTTCGATCGCGTCGTTCGAGCGACTGAAGGAGGTTGCGCAGGAGCAGAAGAAGGGCGGGCGTGCGCTCGCCGACGATCCGTTGTTCGCCGCAAGGATGGCGCGGGTCGAGATCGACCTCGCCAACATGCAGACGACCAATCTGCGCGTACTCGCGGCGGTCGCGGGCGGCGGCGTGCCGGGTGCGGAAAGCTCGATGCTCAAGATCAAGGGCACCGAGATCCGTCAGGAGATCACCTCGCTGACGCGACGCGCCTATGGCTCCTACGCCGCGCCCTATATACCCGAGGCGCTGGAAGCCGGGTGGAACGGCGAGCCGGTCGGGCCCGACGATGCGGCGACGGCGGCGCCGAGCTATTTCAACAATCGGAAACTGTCGATCTTCGGCGGGTCGAACGAGATCCAGAAGAACATCATCTCCAAAGCCATATTGGGTCTCTGATCACATGAACTTCGAGCATACCGACGATCGCCGCATGCTGGCTGACACGCTCGTCCGGGCGCTGCGCGACGGCTATCCGATCGAGACGCGCAACGCGGGCGCCTATAGCGAGGCGGGGTATGACCCGGCGATCTGGCAGCAATTGACCGAATTGGGCATCGTCTCCGCGTTGTTCGACGAGGCGGCTGGCGGTTTCGGCGGCAGCGGGTTCGACATCATGGTGGTGTTCGAAGCGCTCGGGCACGCGCTGGTGGTCGAGCCGTTCCTGGGGGCGCTGATGGCGGGGCGTGCGCTGGCGGTGGCGGGCGGCCATGACGATGCGCTGGCCGGGATCGTGTCCGGCGAGACGATCGCCGCGTTCGCGCATGAGGACGGCGCGACGCCGGTGACCGCAACGAAGAGCGGCGACGGCTGGACGCTCGCGGGGACCAAGGCGGTGGTGCACCAGGCCGACGCCGCAGCGCTGTTCGTGGTGACGGTCGAGCAGGACGGCGAACCGCTGGTCTTCGTCGTGCCTGCCGATGCGGCCGGCGTGTCGGTACGCGGCTACAATGTCGTCGAGGGCGGCGCCGCGGGCGAGGTGAGTTTCGACGGTGTGGCGCTAGGCGCCGATGCGCGGGTCGGTGGCGAAGGCCATGGGCGTGCGATCGTCGATTCCGCGGTCGGGGCGGGCTTGCTGGCACTGTCGGCCGAGGCGGTCGGGGCGATGGAGTTCGTCAAGGAGGCGACGCTCGGCTATCTGCGCGACCGCAAGCAGTTCGGCATCCCGATCGGCAAGTTTCAGGCGCTCCAGCACCGCATGGCGACCGTGTTGCTGGAGATCGAGCAGGCGCATTCGGCGGTGATCAATGCGGCGTCGGCGTTCGATGGCGACGATGCGAAAGCGCGCGAACGGGCGCTGGCGGCGGCGAAATACACGGTCGGCCGGACCGGTGCCCTGGTGGCGGAGGAGGCGATCCAGTTGCATGGCGGGATCGGCATGACGTGGGAATATGCGGTGTCGCACTACGCCAAGCGGCTGGTGATGATCGACCACCAGCTGGGCGACGAGGATTATCACCTGCAACGGTATATCGCGCTGGGGTGAACTGCCCCGCTTTCCCGCTTCCCTCCTGTTTTCCCGCGAAGGCGGGAGTCCAGGGTTACGGGCGGTAGTGTTCGTGGCTCCTGGGCCCCCGCTTTCGCGGGGGAACGGTTAGATTTTGGTCTCGATAGCGCCGATAGGCTGGCCTTCCGGCAAGTCCCGCTCAGGCAGGTCCCGCTCCGCCAAATCGCGGTCGCTTAAATCCCGCTCGGCGAATTCCCGTTCGACCGTCGTGCGCGACCGGATCATCGGGCGCAACCGCACACCGAGGCAGATCACCGTCGGCCACAACAGCGTGTTGACGATGTCGAGCGAGGTATCCTCCCAGCGCCACGACCCGAAGTTCAGCCGGTCCATGATCTCGTTGAACGCCTCGCCCGCGGCGACGACGTACCAGGGGATGAACGTCCCGAACGACCGGCGCGTGATCAGGCGCGCGATCATCAGCAGCGCCATGCCGGCATGGACGTGCAGGATCGTGTCGGGCAGGCCGGTGCCGTCGCCGATCCAGTCGATCATGTCGTGGTAGAGTTTTGGGATCAACGCGCTGCTCCGGGCTCGGCGGTGCTGCCGTGCACCATGAGCTATACGGCGCTCATTCGGGGGGGGCAATCGATCCGGGCGAGGCACCGAGCATCAGCGGTTTCAGTTCGCCGATGGTCGCGTCGAGCCAGGCGATGAACCGGTCGATTCGCGCGATCCGGCGGACGTCGCGGTGGACGACGAGCCAGAACGAGCGTTGGATGTCGACCGCTCCGGCGAGGACGCGGACCAGCCCGGGCATTCGGTCGCCGATGAAGCACGGCAGGATGCCGCAGCCTGCCCCGGCCGCGATCAGTTCGGCCTGCGCGACGATGCTCGAACTACGGATCGACGCGTCGAGCCGGCCGTCGATCTCGGCCAGATAGCGGAGTTCCGGGGCGTAGATCATATCGGGGACGTAGCCGATCAGACGGTGGCGCATCAGGTCCGCGGTCGTCGCGATCGGTCCCGTCCGCGCGAGGTGATCGGGGTGCGCGTAGAGGCCGAGGTGATAATCGGTGAGCTTTCGTGCCACCAGCGGTCCGCTCTTGGGGCGCGCGAGCATCACCGCGATATCCGCCTCGCGCCGCGACGGGTTGAGGAACCCGGTCG
>JAYVRZ010000369.1:0-5008 GCA_043775965.1 Sphingomonas sp.
GGCCTCCGCCGGGGTGGTGCATTGTGCGGGAGTCCTCCAAACCAAATTCTCTCGGGTGCGTTGAGCGGTCGATGCCGGAACGAGCCCGGCATGACGGATGGGGTGGGCTGATGGCTTCGATCGATGACGACA
The DNA here is from genome assembly GCA_043775965.1 of Sphingomonas sp. Classification (GTDB taxonomy): domain Bacteria; phylum Pseudomonadota; class Alphaproteobacteria; order Sphingomonadales; family Sphingomonadaceae; genus Sphingomonas. The sequence goes on from JAYVRZ010000369.1 coordinate 133, forward strand.
AGAAAGCCGCAGCAGTCGCGGCTGTGGCGGAAGTTCGGGAGGGAATGCTGGTAGGGCTAGGGACCGGGTCCACCGCTGCGTTCGCGATTGAGGCGCTGGGCGACCGTGTGGCTCAAGGTTTGCAGGTCCGCGCAGTCGTCACCTCCGAAGCCTCGGGCAAACTCGCGCGCGAAGTCGGGATCGACGTCCTCGATTTCGCCGACATTGCCCATGTCGACCTCACGATCGACGGTGCGGACGAGATCGACTCGCGGTGTTTTGCGATCAAGGGGGCAGGGGGCGCGATGCTGCGGGAAAAGATCGTCGCCGCGTCCTCGGCACGGATGATCGTGATCGCCGACGGATCGAAGCGGGTCGAGCGGATCGGTGCGGCCAAGCTGCCGGTCGAGGTGCTGCCGTTCGCCGCAAGCTATGTGATGCGCGTGCTGGCGGACATGGGCGCGGCGCCGGTGATTCGTAGCAAGTATCGGACGGATCAAGGCAATCTCGTCGTCGACTGCCACTTCGCGACCCTCGACGACCCTCGCGCAACCGCCGCGACGCTGTCCGCGATCCCCGGGATTTTCGGCCACGGGCTGTTCCTCGACGAGGTCGATGCCGCATATATTGCAACGAATGGCATCGTTACGCGACTGGAACGCTCGGGTGCATCCGCCTAAAGGCTTCCTATCTTGGCAACCAGATCGGATGCGCGGCGTTCGGTCACAGTCTAGAACGAGGCTTCTTCCATGACCGATACCGCAACCGCTGCCCCCAAGGCGGACCCCATGCTGCACGAGGACGGCTCGCCCGAGCGTCTGGCGATCGATACCATCCGCACGCTGTCGATGGACGCCGTGCAGAAAGCCAATTCGGGCCACCCCGGCACGCCGATGGCGCTGGCGCCGGTCGGCTACACGCTCTGGTCGAAGTTCCTGCGCTACGATCCCAAGCACGCCGATTGGCCCAACCGCGACCGCTTCGTGCTGTCGGTCGGCCATGCGTCGATGCTGCTGTATTCGCTGATCCACCTCGCCAAGATCGAAGAGATCGACGCCGAGGGTAACAAGACCGGCAAGGAGGCCGTCAGCCTCGCCGACATCGAGCAGTTCCGCCAGCTTTCGTCGAAGACCCCCGGCCACCCCGAATATCGCCACACCACCGGCGTCGAGACCACGACGGGTCCGCTCGGGCAGGGTTGCGGCAATTCGGTCGGCATGGCGATCGCCGAGCGTTGGCTCGCGGCGCGCTACAACAAGGACGGCTTTACGCTGTTCGACCATGACGTCTACACGATCTGCGGCGACGGCGACATGATGGAGGGCGTCTCGTCCGAGGCGGCGAGCATGGCCGGGCACCTCAAGCTCAGCAACCTGTGCTGGATCTACGACAGCAATCATATCTCGATCGAGGGCGCGACCGATCTTGCCTTCGACGAGGACGTCGGGCTGCGCTTCGACGCCTATGGCTGGAACGTCATTCACATCGACGACGCCAACGACACGGCCGCGCTGAGCCGCGCGATCGAGACGTTCAAGGCGACCACCGACAAGCCGACCTTCATCGTCGTGCATTCGGTGATCGGTTACGGCAGCCCCAAGGCGGGCAGCGAGAAGGCGCATGGCGAGCCGCTCGGCGAGGAGAATATTCGCCTCACCAAGCAGGCCTATGGCTGGCCCGAGAACAAGTCGTTCTACGTGCCCGATGGCGTGATCGAGCATTTCAACGGCGCGATCGCCGAGCGTGGCGCCAAGCTGCGTGACGAGTGGGTCGCGCTGACCGACAAGTATCGCACCGCCTATCCCGAGCTGTCCGCCGAGCTGGACCTGATGCTCAAGGACAAGCTGCCCGAGGGCTGGGATGCCGACATCCCGGTGTTCGAGGCCGATGCCAAGGGCGTGGCCAGTCGCGACTCCGGCGGCAAGGTGCTCAACGCGATCGCCAAGAACGTGCCGTGGCTGATCGGTGGGTCCGCCGATCTCTCGCCGTCGACCAAGACCGACATCAAGGGTGCGGCCTCGTTCGAGGCGAACAATTACGGCGGCCAGAACTTCCATTTCGGCATTCGCGAACATGGCATGGGCGCGATCGTCAACGGCATGGCGCTGTCGCATCTGCGCTCCTACGGCTCCACCTTCCTGGTGTTCGTCGATTACATGCGCGCACCGGTACGGCTGTCGGCGATCATGGAAGTCGGCACGGTCTGGGTGTTCACGCATGATTCCATCGGCGTCGGCGAGGACGGCCCGACGCACCAGCCGATCGAGCATCTCGCCACGCTGCGCGCGATCCCCGGCCTCGACACGATCCGTCCGAGCGACGCGAACGAAGTCGTGGCAGCGTGGAAGGCGGTTCTGAAGGATGCCAGCACGCCCGCCGCGCTGATCCTGTCGCGCCAGGCTTTGCCGACGCTCGACCGGACCAAGTATGCCAGCGCCGACGGGCTTGAGAAAGGCGGCTATGTCCTTGCCGACTCTGACGGCACGCCCGACGTGATCCTGATCGCAACGGGCAGCGAAGTGTCGCTCGCGGTCGAGGCGCATGAGAAGCTGGCTGCAGACGGCGTAAAGAGCCGGGTCGTGTCGATGCCGAGCTGGTATCGCTACGAGCTGCAGGACGCCGCGTACAAGGAAAGCGTGCTGCCGCGCGGCGTGCGTGCGCGTGTTGCGATCGAGATGGCCGGGTCGATCGGTTGGGACCGCTATGTCGGGCTCGACGGCGCGACCGTGACGATGTCGACCTTCGGAGCGTCTGCTCCGCTCGCGAAGCTGCAGGACAAGTTCGGGTTCACCGTCGACAATGTCGTCAAGGTCGCCCGCCAAGTGATGGAGACCAAGTGATGGGTGCGCTCAACGATCTCGAAGGCTTCGGCCAGGCGGTATGGCTCGATTTCGTCGACCGGAAGTTCCTGGAGGCCGGTGGTCTCCAGAAGCTGGTCGACGAGGACGGCCTGACGGGCGTCACGTCGAACCCGTCGATCTTCGAAAAAGCGATGGGTCATGGCGATGCCTATGATTCGACGCTGGCCGAATACGACAAGCAGCATGCCGGCGCGGCGACGATCGACCGCTACGAGCATCTCGCGATCCAGGACATCAAGGCGGTGGCGGACACGTTGCGGCCGGTCTATGACAAGCTCGATGCGAAGGACGGCTATGTCAGCCTGGAGGTGTCGCCCTACATCTCGGACGATACCGACGCGACGATCGCCGAGGCGAAGAAGCTGTGGGGGATGGTCGACCGGCCGAACCTGATGATCAAGATCCCGGGGACGCTTGCGGGCGGTCCGGCGATCTCGTCGACGATCGCGAGCGGGATCAACGTCAACGTCACGCTGCTGTTCGCACTCGACGCGTACATTCGCGTCGCCGAGGCGTATGCGGCGGGGCTAGAGGAGCGCGTCAAGCAGGGGCAGCCGATCGACAAGATCGCCAGCGTGGCCAGCTTCTTCGTCAGCCGGATCGATTCGTCGATCGACAAGGAGATCGATGCGCGTCTCGAGAAGGGCGATGCAGACGCCGAGGCGCTGAAGGCGGTGCGCGGCAAGGTCGCGATTGCCAACGCGAAGATGGCGTATCAATGGTATCTCGACTTCCTGAAGTCGGATCGCTGGCAGGCGCTCGCTGCCAAGGGTGCGCAGCCGCAGCGGCTGCTGTGGGCGTCGACCGGCGTGAAGGACCCGAGCTATCCCGACACGCTGTATGTGGACACTCTGATCGGCAAGGACACGGTCAACACGATGCCGCCGAAGACGATGGATGCGTTCCGCGACCACGGCACTGCGGCTGAGACGATCACGCAGGACGTCGAGGGCGCCAAGCACATTCTGGCCGAAGCCGAGCGGCTTGGGCTCGACCTGAACGGTGTGACCGGCAAGCTGGTCGAGGAGGGCGTGGCGTCGTTCGTGAAGGCGTTCGACGACCTGCTCGGCGCGATCGCGAAGAAGCAGCCCGCGACGGCGTGAACTTCTTCCCCCTCTCCCCGTTGGGGAGAGGGCCGGGGTGAGGGGCGCCGCGAGCGCTGCCCTCCCCAACTACCCCTCACCCCAACCCTCTCCCCGGAGGGGAGAGGGGGCAAGCAAGCAAGGATTTCCCCATGAAGATCGGACTGATCGGCCTCGGCCGGATGGGCGGCAATATCGCGCGCCGGTTGATGAAGAACGGCCATGAGGTCGTCGCGTTCGACCGCGATGCGGAGGCCGTGAAGAAGCTCGCAGCGGATGGCGCGATCGGCGCAGACTCGCTTGAGGACATGCACGCCAAGCTCGACACGCCCGCCATCTGGTGGGTCATGGTCCCCGCGGGCGAGCCGACCGAGAGCACCGTCCAGGCGATCGCCGCGAAGGCGAATGCAGGCGACATCATCATCGACGGCGGCAACAGCTTCTACAAGGACGACGTCCGCCGCGCCAAGGCACTCGCCGAGAAGGGCATCCATTATGTCGACGTCGGCACGTCGGGCGGCGTGTGGGGCCTCGAGCGCGGCTATTGTATGATGATTGGCGGCGACAAGGAAACTGTCGACCTGCTCGATCCGATCTTCGATACGCTCGCGCCGGGCATGGGCACGATCGTCCGCACGCCGGGCCGCGTCGAAGGCCAGGCCGATCCGCGCGCCGAGAAGGGCTATATCCACGCAGGTCCCTCGGGCGCCGGGCACTTCGTCAAGATGGTCCATAACGGCATCGAATACGGCCTGATGCAGGCCTATGCCGAGGGCTTCGACATCCTGCGCAATGTCTCCTCCGAAGCCGTGCCCGCGGAGCGCCGTTACAATCTCAATCTGCCGGATATCGCCGAGGTCTGGCGGCGCGGCAGCGTCATCGGTTCGTGGCTCCTGGATCTGACCGCCACGGCCCTGGCCGAGGATGCCGACCTTGCCGCCTATTCCGGGTTCG
>JAYVRZ010000370.1:0-4036 GCA_043775965.1 Sphingomonas sp.
CTTCGACACGCTCAGCAGCTACTCAGGACGAACGGAAGAATTTTAGGAATACATCATGCGCCCATCAGGCCGCGCCCCAGACCAGATGCGTGAGATCACGATCGAGCCGCGCTTCACCAAGCATGCCGAGGGCTCCGTCCTGATCGGTTTCGGCGACACCAAGGTGCTCGTCACCGCCAGCGTCGAGGAGAAGGTGCCGCCGTTCATGCGCGGCAAGGGCGAGGGCTGGGTGACCGCCGAATACGGCATGCTCCCGCGCGCCACCAACACGCGCAACAACCGCGAGGCGGCCAAGGGCAAGCAATCGGGCCGGACGCAGGAAATCCAGCGGCTGATCGGGCGTTCGCTGCGCGCGGTCGTCGACCTCAAGCTGCTCGGCGAGCGCCAGATCGTGATCGACTGCGACGTGATCCAGGCGGACGGCGGCACGCGCACCGCGTCGATCTCGGGCGGCTGGGTCGCGCTGCGGCTCGCGATCGACGGACTGCTCGCAAGCGGCAAGCTGACCGCCGATCCGCTGACACAGAAGGTCGCGGCGATCAGTTGCGGCATCTACCAGGGCAATCCGGTGCTCGACCTCGACTATATCGAGGATTCGGGTGCCGATGCAGATGCGAACTTCGTGCTGCTCGAAAACGGCAACATCGCCGAGGCACAGGCGACCGCCGAGGGCGCTACGTATGACGAGGAGGCGCTGCTTCGCTTGCTCCGCCTCGCCCGGATCGGCTGCACCGACATCTTCGCTGCGCAGGCGAAAGCGGTCGCCAAGTGAGCGGTGAAGGGAAGGAACCGCAGGCGATCCGCAAGCTGCAACCCGGCAAGCTGGTGATCGCCAGCCACAACAAGGGCAAGGTCCGCGAGATCGCTGCTTTGCTCGAAGGGCGTGGTCTCGAGGTCGTCTCCGCCGCCGAGCTGGACCTGCCGGAGCCGGTCGAGACGGGAACGACGTTCTTCGCCAACGCAGAACTGAAGGCGCGCTCGGCTGCCGACCTGTCGGGCTATCCCGCGCTCGCCGACGATAGCGGGCTGTGCGTCGATGCGCTCGGCGGCGATCCGGGCGTCTACACCGCTGATTGGGCGGAAACGCCGACCGGTCGCGACTGGAACATGGCGATGCAGAAGGTCGAGGACGCGCTTGCGGCCAAGGGTCCGGAGGCCACGCGCGGCGCGCATTTCGTCAGCGTGCTCGCGCTGGCGTGGCCGGACGGTCACGTCGAATGGTTCGAGGGCCGTGCCGAGGGGACGCTCGTCTGGCCGCCGCGTGGCAATGTCGGGTTCGGCTATGACCCGGTGTTCGTGCCGCTGGGCTACGACCAGACTTATGCCGAACTTCCGCACGAGACGAAGAATGCGATCAGCCACCGCAACGAGGCGTTCAAGCTGCTGGAAGCTGCGGTGTTCTAGATTGCCGTTGAGAGCGATCCTCCCCCGCCAGGGGGAGGTGGCACCGTAGGTGACGGAGGGGGAGGATGCGCGACAGACGTTACCCTTACCTCCCCCTCCGTCTGGCAAGAGCCAGCCATCTCCCCCTGGCGGGAGAGGATTGCACAAATTCCGAGCAGGCCACCTCAGACGGCGATCAGCTGTTTCCTGGGCCAGCTCACCGCAGGCAGGGCCTCGAATGCGGGTTTCGCCAGCAGATACCCCTGGATATACCGTACGCCCAACGCCCGGAGCGCGGCGAACTCGCTTTCGGTTTCGATCCCCTCGGCGATCACCAGGATCCCCAGCGCGGCGCACATCCGCAGCATCCCCTCGACGATCATCCGCCGCGGCAGGCTGGTGTCGATGTCGCGGATCAGCTCCATGTCGAGCTTGATGATGTCCGGCTGGAACCGCGCGAGCAGGTTCAATCCGGCGTGCCCCGCCCCGAAATCGTCGAGCGCGGTGCCGAAGCCCATCTTCTGGTACGTCGCGATGATGTTCGCGACATGCGCGGGATCGAGCATCTCCTCGTTCTCGGTGAACTCGAAGATCAGGCGATCGGTCGGCATGCCTACTGCCGCCGCGGTCTTCAGCGTCAGCTGGATGCACGCCGCGGGCGAATAGACCGCGTTCGGCAGGAAGTTGATCGACAGTCGCGCCGGCGTATCGAGCAGCCCTGCCTTCACCGACGCCTCGATCGCGCGCACCCGGCATTGCTGGTCGAACGCGTAGATATTCGCCGCGTCGACCTGCCCCAATACGCTCGCGGCGGATTGGCCCTCGGGCCCGCGCACCAGCGCCTCGTAGGCGAATACGGTCTCCGTCTCGATATCGACGATCGGCTGGAACGCCATCGAGAATGCGAAGGTGAGGTCTTTGCCGTCACGGCAGCCGGCACAGCCGCCTTGGCGAGGAACTACGGACTGATTTAGCGAACTCATAGATACAAGTTAACCGCAAATCATTTAACGAAGTGCAACCGAACTGACCGACGATGCCGCCGAATTGATATCGATCAATAAGTTTTTTGGCCGATCACATTCCCCGGCGGCGAATAGCGACACACCAGATAGTCGTCGGTCGCGTTGCTCGCGATCGCGCAGCCGACCGCAGTCGAGTTCCGCCACACGATCTGCGTGTAGTGCGCGACATCCTCCAGCTTGCCGGTGCGGCTGAACGCGGGTGTCACGCCGTTGATGAAATCGCGCTTCTCCGCGACCCAATGCCCCATCATCTCGGCGTAGGTGTAGGCGTAGCGCGTGCCGGTCCACAGATTTTCGCCCTCGCGGGTCATGTCCTGCGGCTGGTGCGCGTGCGCGAACTTGCCGGTCCGCGCCAGCTCCTCGGCATAGCCGCGCGCGGTGGTCGCCAGCGTGTCGCTCCACACCAATGGTGGCACGCCGACCTCGGCACGCGCGGCGTTATGGCCCTCCATCATCGCCGCCTTGAGCAGGCTTGCCCCTCGAGCGGCCGGCACCTGCGTCTCGCGGCGCTCGACGACCCGCTCGGGCCCCTGCGCGCAACCCGCCATCGCCAGCATTGCTGCGACCGCCCAACCCAACCGAACCGTCATCGCACTTCCTTCCGCCGCATCGTGCGACCATATGCGCCAGATAATGCTCGCCCCAGAAACACCAAGCCCCACCGCAGACCTCGCACTCTACGTCCACTGGCCGTTCTGCGTGTCGAAATGCCCGTATTGCGACTTCAACAGCCATGTCCGCGAAGAGGTCGATCAGGCCGCGTGGCGTAATGCGCTGCTTATCGACCTCGCGCATGAGGCGCGCGTGCTGCCGGGGCGCAAGCTGCAGTCGATCTTCTTCGGTGGCGGCACCCCTTCGCTGATGCCACCCGCGACCGTCGCGGCGGTGCTGGATGCGGCGGAGAAGGCCTGGGGGTTCGCCGACGGGATCGAGATCACGCTGGAGGCCAACCCTTCGTCCGTCGAGGCCGCGCGGTTCGCCGACCTGGCGCGTGCGGGCGTCAACCGCGTGTCGCTCGGGCTGCAATCGCTGGACGATGCGGCGCTGAGATTCCTCGGCCGTGCGCATGACGTGCACGAGGGACAGGCCGCGCTGGCGACCGCGCAGAGCGTCTTCCCGCGCGTCAGTTTCGACCTGATCTATGCGCTGCCCGGTCAGCGGCTCGCGGACTGGCGTGCCGAACTGGCGCGCGCGCTGAGCCTCGGGACCGAGCATCTGTCGCTGTACCAGCTGACGATCGAACCCGGCACGCGGTTCGCGACCGAAGCGCTCGCCGGGCGGATCGTCATTCCCGACGGCGACTCCGCGGCCGATCTGTTCGAGGCGACACGTGCGGATACCGCCGCTGCCGGGCTCCCCGCGTACGAGACATCGAACCATGCGCGGCCGGGGTCGGAGAGCCGTCACAATCTCGCTTACTGGCTATACCAGTATTATGCCGGGATCGGCCCCGGCGCGCATGGCCGCCGCGGCGGGCTGGCGACGGTGCGGCGCAAGAAGCCCGAGAACTGGCTCGCGGCGATCGAGCGCAACGGCCACGGCATGGAGATCGAGGATCCACTGACCCCGTCGACGCGCGCGACCGAAGCACTGCTGATGGGGTTGCGGCTGGCGGAGGGGGTCGATCT
>JAYVRZ010000371.1:0-10135 GCA_043775965.1 Sphingomonas sp.
TATCGAGGTTGGTTGCCGCGTAGAACGCGTAGACGACCTTGGCGATGACATCCATGATCAGGAATGCCCAGACCGACGCGGGATCGGTAATCAGCTTTATACCTTCCGGCCCGACGAGGAAAACGATCGGATAGAGGAACCAGATTACGGTCAGGAAGATGAGGTTCTTGGCGTAAGCCGTGCCCAACGCGGCGCTACGGCTGAGAGCCTGTGACCGCAATGGACCCCAGAGCAGATACAGGACGCCGAGAAAGGCGACGCAGGACCATCCGTACCAGATCCATTTTGCCAGCGATGGGGCGGCAAGCGACGATATCAGGCCCGTGACGATCATCAGGACATCAAGGACGATAACCGATGTCAAATACCCGCCGACCTCACCCGTCTTTCCGTGCTCGTGGAACGCCAGTAGCACCAGCCCGGACAACAATATCGGCGTCGTTACCGACCAATCGACATAGCGGGCTAAATAGGTCGCCGAGCCGTCGCTGTTGAACAGCGTGCCGATCCCAAAGGCCATTGCGAGATACGCGGTTGCCGCGATGAACGGGACGCTGGCGTGCAAGAGGGTATGATGACCCGACGGCTGCGTCTTCTTACCCGTCGCGTATATCGCCAGCGACGCGACCGACATCACGCTGAAGCCGATCAGAAAAGCGGTTTGATCCACGAGGGAGCCCCCTATCATGAGGACGACCCGGCGCCGACCTTAAGCCCCTAACCTCGTTCACATGTTTTGGGTCCTGACTATCAGTAAGTTCATGAACTTGTCATGTTTTGGCGACGTATCAACGAACCGAATACCCATGCCTTCGGGAAGGGAGCAGGGCCGAGATGTCTGGTGACGTTGTTGGTCGGCATCGACTGAGCGCTACGAACACGGCGGGGCATCGAGCAGTAGCTATTATTGAACAGGCTTCTGTCTTTGCATTCCCCCGCCCGGGTCAGCGATCGCCGACGGTCAGTGACGCAGTCGCGCCATCGGATTTACCGGTAAGACCTGGTACTTAGTCCAGTTGCCTGAGGTCGTTGAACCCTCCACGTTCCTCACGATAGCGGACGATCTCGAACCCATCGCCCGCTAACGCTGGAATAGCATCCAACTCAGCCGCGCTCGCTGCGTTGACGTTGATCGGTGCGCCGTTTTTCATAAATCTGCCTGTCCCATGTTTCTTCGTTCGATGCGGAGACACGTTCGCTCCTAGTCTCGCAGGGTAACGTTGGCAGCAGCAAAAGGGGGCCGCGTGGATATACGGCCCGATCAATCGCGGGTCCTTGCCATTCTAATATCCAAACGTTTAGACGAGGCGATCTGGAACAAATCATAAACGGATGAGACATGGAAGACATCGCTGCTTATCATCGGCGCCGCGCAAATGAGCACCGTAAAATGGCAGAACGAGCGCGGCATCAAGCGCACGCAGAGATACACACGAAATTGGCAGATATGCACGAGGCTGCTGTTGAACGACAAGGTCATGCGTTGGCCATTGCCCAAGACCGATAGGCGGACGGCTTGATCGTAACACGGTCTTAGCGGCTAACCGCTTGTTTGATGATAAAGGTTAACGGTGCCCCGCGGGGCTTCTTGGTGTTCGTGCGTTTGACCCACTCGATCAGGAGAGGGTTCGGCATGGATCAGAAGAGTGCGCCATTGGCAGATGCGCTGGCGGCGATCGAGAAGAGGCCGGTCATCGGCTTCGGAGCGCCCGGCCACAACCAAGGCGTGGCCATTCCCGGAGGTATGAAGGCACTGCTCGGCAAGCGCGTGTTCCAGGCCGACGTGCTGACGCAGAAGGGGCTTGACGACCGTACCGAGGGCAAGCTGGCTCTTCAACGTGCGCACGAGATCGCGGCAGAGGCCTGGAATGCCGACTTCTGCCGATTTGTAACTGGCGGGTCCACGCAAAGCCTTCATACGGTCATGGCGTCCGTCGCCGGGCCAGGTGACACTATTTTGATCGCTGCCAACGCCCACAAGGCCGAGCGAACCTATGCGCTGGCAACGGGCCTCGATGCCGTTGTCGTACCCGTACAGATCGATGAAAAATGGGACGTCGAGCATGGCGTTGAACCGCAGGCGCTGAGCGCTACTCTGGCAGCTCATCCGACCGCCAAGGCGCTCATCGTCGTCAGCCCTACCTACTACGGCGTTACCAGCGACATAGCGGCGCTCGCGGCCGTCTGTCATGATCACGGCATACCCATGATCGTCGATGCAGCTTGGGGTGGTGCATTCGCATTCTGTGAAGGACTGCCGGACGATCCGCTTACCAAAGGAGCGGATGCTGCCGTCTACAGCGCCCATAAGACGATGGGGGCCTTGGCCCAGGGATCGGTGATCGTCGCCAAGGGCGACCTGATCGATCGCCAGCGCCTTTGGATGGCTTATGAGCTTTTCGAAACCACCAGCCCGTCGGTGCCAATCCTCGCTACGCTCGACGCGACCCGGCGAGATCACGCATTGAACGGGGAGCAGATGTGGACCAGCGTCATTGCGCTGGCGGAGAAGGTCCGCAGGAGGATTGCCGGTATCGCCCCCCTGCGCGTGTTCGGTCATGATCATTTGCCGCCAGATGCCAGTCTGGACGTCACGAAGGTGCTGATCGACGTCTCGGCGCTGGGCGTATCGGGGTACGCGATCGATGACTGGCTCTACAAGCATCACCGGATCAGCATGGGGCTGTCCGACGCCCGGCATATTCTGGCTGTTCTATCCTTGGGCACAACCAGGTCCGATCTCCGCAAGCTCGTCCGTGGTTTGCAGGATCTCGTGAATCAGCTCGCTTCCGATCCCTCCATCCTGCCGGCAATGTCGCCTGTGCCAGGGATCGGTACCCTTTCCGTCGACATGGCAATGCCCGGGCCCGCGGCACTCTACGGCTCAGCCGAGATGGTTGCCTACGAGGCGGCTGCGGGAAGGATCGCAGCCGAGATGATCGCGCCCGCGCCGCCCGGTGTCCCTCGGCTCGTGCCGGGCCAGCGCATCACTGCCGCGCACGTCGCATGGCTTGTTGCAAACCGTGATGCTGGGGCTTTCGTGATGGATCCGGTCGATCCCACTGAGGCGACCATCAGGGTGGTACAGAACTGACGCAGCAACCCGAACGACACGCTAAACCTTACAGCAGCAGCAATTGGGTAGATACGCAATGCAGACTGATACCGACGAACACTGGATGCAAATGGCGATAGAAGTCGCGCGCTCCAGAGGGTCCGATCCCTCAACCTCCCCGCTTGGATGCGTCATGGTGCTAGACGGGAGGGTGATTGCCGCCGAACGCAATCAGACCAAAGAACTGCCAGATGCGACCGCGCATGCCGAGATGATGGCGATCCGTCGCGCGTGCGAGAAAACCGGCGAACTGGAGCTGCGCGGGGCAACGCTATACTCAACGCTTCAGCCGTGCGGCATGTGCACGATGGCATCGATCTGGTCGAAAGTTGGCCGCGTCGTGTATGGTGCTGGTCGCAGCGATGTGCATCCGATGTATTTCGAGGCAAAGCACGTCGACACCCTCGGCTTCATCGGGGACGCTTATCGGGATGATATCGAGATCGAGGGTGGCTGCCTGCGTGAAGCGTGCGCTGAACTCTATTACGGTCCCGATGCTGACTTAAACGAAGAGGAACAGGCCAACCTATAACCACACGGTCACAGGCGTCGACTGTTTGCGGCGTTGAGCGCTAGGGTAACGCAAAGCCTTCCCCGAAGTAGCCCCGACGACCACAGGCGGACGTTCGCGTGCCCTTTCCCGCTCCCTAACTTTGGACGCCCTTTCATCGTCTCGACGTGACAGATTTCCCGCTCCGGGTTCTATTGGTGTGCGCAAGACTCATTTGCCGTTCCTGAAGGCGCCGCCCCGTGGCGACACCTCAGCGAAAACGCTGTTTGCGGCACGTCTGGCCGACGAACGGATCGTCGACGATGTCGCAGCAGCACTAACCGAGCTTCTCACGGCGGAACGGCCGGATATTTTCTTTGGGCCATGGTGCCTCGCGCAACCATGTCGACGATCACGTCGTTCTGGGGGCCATCCGGTGGTCTCGTGCTGATCATACTGTATCGCTCTGGGATGACTGGCCTTATGCCGATCGCGAAGACCGCGTTGCGACAACGCCCGCTGTCGCTGCACACCTTGCTTCCGAAACGCGGGCACGGCGGATCGCTGCCTTTGCGGGATATGAGCCGCAACTCGGTTTCCAAGTTCGGCGGGGTCGAAGCGTTGACCGAACGTACCGAGCGCATCACCGAGGAACGTTTTTACCCCCTTCACGCGTTCTAATCGACCGGCCACCACCGCCGCGCGTCCCCAATTCCAAGCAGAGCCATCATCATGACTGAAGTTTCCGTCGTTACCCTGGGCAAGGGGCGTCCAGACCATCTCGTCAACGTCGTCCGCGGGCTGATGCGGCAGACGCTGATGCCGACCGAACTGATCGTCGCGGTGATGCAGGACGAGCTGTACGACCTTCCCGAGGCGCCGTTTCCGATCCGCCAGATGCAGGTCGTCGCCGACGCCCTGCCGCTCGCCTCCGCGCGTAACGTCGCGGCCCGTGCAGCGTCCGGCGACGTAATCGTCTTTCTCGACATGGACTGCATCCCGACGCCTACATTGCTGGCCGATTATGCAGGGTTCCTCGACACGTTCGACGGGCTGTTGATGGGTGAGGTCCTGTACCTGCCGGGTGGCGCGACCGACGGCGACTGGCAGTATGACCGGTTCGCCGAGATCGCGGTGAAGCATTCGGACCGCCGCGGTCCCCCGCCGAAGGGCATCGAGATCTGTACCGACTATCGTTGTTTCTGGTCGCTCAACTTCGCGATGCGACGGACGACGTTCCTCCGCCTCGGCGGGTTCGACGAGCGCTATGTCGGCTATGGCGGCGAGGATACCGATTTCGGCAAGGCGCTCGACGAGGCCGGCGTGCCGATCGCGTGGATCAAGGGCGGTCTTGCCTATCACCAATATCATCCGCACCACATGCCGCCGGTGCACCATCTCGACAGCGTGGTCCGTAATGCCGAGCTGTTCGAGACCAAATGGGGCTACCGGACGATGGGCCATTGGCTCCAGGCGTTCCGGCTGATGGGGCTGATCGATCCGACTCCAGGTCGGCCGATCCGCATCCTGCGTCGCCCCGACGCCGCTGATCTCGCATTGACCGGCCAGCAAAGCCACCAGCCCTATGCCAATACCGCGACCATCATCCGCCTGCTCGAAGACCGGCTGGCGGCGACGGAGAGAGCCGCGGCGGCCGAGTGAGGATCGCGGTCCTTTGCCATGTCCGCCAGCCGATCGCCCAACCCTTTGCTGGCGGGATGGAATCGCAATGCTGGCATCTGGCGGTGGGTCTTCAGGCGCGCGGCCATGACGTGGTGCTGTTCGCTTCAGGGGACAGCGATCCGCGCTTTACGATCGATGCCGTGATCCCGGAGCATTACGAACGCACCTTTCCGGGCGCAGAGCACCGCGGCTTCGCGCCGCTGATCGCGCATCTCGACGATGGCTATTCTGCCGCCTGCGACCGGATCGCCGCCGGTGGTTTCGATGTGGTGCACAATAACAGCCTGCACCGCTTCCCACTCGAGCCGGCGCGGACCGCTGTGGTCCCGACCGTCACGTCGTTGCATGTCCCGCCCTACGACGCGCTGCGTTGGTTCGTGCACGCCAGTGTCGCGCCGACCCACCGCCTGACCGCGACCTCGGCCCATCAGCTTGCCGCCTGGTGGCCGGACGGCCCGCCACGCGAAGCCTCGGTACTTCACAACGGTATTGACCTCGACAAGTGGCCGTTCGTCACGCAAGGCGATGGCAGCGCGATCTGGTGCGGCAGGATGACGCCCGACAAGGCGCCCCATCTCGCAGCGCAGGCGGCCCGGATGGCCGGCGTCCCCCTCACGCTGTTCGGACCGATCGAGGATCACGACTATTGGGACGCCGACGTCGCGCCGCTATTGGACGGTGAAATCCGATACAGCGGGCATCTGGACGCGGCGGCGCTGGCAACGGAAATGGGCCGCACCTCGGTGTTCGTCTTCACGCCCTGCTGGGACGAACCCTTCGGCCTGGTCGCGGTCGAGGCGATGGCCTGCGGCTTGCCGGTAGCTGCGTTCGACCGCGGCGCGCTACGCGAAGTCATCGGCGAGACAGGTAATTTCGCGCCGCCCGGCGATGTCTCGGCGCTCGCCGACGCGATCACGGCGGCTATCCAACGTCCCCGCGCCCCGCAACGCGACAGGGTCGAGACGGCCTTCACCCGTGACCGATGGCTCGATCGATGCGAGGACCTCTACCGTGACGTGGTCGGTCACGATCACGATCACGGGCAACGGATATGACGAGCAGCGACCATTTAAAAGAGCAGCACGCTTTGCTCACCGCATTATACCGGACGCATGTCGCGCTTGGCTCACGCTACGCACTGGTCGACTTTCCAGACCATGCAAACGTCGGCGACAGCGCGATCTGGCTCGGTGAACTCGCCATGCTGCGGCATATAACCGGCCACGATCCGTGCTATGTTTCGACATGGCATGATTTCGATCTCGATGCGTTTCGCGACGCCTGCCCAGACGGGATCCTGTTTCTGCATGGCGGCGGAAACCTTGGCGACATCTGGCCGCATCACCAGCGGTTCCGCGAGGACATACTGGCGCGTGTCCGCGATCGACCGGTCGTCCAGCTACCGCAGTCGATCCATTTTCGTGAGCCATCGGAGGTCGATCGGTTCGCCGCGCTCGTCGCCGACCATCCGGACTTCGTCCTGTACCTTCGCGATACCCGCAGCCTCAACTTCGCACGCGAACATCTGGCCTGCCCGTCGCACCTCGCCCCGGACTCGGCGTATGCGCTGGGCGAGCAATCCCGCGGCGCGCCGCAATGCGACGTATTGATGCTCATGCGTACCGACGACGAACGGCAAGGCTATGAGCTGCTGCCGGCCGATCTCGCGACCGTCGTCGACTGGCTGGAGGACGATGCCGATCTACCGGTCGGGGTCGATGCCAAAGCACGCGAAGCTCAAGCCGTCGACCGCGTCGACCGTGGGCTGCGGTTGCTCGCGCAAGGCCGGGTCGTCGTGACGGACCGACTCCACGGTCACATCCTCGCCGATCTGCTCGGCATTCCTCACGTCGTCCTCGACAACGACTACGGCAAGATCGCCGCGTATCTCGACGCCTGGGCCGTCCCGGACGCGATCGTAACGAGGTCCACGACGATCGAACACTCTGTGGGTGTTGCCAAGCAGATCGCCGGCGCGCGGTGACTGCCGCCATCGACATCAGCCTGCTCGTCTGCACCCGCAATCGCGCTGGTTCGCTGGCAGCCACGCTAGAGTCCGTAGAGCAGGCGGCAGCGTTTGCCAAAAACACGACCGTCGAGGTTGTTCTGGTCGACAATGGCTCGGTCGACGACACGCCACAGCGACTGGCGGAATGGCGCGCGGGGCAGGCCTTCCCGGTCCATCTCGTCCACGAACCGCATCCCGGGCTCGCCCGCGCGCGCAACACCGGGTTTGCGCACTGCACCGGGCGTATCATCGCGATGACGGACGACGATTGTGTCCTGCATCAAGATTATCTCGCCGCCGTCTGTGCCGCGTTCGAAAGCGCCAACGGACCGGCGATCATCGGCGGCCGTATTCTGCTCGGCAACCCGGCCGATCTCCCCGTCACGATCAAGCTCGAAGACCACCCCATGGTCGCGCCGTCGCGCGGGGTTCCGGGTGGGTTCGTCATGGGGGCAAATCTGGCTTTTACCGCGGACGTCCTCCGGTTGACGGGATTCTTCGACGAACGGTTCGGGGCCGGCGCGCCCTTCGTGTCCGCGGAGGACACGGATTTCCTGTTTCGTGCAGCAGGCCTCGGCGTTGCAGTGCTCTACGACCCGCTGATGATCGTCGATCATCATCACGGACGTCGCCATATCGAGGACGAAACCAGGTTGCTGGCCGGCTACAGCTTTGGCGACGGCGCGCTGTACGCCAAGTATCTCGTCTCCGACCGCCGCGTGCTTCGCGCCATCGTTGAGGACATCCTTGCCGTTCGCTTCGACTGGACACGGCCCGTGAACACGCATGCTGGCATCAAGCGGTTCTACTGGTTCCGACTGCGCCATAAGGCCCGCGGCTTGATCTACTTCTGGTGGATTGCCCTCCGACGAAGCATGTCACGTTTCGTCTGATAAGCCGTTGTACCTGCTATTCTTTCATCCACGATACACCATATTCGAACCATGGGCGGTCGTGTGAAGCGGATGGCAGGACTATTGGAGGCGGAGGCACGGACGATCGCCGCTGAAGATGCAGGGCGATGCGGGCTGTGCGAGCGGCCCTTGGGGCGAAAGGTGGAATGGCATCACCGCATTCCGAAAAGCCGGGGTGGTACGGAGGTCATCCCGCTTCATCCGATATGTCACCGTATTATCCATGCCAGCGTCTCGAACCAGGATCTGGCGACGACGTTCGCAGATCTCGGTGTCCTGAAAGCGCGCCCGGATATCAGTCGCTTCCTGCGTTGGATCGCCGACAAGCCCGCGGACTTTCACGCCCCCACCCGCCGCGCCGATATCCGCTGAGTGCACCGGCCTCGACGGTAGATCGTCATCGGCAACGGTCTTTTATATCGGCGGCACTTAACGATCTGAGGACCGTTCCTTCAGCGAGCGCGGTCGCAAGGGCGGTCGGCATCGCTCGCCCACACCTGTCCGCAATACGCCATCGCCCAGCGCCCCCGGCCACGCGGACGACCACCACTGCCGGATGCCGAGCTGGTTGCCGACATCCGCGCGCTCGTCGCCGATCTGCCAACCTATGGCTATCGCCGAGTTCACGCTCTGCTGCGCCGGAAAGCCGAGAAGGCCGAGCGCGAAGCGCCCAATCCGAAACGCGTCTACCGCGTTATGAAGGTGCACGGGCTGCTGCTACAGCGAGACGGCGAACGCCGCGAGGAACGGCGTCACGACGGCCGCGTCGCCGTCGACCTCCGCAACACCCGCTGGTGTTCCGACGGGTTGGCGATCACCTGCGACAATGGCGAGAAGGTGCGTGTCGCCTTCGCGCTCGACTGCTGCGACCGTGAAGCCATGGGACACGTGGCGACGACGGGCGGCATCACCGCCGAGGACGTCCAGGACTTGATAGTCGCCACGGTCGAGCATCGCTACGGCCAGGTGAACCGAGTGCCCGAGCCAATCGAGTGGCTTACCGATAACGGCAGCTGCTACACCGCTCGCAACACACTTGCGTTCGCCCCGGGGCATTGGACTGATCCCGCGCACGACCCCGGTCAGCAGTCCTCAATCGAATGGCATGGCTGAGGCGTTCGTTCTCACCCTCAAGAGCAATTATGTCCGTGTGAACCTCAGGCGAAATGCGCAGAGCGTCATCGACCAACTGCCTGGCTGGTTCGCCCACTATAACGAAGTGCATCCGCACCGCGCTTTGCGCTATCGATCACCCCGCGAGTTCATCGCGCAAACCTGCGAGGTCCTCTCAGGCCTTTAGAGGGCAACAACAGTCGGGATCATTTTGCCGTTCCGGGAAACCTGCCGGTCATTCATCCCGTTTGAACGCCTTGATCGAACTAGGGTCTGGGCTGAACGGTAGAGCCCGCGAAAGCTACCATCCCACAATCCAGCTCGGTCAATCATGGATGCAACCTCGACCGGCAATGCGGACTTTGACTTTGGCTGGAACCGGTTAAACGCAGTCTGCACTCGCTTGCGTGCGACATGATATGCCTTGTGTCGGATCGCACGCGTTGCATTCGTTCGCCATGAGGGGCTCTCACCAAGCAGCGCCTCCCACTTAGCCTCCTCTGCCTCCAGGATCGACAGCGCCAAGCGCAGCCCATCTCGCCGCCCGCGTGCATAATCTTCGGACATCGCCAGCTTCTTCGTCATGCGCGCACCGTTGGTCTCGCACCCGGTCCAGATCCCACTAGGGTGGCACGTCCGAGATCGAACCAAAGACCCATAAGGCGACATTTAGAGCCAGATCACCCGTCCCCATAAACGGACACTGGTTAATCGAGACTGAATGGATAGTGCAGGGCGTTAGCGGACCGAGCCAATACGAGCTGGCACCAAAGGAACTGCTATCCTTTCCAAGACAACGCCCGTGATTGCTC
>JAYVRZ010000372.1:0-5709 GCA_043775965.1 Sphingomonas sp.
GAAACAGACCAGTGATGCGGTGGCCGAAAGCTACGAAACGAACGCCGTCGCCTGGATAAACGCCATGCGACAGGCTGCGTTTCCGATCATCCTGCCGAACGACAAGCTCAGGCTCGATCTGGATGAGGTCTGGCCGGGCGGCGCAACGCTGGCGACGCTGGACGGGCATCGCGCATTTTGCGGGTTGATCCGAATCTTCCGCACCGGGTCCAGGGCCGAACCGCACATGGACGTGCTGGAATGGGATCGTCCTGCGGGGCGCTGCTGCGAGACGTTGGCGGCGCAGCTTTCCGCGAACATCTATATCCGGATGCCCAAAACCGGCGGCGAATTGGTGATCTGGCCTAGGACGCTCAGCAGGACCGAGTATCTGGACGTGCGCCGCGTCGGCTCCTACGGCGTGACGGACGCGGCCCTGCAAGGTGATCCGATCACGATCCTGCCACGCGACGGCGAACTCATCCTTTTCAATACACGCTATATCCACGCGGTGAACGTCAGCGACGATGGCGACCGGATCACGTCGTCCTGCTTCGTCGGGCTGCATTCCGCCGACGCGCCGCTCTCGATCTGGAGCTAAGCTGCGATTCCATGGTCTGATGTGGAACGTCCGACGGCTGGGCGAGGCAGGCTACGCGCCGGATGTGCAAGTCCTTGCCCGGTCGTTTCGCTGCATGAAACATTACCGTCACGGTCCCGTAGCAAGCCCGACGCACTCGCACCCTACCGAGCCCTTGAGCGCGATCGAAGCTATCGTGCGCAGGGGGTCTGAGTATCATGAAGAACGTATCCGCGACATCGTTGTCGCTGTTGCGCGGTGTCGCCTTGGCGGCGTTGATCCCGGTTGCCCCCGCGTTGGCACAGGCCGCATTGGTACAGACCGCGCCAGCACAGACCGCGCTGGGGCCGGACGTGGCCGCCGATGCTCAGTCCGCTGACGGTGGCGCAAGGGGCGATACGAGCGGCGATATCGTCGTCACCGCGACGACCACGCGCTCGGTGAGTCAGGTATCCGCAGTCGAGATCCAGAAGGTGCTGCCAGGGATCAGTCCGCTGAAGGCGTTGCAGACGCTGCCCGGCGTCACGTTTCTGACCGCCGATCCATGGGGCAACAACGAACAGAATATCTCGCTATTCATCCACGGCTTCAACCAGCAGCAGCTGGGCTACACGCTTGACGGAATACCCCTCGGCGACCAGAGCTACGGTAATTTCAACGGTCTTTCCCCGCAGCGCGCCATCATCTCCGAAAATGTCGGGCGGATCACGCTCGCGACCGGCGCCGGCGATCTCGGGACGCCGTCGACCAGCAATCTGGGCGGTACGATCGATGCCTTCTCCAGCGATCCCAAGCAGGACCCGGGTGCGACGATCCAGCAGGTCGTCGGCAGCTATGCCACGTCGCGCACCTATGCGCGGATCGACAGCGGCGACTTGGGCGATGGCACGCGGCTCTATGTGTCCGGCGTCCGCCAGCGTGCGCGCGCCTGGGATTTCAACGGCAAGCAGGGCGGCTACCAGGCGAACGCCAAGGTCGTTCATGACGATCGCAACGGCACGCTGACCGCCTATTTCGCCTATTCGGACAAGACCGAGCCGAACGAGGACGCGACGTCGATCGTCGTCCGGCCCGCCACCGGCACGACCGCCGCGATCGATAATCGCGGCGTCGCACCCTATGTCCGGCCGTTCCTGTACCCCAACGCCGCGGACGCGATCGCCTATTATAAGTCGCCGGAATACGCCGCGGTCAATGCCGCGCCCGGCGCGAACTATCGCAACTATTACAGCGATGCGCAGCGCACCGACTATCTCGGCTACGTCAAATACGATTGGAAGATCGCACCGGGCCTGACCTGGTCGAACCAGGGTTATTTCCATCACAATGACGGCGTCGGCGTCGTCGCGGGGCCGGTTACGGCCGCCGGCCTGCCGACCCTGTTCTCGTTCTACTTCCCCGGCGCACCAGGCAGCAGCCCCACGTCGGCCGCCAACCTCGCTCGGCTGTCGACGATCTTCGGCGGATCGGGCATCGCCACCCGCACGACCGAATACCGGATCGACCGGGTTGGCGCGATCTCGACGCTGCGTGCCGATATCGGCGATCACCAGATCGAGATCGGCGGCTGGTACGAGCACCAGAGCTCGTCCGCCAAGCGTCGCTGGTACGCCTTCGACGCGAACAATCCTTCGACGCCGTACGATCGCCCACTCGATCTCGCACAGCCGCTGATCACGCAATATCACAGCGAGATCCGCGTCGACGAAATCCAGACGCATATCCAGGATGCGTGTAAGATCGTCCCGACGCTGACGCTCCAGGCCGGGTTCAAGAGCACCTTCCAGAAGGCCAGCCAGACCGTGCCCGTGCAGCCGATCCCCGGCTCGTTCACCGGCTCGCGCGAATTGCCGACCGGCAAGATCGACACCAACCGCGTGTTCCTGCCTCAGGTCGGTGCGCTGTGGGAGGCGAGCGAGCACGAACAGGTCTTCGCCAACGCCCAGAAGAACATCCGCCAGTTCCAGACGAGCGCGGCGGCGGGGCAGTCGCCGTTCGCGCTGGGCAGCCAGACGCTGTTCGAATTCTTCAAGGCGAACACCAAGCCAGAGACGAGCTGGACTTATGAAGGCGGTATCCGCACGCAGCGCAGCCTCGACCTTGGCCCGCTGACGGGCTTCCAAGGGCAGGTCAGCGTCTATCACGTCGATTTCAGCAACCGGCTGCTGTCGATCAGCCCGAATGCGACGATCACGGCGATCGTGAGCGGCGCGACGATCCTGCAGAACGTCGGCAGCGTGAAGACCGACGGCATCGACGTCGCGGGCACGCTGCGCTTCGGCAGCGCGTTTTCGCTATACAATGCGGTGTCGTACAACAACTCGCGGTTCGGCGACAATTATCTGAACGGCACCACGACCGTCCTGACCAAGGGCCGCAAGGTCCCGGGGGCACCTGCATGGTTGAACAAGACCGTCGCCACGCTGTCGGTCGCGCCGTTCGACGTGCAGCTGATCGGGGATTATCTCGGCAAACGCTATGCGACGTTCACCAACGACCTATCGGTCGGCGGCTATTTCACGCTGTCGGGACGGATCGGCTTCGACGTGCCGCTGGGCGAGGGCTTCGTCGCGAAGAAGATGACGATCAGCCTGAACGTGACCAACATCACCGACAAGAAGGCGGAATCGACGCTGAGCGTGGGCGCGGCGTCGGGCACCTACAACTTCTTCCCGCTGGCACCACGGCAGGTGTTCGGGACGGTCAGCATAGGGTTTTAACGGATTCGGGATCGATGCCGTCGGGGGTATCGATCCCGGTATCCGCGATGCGCGAGTTGGCCCGAGCCAAATCAGGTGACCTTCCCTCCATTATCGCGCGACCAAGCGCACACCGCCGATGTCGGCCTCACGCAGGTCGGCGTCCTCGGGCCGTGGTCCTGCCATATTCGTGTCGCGACGGTTGCACGGTTCGAATATCACGGCACGAAGTCGCTCTTGCGCGGGCAGGGCCGGGCAAAATCGAGCTGGCGCAAGACCTGCTCTGTGAGGCGAAAAGCCGAGCAGCTTCGCGTCGATCGAGGCCACCTATACGGAACGCAGCCGGCTGGTTCTGTCCACCTGCTATCCGGTCGGCGCCATCGCTCGCGGTCCGCCCCGCCACGTCGTGCGTGCCGACCGGGCGCGAACGATGCGACTAACGGTTGCGGCATCGGGGCGGACGGGGCAAGCCGCGGCCTGGATTTGTCATATCAGCCAGGGGTAAGCTTCATGACCGCAGTTCGTACCAAGACCATGTTCGGGCGGTTGCTGGCGAGTTCTGTCCTCCTGGGTATCACCACGCTCGCGCCCGCCGCCGCGCAAACGACCAACAACGCGCCGGCGGCCGCTGCGGCGCGGACCGAGGGCCCCAAGGCTCGGCCCTGGATGGACACCGGTCTCGGTGCCGACGCGCGCGTCGAACTGATCCTCAAGGAGATGACGCTCGATGAGAAGCTGCAGCTCACCTTCGGCTATTTTGCGACCACGGCCGATTGGCTGAAGTCGCCGACGAAGAACTGGGCATACCCGAAGGACGGACTGCCTGCGTCCGCCGGGATCGTACCGGGTATTCCGCGTCTCGGCATTCCCAATCAGTGGCAGACCGATGCCGGCGTCGGCGTGGCCAGCCAGCGCGGGCCGACGCCGCGTCTCCGCACCTCGCTGCCGTCAGGAATCGCGACCGCGGCGACCTGGAACCCCGAACTGGCGCAGGCCGGTGGCGCTATGATCGGCAACGAGGCGTTCCTCTCGGGCTTCAACGTCCAGCTCGCAGGCGGGATGAACCTGACACGCGAGGCGCGGAACGGGCGCAATTTCGAATATGGCGGCGAGGATCCGTTGCTCGCCGGTGTTATCACCGGGCACGAGATCAAGGGCATCCAGTCGCAGCATGTCGTCTCGACGATGAAGCATTACGCCTTCAACGGGCAGGAGACGAACCGCTTCACGATGGACGTCAAGATCGGCGAACAGGCCGCACGCCAGTCCGACCTGTTCGCGTTCGAGATTGCCAACGAGGTCGGGCAGCCCGGCTCGGTGATGTGCTCGTACAACCGCGTGAACGGGCATTACGCGTGCGAGAACGACTGGCTGTTAAACACGGTCTTGAAGCGCGACTGGGGCTTCAAGGGCTATGTCATGTCCGACTGGGGCGCGACGCATTCGACCAGCGAGGCAGCCAATGCCGGGCTCGACCAGCAATCGGGCTGGGCGTTCGATCGCTCACCCTATTTCGCGGATGCGCTGCGCGAGTCGGTCAACAACGGCCATGTCAGCGAAGTCCGCGCTACCGACATGGCGCGGCGGGTGTTGTGGGGGATGTTCTCGGTCGGTGCGTTCGACACGGTCGTGAACGGGGACCGCGCGACGACGATCGACTTTGCGAGCCATGCCGCAGTGACGCGTGCCGATGCCGAGGAAGGCATCGTGTTGCTCAAGAACACCGCCGGCTTGCTGCCGATCGCCAAGACTGCGAAATCGATCCTGCTGGTCGGCGCGCATGCCGATGTCGGCGTGCTGTCGGGCGGGGGCTCCAGCCAGGTCTATTCGCCGAACGCGCCGACCAACGGCCTGATCGTGCCCGACGAATTTCCGAGCGGCTTCCCAGGTCCCAAGACCTATCATGCCTCGTCGCCGATGAAGGCATTGCAGGCGCGAACCGGCGCGACCGTCACCTATCTCGATGGCAAGGACGTCAAGGCGACGGCAGCGGCGGCGCGCAAGGCGGACCTGGTCGTGGTGTTCGGCGAGCAATGGACCGGCGAATCGTTCGACGTTCCCGATCTCAACCTGCCGGGCGCGCAGAATGCGCTGATCGACGCGGTAGCGCGCGCCAACAAGAAGACCGTGGTCGTCCTCGAGACCGGCGGCCCGGTCGTGATGCCGTGGCTGGGCAAGGTCGGCGCGGTGCTGGAGGCCTGGTATCCTGGCACCGCCGGCGGCGAGGCGATCGCGCGCGTGCTGACCGGCGAGGTCAATCCGTCGGGTCATCTGCCCGCAACCTTCCCGGCGTCGCTCGCGCAGACCCCGCGGCCGGTGCTGGAAGGCGATCCCAAGCTCGATCGCGACGCGCACCCGATGGGCAACTACGATATCGAAGGTGCGGCGGTCGGCTATAAATGGTTCGACAAGACCGGCGCCAAGCCGCTGTTTCCGTTCGGCTACGGCCTG